>DIZY01000038.1:0-37054 GCA_002428055.1 Helicobacteraceae bacterium UBA6016
TTTCGACATCTGCTTTGAAGTAGTGCGTATTTAGCTTCGCTTTTGTAGTTACCTTGAGCGCTTTCTTTTTGATGTCGTAGTTTACGAGCGTCTCGGACGAATCAACATCAAATTTTTCATCTAGTAGCGTCGCCGTAACACGGTTTTTTGCCGTTACCTCAACTTTTTTAACATCCCCGAAAAAGCTTACCTCGTCATTTATCGCCTCTTTTATTTTGAGTGAGTTTGTGAATGGCCCAAGCGGAATGTATTTGAATTTTTTTGCTTTTGCTTTTCCGAAATATGTTGTTTTGTTACCGTCGTATACTACGCTAAAGTCGGAATCTACCACACCGTATTTGCACTCTAGCTCGCCTTTTGTATCGACTCGCATAATCCAATCTTTGAATTTTAGATTTAGCTCGCTGATAGCGTCGTTGACTTTTGCGTTTACGATATATTTGTAGAGTTCGCCGCTATTTTTGATGTGCGCTTTGGCGTACAGCCCCTCATCGTCTCCCCTGAGCACAAAATCGCTTTCTTTGAGCGCATTAAAATCAAAATCGATGTCGTCTACTATTTTGTTGATATAGTTTGAGCCGTTTGATTTGAATATGCCTCTGACGGAGTAGTTTTTGTCCAGTATCTCGCCGTGGAATTTGGTGTCTAGTATATTTGAGTTAATATCTGCGTCAATATCCATATAAAACTTATCGAAGTTGTAGTAGATATAGTCGGAGTTGAGTTTTAGTTGAGGGAGTTTTAGCTCACCGTAACTAAAGTCTAGCATAGATAGCGATAGTTTGTCTATTTTGATAACATCCAAAAATTCAGGCTTTTTTGTTGTCGATTTTTGCGATAGTAGTTTGCTTAGTTCTTTTTCGTTTACTCTTAAATCTTTAATATCCAGATAAGAAAAGCTTAGTTCGCCGCTAAGTAGAGGCAAAATATCAAGGCGGCATCGAACTTCGGAGGCGCTTAATAGCTTCTCGTAGCGTACCCCTCTTAGCTCGATTCCGCTAAGTATTCCGCCGTTTGCGGATTCTATCTTGATGCCTTGCTTTGGAAGTATATTTTTCATGACAAGCTCTGCGACGAGTCCGCTTTGGAGAATCGCAAAGAGTATAGCCGTCCCCCATAGTATACCGATGATGGAAAAATAGAAGCTTTTATAGCTTGCCTCAAATATTTGTCTCAAAATGCCTGTCCAAAACTAATATGATATACAGGGCTTCTTTTGTTTTCGGTGAGTGGAACGCCGATGTCAAAACGGATAGGACCGACTATCGTATCGTATCGCACTCCTGTTCCGATTGAGTATTTGAAATCTCCGTTAAAAACAAGCGATTTTTCGTTTAGCAGCGTAGAGTCAAAAAATAGTACACCCCAGAGTGATTTTGTCGTTTTGTATCTAGCCTCTAGCGAGTAGTCTATTAGTGAGTTACCGCCGATATAGTTGCCGTGAGAATCTTTTTGCCCCAGTTTTCTATATGAATATCCCCTGTTTGAAAAGCTACCGCCCGCAAAATATCTTTTAAAGACCGGAATATCGTTTTTTTTGAAGTCGTTGATGCCGCCTATATTGACTCTTGCGCCAAACAAAAAGTCCCTAAAGTATGAGTTATCGCTAAATCCAAGTACTGCTTTGGTTTCCAAATTTGTTTTGAGATAATTTATAGAAGAACCTAGCATATTGTCCGCAAACTCCACATTCCAGCCTACGAAATATCCCTCTTTTGCATCGATTACCGAGTCTCTGCGTTCTATTGTGTACTCGTAAGTAAGCGCATTGATAACAAAATCTTTATTTTCTATCTTGTCGCTCTCTTCATCCGCACACACGGAGCCTATCTCCATCAAAAGCCCTAGGTAGTGCGTCGTAGTTTTGTACGGAATTTTGAATTTAAACGCATTTGATGTTATTTTCTCGGTAAAGCCAGGGTATTTTAGTTTTTCATATTTTGCCAAATCCTCAAACTCAAATCCAAAAACTCTCGGTATGCTGATTTTTGCGCCTACCGTCTGCCTTATGTCTGACAACTCCGCAATGGCTTCAAATCTTTTTAGATTGCCGTAGAAGTTTTTGTGTAGCCAGCCGCCTTTTATCCTTGCGCCCTCATCGGTATCATAGCCTGCCCCCAGTTTAAAGCTTCTTTGCTTTGAGGCTGTTAGATTGATGTCTACGGGCACACTCTCGCCCTCTTGGTCTACCATCGGCTTGATGGATACCGTCTCAAAAGCTCCTGTTGCGTAGAGGCTTTTGTAGCTTTCGTCGATTTTCCGGCTATCGTACTCCTGCCCGCTATTAAAAAATAGCTTCTCTTTGATGCGTTCTTCGTCTATGTCGTCCACTGCGCCTATATGGATGTCGCCAAATTTCGATACGGTGGCATCGGTGATATTAAACTCCAGCTTTGCCTCGTATTTTACGGGGTCTATGTACGCTTTTGCGCTAAATTTCGCCTTTGGCATACCGTTTTCGTTTAGATATTTTTTGATATTTTCTTTGCTTTTGACGAACAAGTCGGCGTCAAAATAGTCATTAGGTTTTAGGGCTATCATATTTTTGATGTAAAAAGGAGATTGCATCTCTACGGAGACTACTTTCATTCTATCGTTTTCGCTGATATTAAACAGCAGTGAGTCGCCTTTTATTTCGCTCTCTACGGTTGCATTAAAAAACCCTTTCGAGTGATAAAATTCGACTATGTCGGACTCCATTCTCTCCATATCGTCTCTTTCATACTCCGGCAGTTTTTTCCAAAATTTATAAAAACTCTCGCCCTCTATGCCGATTGCCTCTTTGAGTACGGCGGTAAAAAATTTATCGTTTCCGTGAAAAGCTATATTTTTGATTGTAGTGTTGCTGTCTGCATATAGAAAAATGGAAAAAAAAAGTAATAAAAATAGCTTCTTCATCTGCCTCAAAACCGTTATATTTGCTTTGATTCTAGCAAAAAAAGGTTGAGCTTAGGCGCCACTTTATGCGTCAATCGCTAGCGGTAGCTCAATTGTCGCCTCTACGCCGCCCTGTATATTTTTTATGCCGATTTTGCCTTTAAAGTTTTGCTCCACAATGACTTTGGACATGTATAGACCGATTCCGATCCCTTTGCCTTGCTCTTTTGTCGTAAAGTACGGCTCAAAAATCTTATCCGCTACGCCCGTTTTTATGCCGCCGCCGTTATCGCTTATCGAGATTATTACGCTTTTTGTATCTTTCGGATGGGTGAAGCTTATATTTATTGCCCCCTCTTTGACCCCGGTTGTTTTTTGTTTTTCACGAATTGCGTCTTTTGCGTTTAGCAGTATGTTTAAGATTACCTGATTTAGTTCGCTCTGGTAGCCGCAGATAAGACGGGTGTCGCATGTGTCGCATTTGCTCATATCCTTGTCGCATACAGCGTTTACGGTTATATTATATTCGTCTAGCTGGGGTTTTAAAAGCTCTACGCCGCCGTTTATGTTGTCTTTGAGCAGAAAAGTCTCTATCGTCTCTTTTGGCCTGAAAAAGCCTCTAAAATCATCTATCGTCTTAGACATGAGATTTATCTGCCCCATGGCGCCGGCAATCATCCCATCTATATACTCATCTGTCATCTCGCCGTATTTTTTTGCCTCTTTGACATCTTGTATGATTAGTCCAAGAGCGTTTAGCGGCTGACGCCAGTGGTGTGCCACAACGCTTAGCATATCGCCCATTACGGCTAGCCTCGACTGATGTATCATAACCGCGTCTTTTTGCCTATTTTTTTCGACCTCTTCTTCTACCTTGCGAGCAAGTGTTGCATTTAGCTCTTCTAGAGCATTTTTGGTTTGCAGGAGCTCCTCTAAGGCTCTTCTTTTTGCCTTTCTGGAATTTGCGTCATCTAGCTCTCTTATCAGAGCCGGATACAGTCTAGAGAGGTTTTGTTTTAAAATAAAATCTCCCGCCCCGCTTTTTAGCGCCTCTATGGCCTCCTCCTCCGGAATTTTGCCGGATACGAGGATGAACGGCATGTTGAGTCCAAATTCTTTAAAAGTGGACAACGCTTCCATTCCGCCAAAGCCAGGAATAACAAAGTCGCACAGGATAAAATCCCAGCTCTTGTTTTTTAGCATCTCTCCCATATCTTTGGCGCTAGCCACCGTCTCGTATTCGATTGCAAGCCCGTTTCGCCGAAGCTCTCTTATCAGAAGCAGGGCATCGTCTTCGCTATCGTCAATAATCAACGCCCTTAAAGCTCTATTTATGTGCATATTGACACCCTTTTTTTATTGGTGGACAGGCGGCAATTCGTTTACAAGAAGCCAGTAGAATCCGAGTTGTTTTACGGTCTCAACAAAACTCTCAAAATCTATCGGTTTTCTGATGTAGCTATTTGCGCCTAGTTCGTAGCCTTTTAGTACATCTTCCTCTGTTTTTGAAGAGGTTAGTATTACCACCGGAATAAGCTTTGTAAGTTCCTCATTTTTTATCTTTTGAAGCACCTCAAAACCGCTTATTTTCGGTAGCTTCAAATCAAGGAGAATGAGTGCGGGCAGTTGTGATATATCGCGCCCCTCAAACTCCCCTTTGCCGAATAAAAAATCTATCGCCTCCAAGCCGTCTGTTGCTATGTGTATCGGATTTGCGAAGTTGCCTTTTTGAAAAGCCCGTGTCGTTAGCAGTACATCGTCCGGATTGTCTTCTACAAGTAAAATATATTTAGATTCCACTTTTCGCCTCCTTGGCGTATTCGTTTTGCTTGATGCCTAGCGTAAAAAAGAAGCGAGCACCTTTGTCTATCTCGCCCTCAGCCCATACTCTGCCAAAATGCCTTGCAATTATTCTGTATACTATCGCAAGTCCTATACCGCTTCCCTCAAACTCGCTTGAGGCGTGTAGCCTATGAAAAGGCTTGAACAGCTGATACGCATACTTCATATCAAAGCCGGCTCCGTTGTCTTCAATGAAGTATATCTTTTCCCCGTTTTTATCCTCGCTCTTAAATGTGATATGCGCCTCTTTTTGGTGTGCCGTAAATTTAAAAGCGTTTGAGAAAAGGTTTGTAAGCGCTATTTTCATCAAATCGGCATCCGCATAGACTATCATTTTATACTCTATATCTATCATCGCATTTTTGCCGACTCCAGCGCTTTTTAGCTCTTCGCATACCTCTTTGGCTATATTCGCAAGGTCTATCTCGCTAAGCGTAATATCGTGTCTTGTGAGTCTGGAAAGTTTTAAAAGGTCGTCTATTAAAGCCCCCATTTTTTGACTTGCGTTTCTGATTCGCAACAGATAGTCTTTGCCAATATCGTCCAGCCTATCGGCATAATCTTCAAGCAACGCCTGACTAAAGCCATCCGTAGCCCTAAGCGGGGAGCGCAAGTCGTGTGAAACGGAGTATGTAAAAGCCTCCATCTCGTTGTATGCGTTTTCGAGCTGTTTTGTTCTCTCTGATACTTTTTGCTCCAAACTACGATTGAGTCTATTTATTTTCTCTTGCGCCGCTTTTCGTTCTTCTAGTTTTTCGAGCTGTTCTTTGTGTCTTATATTGGCAAAGTAAAGCTCTCTTCTTTGATAAAGCAGCAATATCGCCGCCGCCAATATGATTATGGAGAGCAGGTCTGCGACCCCTATCCAAAATGTTATCTCTTTGGCTTCAGCGTAAATTTCGCTCTTGTCTTGCTTGGACATCAAAAACCACTCCGTGCCCTCTATCTTTTGGGCGACTCCGATGGCGGGAGTACCTCTATAGTCTACGCCGTCTATCGCTTCGCTTGTACCAATGCCGCCGTTTAGCGCTTTCGCCGCTAACACCTCACTCTTGTTTATCGGCATTTTCAAAGCAAGGGCGCTATTTTTGATATATCTAAGCTCATTCAAAAATAGCACATTGTCGCCCTCTTTTCGAAACAAAAGGGTCTCCGCAGTTTTAGATTTAATCGGCCAAAACTGCATATATGGATACAAAAACCTCTCGACTTCGACTCTTGATACAATAACTATTTTTTGCGACTCTTGCGGTGGGCAGGTCGGTGATACGAAGTCGATTACTATTTGTCCGCCCTCATTTTTTGGGAGGCGGTATATATCGGTGAAGACGGTGTTGTTTTTTTCCAGAGATAGGTCGATTGCTTTTTGCAGCAGAGGAGTTATTGTCATATCTCTTTTTTCGGTAGATAGCAGAATTTCCCCATTTTTGGTGACGAGAAAAACAAGACTGTAGCCAGATATGCGCTTAAAAGCCTCCAGTCTAGGCAATACTTTTTCTGCCAACTCTTTATCGGTAGGCTTTTGCCATTTTATATTTTGGTCTACGAAAAAAGTTGCGCCTCGCAAAAATTCAGCGTCGTTTTGCCGTTCGTTAAGCCATCTCTTAAGCTCGCCGGCTTTCATGCCGGCGACGGTTTTTAACTGTTCGACCGCTTTTTTCTTCTCGTTGTATGCGCTATAAGAAGCCCCCGTAAAGCCTGCAGCGATAATAATGAGCGATAAAGCGGCAAATATCGGCAACAAGGAGCCGTACCCGACATTTTCACCGGATTTGCTGTCAAAATCTGCCTCTTGTCGCCTTTTGTGAGCCACAAGATAGATGACAAAAGCGCTTATTAGTACAAACACCGACCCTTTCCAGGTTCCCATCTCTGAGAGTATTGAAATATCTGGAGCCACCAAAAACACAAGCGCATCAGAAAAGAAAATCCAACAAAGACCGAGTATTGCATAAACGACGGCGATGCGAACGGCCGGTTGGCTTACAATCTGCATTTTAGCTCCTTTTACGCCGAAAACTCACAAATTTACCGCACCTAAAGTCTGCTCTATTATAATCCAAAAATGGGAAATAAGTTTGGTTACAAAAAAATATTTTTTGCTTTTTTTGCTTTTTTGATTTTGGCTATGGCGGGGATGATGCTATTTTTTGTGGGGGATATTGAAAACCACAGAAGCGCAAAGCTCTCGGACGCCATTAATGACGCCGTAAGAGAAGAGATGGATAGGCAAAACAAACAGACCACGGCTCTTGCCGTTGCTATTGCCGGAAATGAGCTACTTGCCTCTTCTTTAAAAGATAGAGATAGAATCCGAGCTTCAAGGGTGTTGGATACGATAATGTCGTCGTTCGACGGCTATAAAGACGGTGGCAAATTTTGGCTTCAGCTGCATACTCCCGATTTGAAAGTTTTTATGCGCAGTTGGGATAAAAGCGAATACGGAGCGCCGCTGGAGGGATTTCGAAAAGGACTCGTATATGTGCAAAAAACGCAGATGCCGTTTTCGTCGATAGAGTTGGGTAAAAAGCTAAACATCAAATCCATAGCTCCGATAAAGTTAAAAGGCGAGTATGTAGGCTCTTTAGAGGTTATCAAAAATTTTGACGAGGCGGTAAAAAACTTTGCGGAAAAAAAAATATCGCTTCTTGTGCTGATGGATAATAAGTTTTTAGATGTAGCAGAGTGGATGGTTGATTATCCGATATTGGGGGATTTTGTGCTTTGCCATAGAGAGTATGACGAAAAGCTTTTTAATGAGCTAAAAGAGGATGATTTGTATCTGTTTATCGGACGCAAAAAATCTTTTAGCAAAAACTATTTTTTGTCCATAGAACCGCTTCGCGACCTTAGCGGAGAGAGACTTGGTTTTATTGTGGCGGCAATTGCCAAAGATAAGGCCGTGGCTATGATGAAAAGCGACGAGGATGTATCGCTTTTATTTCAAGCCTCCAAAGAGGAGCTCTCCACGGCATACAAAAATAGAGCAATCGCTCTATATGGTAGCGGAGAGATGAAAAAACTCATACAAAGCGAAGCCAAAAAAGAGAAAATAAAAAACTTGAGCAGAGAAGAGCTGGAGAATATAATGCTTTACGGCGAGGATAACGAGATAAAAAAAGGTGAGATACGATGAATATACTACTGCTTGAGGATGAGTATTCGCTTAGAATGAGCATCAAGGAGTATCTGAGCGACTGCGGTTTTTTTGTTGATGACTTTAGAAACGGCGAGGACGCAATCGACGCTATCTACTCAAAGACTTACGATATATTGTTGCTTGACATTAAGGTGCCGAAAAAAAGTGGAATGGCAGTTCTAAGAGAGCTAAGGGAGGCAAAAATAAAGACCCCCGTCATCTTCATAAGCTCTATTACCGATATGGAACAGCTCGAAAAAAGCTATGAAGCGGGATGTTGCGACTATGTACGAAAGCCCTTCGAGCTAAAAGAGCTGTATCTACGGATTATGCAAGCTTACAAATCAAACATTCTAAAGACTACGGAGGATTTTTTGTCGCTACCTTACGGATATAGATTTGACACCAAAAAACTGATATTAAAAAAAGATGAAGGTGAAATAGTCCTGACCAAAAAAGAGGCGCTAATTATTGCCATTCTTGTAGAAAATCTGGGAAGCGTAGTCACGATAGACGACTTCCAAAACTATGTATGGGGCGAAGATATAGACCCGACAAACATTAGAGTACAGATAAACAACCTCCGAAAAAAGCTAGACGGCAATCTAGTGGTAAATGTGCGTGGTTTTGGGTATAAGATTGATAAAAACTAAAAATTACGCCGTCAAATTCGCTTTTTTATTTAGCGCCGCTACGGCTTTACTGTTTTGTCTGTTTTTGTATGAGTATGGCACTCTTGTGCGTGAGACGCAGGAGGCGAAGACTGAGGCGGAGCTATTTGTGCAGGCAAAAAGAATAGCGCTTGAAATGGACAGATTCGACTCTCGCACCGAAGAGTATTTTTATTTTCCTCGTTACAAGCTTTACCGTGCCGCACTTATCGGCGAAGGCGGCAAGACTATTTTTTCTACGCTCGGCTTTAAGCCGTTAACCGCACCGGGCTATCATAGGCTAAATGAGCGAAGGTATCTAGTCTATGAGTTGCCTCGAGGGGTATATTTTGGGGCAGAGTATCTTGTTGTCTCTAAAGATTTTTACGAGAGCGAGATATATTTTCGGCTTCTTGTTTTGCTGTTTATCGCTGTTTCCATACTTTTTGGGGTCTATTTGTATCTTATCCGCCTATTTGAGAGGCCGCTTGTGCAGATGAATGAAAACCTAGATAGATTTATAAAAGACTCTATCCATGAGATAAACACGCCGCTTGCCATCATAAGCGCAAATGTTGAGCTTTTTTGTATGAAGCACGGCGAAAACAAACATTTAGCTCGCATCAAAGCCGCAGCAAAAAGCTTATCAAATTTATACAACGACATGGAATATCTCATAAAGCAAGGTCGCGGGCATTTTGCAAAGGAGCTTACAAACCTAGGGGAGGCAACTAGATATAGAGTGGAGTATTTTACTGAGATTGCAGATATGAAAGGTATAAGCTTTTTGTCTGATATTGGTGAAGAGTGCACTGCATCGGTCAACCCTGTGAAGCTTTATAGATTAATAGACAATAACCTCTCAAATGCCGTCAAATATAGCCATGAAAACTCAAAGATAGAAGTAACTCTAAAAAAAATATCAGATAACGAAGCGCAGCTTTGTTTCAAAGATTACGGCGTCGGCATAGAAAAACCGGACAAAATCTTTGATAGGTACTACCGCGAGGAGTTGTCAAAAGGCGGCTTTGGGCTTGGGCTAAATATCGTCAAAAACATCTGTGACGACGAGGGGATTAAGATAGATGTAGTCTCTAAAATAGATGAGGGGAGCGAATTTAGGTATCTATTTTCGCTCTCCCCTTGATACTTTTCAGTTTTGACAAGAGTATATTTTTTTATCTATCGCCTCTGCCGCTTTGATTATCGGATATGCCGTAGGTGCGGCCGTCAAAAGCGGATGCGTCGCCACTTGTAGATGTAGTAGAGAGTAGGCGCTCATTTTGTTCTCTATGATTAGGCCTATTACATTTATCATCTCACCGGCGCTAATACCGCCGCTTATCTGCCCGCCGATTATTGTAGCCCCTCTTCTTGTTGCTATAAGCTTGACTTTTTGTTTTTGGCATCCCGCAAGCGAAGCCGGATGTTTGTCCATACCTTCAAAAGTACCGGTTACGATGTCCATATTTTCGGCTAACGCCTCCTCTTCGGTAATGCCGACGGAAGCAAACGCTCTATCTCCAATCATTGTGGAAAATATAGCTATCGTGCCGCTAAAGCCTTTGATGTACTCTATTTTGTAAAGAGATGCAGCGCAGATTCTAGCCTCCGCCGTAGATGTGGACGCTAGCATAACCCCCGTCGTTTTGCGCGTGATAAAGTGTTGCTTGGAAGCGCAATCCCCGACTGCAAAAACATCTTTTTCTTCGGTTCGCATATACTCATCCACCCAAATACCTTTTTTCTTGCCTACTCTAAGCCCTAGTTTTTGAGCAAGCTCTGTTTGAGGGTGGTAGCCGATACCTAGTATTACAAAGTCGGTATCTATCTTTTCACCGTTTTCTAGCAGTACGCCGGTGGTTTTGTCCGTATTGCAGAGTATCTCTTTTAGTTTTGCGTTTTTGATAAGCTTGATACCTTTGACAGCCAGTATCTCCTCCGCCTCTGCCGAAAACTCGGCGTCAAGCGCATTTTGCAATACCCTATCTTGTTCGCCTATGACGACCACCTCTTTGCCATGCTCTTTTAGCTCTACGGCCACCTCTATGCCGATAAAGCCCGTGCCGATGATGACGGCTTTTTGCTTATCTTCCACCGCTTTTTTGAGAGCGTCTATCCCGTCTCTATCTTTTGGCACCGCATGCACGCCGCAGCTTTGCGAACCGCCTATTGAGCATGGAATATTCGGTTCGCTACCGGTGGCAAATACGAGCTTGTCATATTCGTACACCGCTCCGCTTGCCGCCGTCGCCGTTTTGGCTTTAAAATCCACATCTACTATCTCATCAAAGTGCATTTTGGCTCCGCTCTCCGTCACTTTTGCCGCAGGAACAATATTTTTGGAAGAGTCGCCGAGCTTATCGCCGAAAATATACGGAATGGCGCAAGGTACCATCGCCTCTTTGTTTTTGCGCACCAAAATAACCTCTTTATTTGGATAGTACGACTTTGCCGTAGAGGCCGTCACCATTCCGGCAGGCCCGCCGCCTATAATCAAAATATCCGTTGAAATTTTTTCGTTCATCTGTTGACCTTTCGATAATTTTTTAACTTCCTATGTTAGCAATAATAAGTTAAGTATATGTTACATATTAGCTGTCAAAATATATTTTACTTCTTTCAAAACCCTCTATTCATTCACTAAGGCTTCACTATGGGTCCCCAAAATCAATAGATTTTGACCCTATAGTTGCAGAAGCGTTCATTTCATAGAGGGTTTTGAAGGAAGTCAAATAAAAATCTTCAAATCTTTACGCATTTTTTACACATACTTCCATATAATTTTTTTCAATACAACACTAGCGTTTTGTATAACTTTTTTTAAGGAGTTGCGATGAAAAAAGCTACCAAAATCGGGGCTTTATCTGTGTCTATCTGCCTATCCGCTTTAATCTTCGCAGGATGCGCCGCATCTTCTCAAGAGAGCAGTGTGGCAGCAGTAAGTCCAATCGAATCACCGGACGCTCTTAAAGCGTTAAATAGCGACCTTCTCGGTGCGGCGAAGGAGTATGCCATGCCTGCCGGATGCGTAAAGAGCGATAAAGCTTCTATAGAGAGGGGCAGACTGTTTTTTAACGAGTTAAACAATGACTCAAATGTCTCCTCAAAATACGGTATTGCGTATCCGAAAAGTAAAAACTTCGGCAACTGCGTAGCGTGCCACCAGATAGAAAAAGCCAACGGCTACGGCAATATAGGTCCAAATTTGGAAAAATATCATGAGGTGTTTGTAAAGACCGGAGCTAGAAAGCCGGAATGGTTATACCAAAAAATAGCCGACCCTAGAATTGACAACAAAGATACGGCGATGACGGTCAATCTCACGACGAAGCTAATGAATGAATCAGAAATTTGCGACATTGTTTCATACATCGTCGCCGATAAAAAATAACATACGAAGGAACTAATATGGAAAGAAGAGAGTTTTTAAAAAATATGAGCATCATGGCCTCTTTGGCTATCGTGGCGATAAGCCCGTTAAAAGCGCTTGCGGCAGAACTTAGCGCAGAAGAGCAGATAACAAAAATAGTAGGCGCAAAAGGCGCAAAAACAGGCGTAGCGATACTAGTAGCTCCGGCTATCGCCGAAAACGGTCTTGTCGTTCCTTTAAAAGTTGAGGTTAATCACCCGATGGAAGAGGGTAATTATGTAAAAGCGATACATCTATATGCGGCAGGCAATCCAACGCCTAGAGTAGTTACGGTCAATCTAACTCCGGCAAACGGAAAAGCATATTTTTCTACTAGAACGAAGCTTGCAAAAAGCCAAGATGTATTTGTAGTAGCAGAACTTTCAAACGGAACTTTTCTGAAAGATACTAAAAATGTAAAAGTGACTATCGGCGGTTGCGGTTGATAACGGCTTTTTCCAAAAAATAAATACGAAATAAATACTAAGGATAAAACAATGGCAAGAAGTGTAATGATAAAAACAAAACCAAAAACTTATGCAGTAGGAGACATTATTCAGGTAGATGCGATACTAGAGCATCCAATGGAGACGGGGCTACGAAAAGACAAAGACGGCAAGGTGGTTCCTGCGCATCATATTACAGGTGTAAAAGTTGAGTTCGACGGTAAAGTTGTTACGACTATGGATTTGACGGCAAGCGTAAGCGTAAATCCGTTCGTGAGTTTCAATCTTAAAGTAACAAAAAACGCCCTGCTTAAAATAACGGCAACAGATAACAAAGGCGAGACCCAAGAGGGTACAAAAGAGATTTAAGGAGAGGGTATGAAAAAAGTAGTTTTTACGGTTGCTTTCGCGGCGCTGCTTTCGTCTCCTATTTTTGCGGAAAATCTCTCTATGTCGGACAAAGATAAAGAGCTTTACTCTTCCGATGAAAATCCAGGGGATTTGTATGTATCAAAAGGTGAGGCGATATTTAAAAAAACATTTGGAAATAGCGATGAGCTTGCAAAGTTTTTGGGAGTTGAGAAGTCAAAACTATCAACCGAGCTTGCCTCTTATCCAAAATATCTGCCAAAAGCGGGCAAGGTGGTCGCAATAGATCAGATGCTACAACTTGCGATGAGCGAGAGAGGTATCAAGCCGTTTAAGTTGACAAGCGACGATATGGTGTTTATGTCGTCTTTTGTGTTTAGTCTTGCAAATGAGCAAAAAATGGCGGTGGATACTACCGGAGAACACGCAAAAGAGTATTATGAGTATGGCAACAAGATATACCACACTCAAAGAGGTGCAAGAGGGCTTTCTTGTAACTCGTGCCACTCTCAAGGCGTTCTTGGAATGAGGCTTAGAATGCAGGTGCTGCCAAACCTAGGTGCGCCGGAGTTCAAAAGCGGGGCGACTTGGCCTGCGTATAGGATGACAAAATCAGAGCTTACTTCGTTGCAAAAAAGATTTCAGGGATGTATGCAAAACTCTTCTCAAAAGCCGCTTCCTATAGGCTCAAAAGAGATGGTAGCGCTTGAGCTATATGTGCGTTCGATGTCAAATTCACAAGCGGTAGCAATACCCGGGCTAAAAAGATAGGAGGGTTACATGGATATTTCAAGAAGAGACTTTCTATTTTTGGCGGCGGCGCTTGGCGTAAGCGCTACAAATCCTAGCTTTCTGGAGGCTTCCGCAATAGAAAAGCTAGATATGCACAACCTTATGTATGACGGGTTCAAACCGACAGGTAATGTAACTCTGCTTCATATATGCGACTGGCACGCACACCTAAAACCGCTTTACTGGAGAGAGCCGTCAACGCTTGTTTCCGCTAAAGCTCTTGTCGGTTTGCCGGGGTTTTTGTCTGGTGATGCGTTTATGAAATATTACGGTCTTAAAAAAGGCTCCGTAGATAGCTATTTTGATACATATCTAGACTTTTCCGCTTTGGCTAATAAGTTTGGCAAGATGGGTGGTGCGGCGCATATCAAAACGGTTGTAGATGCGGTGCGCAAAGAGAGAGGCGAAGATAAAGTACTATTTTTGGACTCTGGCGACACATGGCAAGGTACGGCGATAGGGCTAAAAACAAAAGGTGAAGCTATCGTAAAAGCCCAAAATCTGCTTGGCATCGACATGATGGTGGGGCATTGGGAGTTTACATACGGTAAAGAGCAGGTACTAAAACTTGCCGGAGATAAAGATAATAAAGGGATGCTAAACGCCGAGTTTATTAGTCAAAATATCTCCGATGAAGAGTGGAACGAGCTAATTTACAAACCTTACTCGATAAGAAACCAAAACGGCGTAAAAATCGGCTTTTTGGGTCAATCATTTCCTTATACTAAGACGGCAAACCCTGTAAATGTAGACGGCTGGAGCTACGGACTGCGCCTTGAAGATATGCAAAAGTATGTCAACGAGCTTAGAAGCAAATGCGATGTGGTGGTGCTGCTCTCACACGACGGCTTCAATGTTGACCAAGAGGTAGCAAAAAGAGTAAAAGGTATCGACATAATACTCTCAGGTCACACACACGACCCGGCTCCTAGACCGATGAAGGTAGGCAATACGCTTATTATCATCTCCGGAAGCCATGGCAAATATATCAGCAGGCTAGACCTCGATGTCAAAAACGGCAAAATAGCGGGATATGACTACAAGCTGATACCGATAGCCTCAAACATCATTCCAGCAGACCCGGCGATGGAAAAACTGGTAAAAAATGAGTATGCGCCGTTTGAAAGCGAGCTTTTGACGCCAATAGGCAAAACAAAGACGCTGCTGTACAAAAGAGATACATTTTATTCGACATTTGACCGTGTGATAGGCGATGCATGTATGAACAAAATGGGCAGCGACATAGTATTTACCCCTGGCTTTAGATGGGGTACGACTGTACTACCGGGCTCCGACATTACGGCTGACGATGTGTATGATATGACTGCTATTACTTACCCGAATGTGTACACTTTCGAAATGGGCGGCGAGCAGTTTCATAGGCTTCTTGAAGACATTGCAGACAATGTGTTCAATCCAGACCCTATCTATCAGCAAGGCGGGGATATGAGTCGTCTTACCGGTGTGACATACGATATTCGTATTGGCGCAAAAAGCGGTGAGAGAATCACAAATCTAAAAGTCGGCGGCAAGCCTATCGATATGAAAAAAGCGTATCTGATGAGCGCATGGGGCGGGAATGTTCAAAAAGCGGGTAAAAACCTTCGAGAGGACAAAATAGCTCCGGTCTATGACATTACGATAGATTATATCAAACGCCAAAAAGTGGTTTCGGCTCCGGAGCAGTCAAATGTAAGAGTGTTGGACTTTAAACGATGAAAAAGCTGATTTTTTTATTTTTGACTTTTGCCATTAGCGCTTTTGCGGCAGAGGGGTTTGTGCTTTTGGAAACTTCCAAGAGCGGCAAAGAGCTTACGAAGGCGGTCTCGGATGCGGTAGCCAAGGCCGGTTTTGTACCTGCGGATGAGAGAGATTTGAATGTGGCTTTTACTAAGCAGTTTGAGCAGAGCGATTTTGAGCTTTACTACAATCTGACTGTTTTTGATGCCAAGGCTTTAGGTGCAGTACTACCGTCTAATCCTAAGCTGGCTGGGTTTGTGCCGTATACGGTGTTAATCTATCAAAAAAAAGGCGAGAAAAAAAGCTTTGTCGGATTTGTCAAAACTGAGGCTATATCGCTCTCTACCGGCGTAAAAGACAAAAAGACGATTGACGCTCTGAAAAAAAGCGAACAAACTCTAGAAAAAGAGATAAAAGCGGCGCTTAAAGACGCTAAGGCTGTAAAGCTCTCGTATCAACCGACTCCAAAAGAGGATAAAGAACTATTTTTTGAAGCCGCTATAAAAGTGAGTGAAAAAGAGAACGCAATCGCAAAAAAAGAGGGTCTGCAAAAAGAGTTTGAGAGCGCCGTAGAGGTGGAGGGGTTTAAGATCTCAAATATTACGGATTTAAAAGCGGAGCTTGAAAAAGTAAAAGCCGATATGTCTAAATACGAGTTTTTTGACACCTACTCTATCTGCAAACTAAAAGTGATTTATAGCGCGTCGAAAGAGAGAGCCGAGGCTGGTGTTTTTGCACCGTGTTCGGTCTATTTTTACAAGCTAAAATCGGAGCCGTTTATACGGGCAGGATTTCCGCCGACAAAAAACTGGGTTGTTCACACAAACATTACAAATGCCGAATATGTTAAGATTATGATTGATGCTGAAAATGTAGTCAAAAATATGTTAAACGAGGCGGCTGAGTGAGGAAACTCCTGTTTATTGTGTTGTTGTCATTATCCCTTTGGGGTGTGCAGTCTAGATACGCTTCTCCGCATCCGACTATCGAAAATCCAAGACACGCCGTGTTTCAGTTTTCGGTAGGGGATGAAAAGACGGCTTCAAAACTACTAAGCTATATAGTCAATTTGCAAAAAGGGTATGAGCCCGGGCATATTGATGTGGCTGTTGTCTGCCTCAATGACGGTATTTTTTTGCTAAAAAAAGACACTCCGTTTAAAGAGCGGATAGAGTCTTTGACGCAATCAGGCGTAGAATTTGTGGCGTGTGAAAACACGATGGAGACAAAGAAAATTCCAAAAGCCGATATGCTAAACGGCTTATCGTATACAAAAACAGGAATGCAAGAGCTCATAGAGCGAAAGCTTTCCGGCTGGGTTTATTTGTTGCCGTGAGTAAAAAAACGGCAATAGGTTCGTAATATTTATGTTAATATAACGCTTTAATTTAAAAAAGGAGAAAAAATGAAGATTACAAAACTAAGCTTTGTGGCGCTTATGGCGTGTGCAGCTACAGCTTCGTTTGCGGCAAGCGATATAGCGAGCGCTTTTAAAGAGGGCAAGCTAGATGGTAGACTCAGAGCGCATTATATGGGCGCTGATTATTACGATAACGGCGCAAGCGGTGTTGCAAAAACAGACTCCAAAGGTGTTGCAGTAGGCGGTAGCCTTATTTATAAAACAGCCCCATTGCTTGGCATCAGCGCAGGAGTGGGTGCATATACGACGCAAAATCCTTTGGGTTTGACCGAAGATAATAGTGTCTCTTCAAACTATGTATCAAACAAAGACCTATTTTGGGACGGTCCTACAAATAGCCCTTATCACTACGGCAAAGGATATGCGATACTGGCTCAAGCTTATCTGCAGTATAGTCTTGCAAAGACCGACATAAAAGCCGGTCGTATGCTTCTTACGAATCCTTTCATGAATCCAAACGATACAAAAATGATACCTACGGCGTTTGAAGCTGCTAGTGTTGAAAGCAAAGATATAGATAAAACGGCTCTTTACGGCTCGTATGTTACAAAATACAAAGAGAGAAGAAGAGAAAGCTTTAGCACCATGTCCGACTCCGCAGATTCACCGGACGCTATCAAAGCTTATTATCATTCCGAAGGCGGCACGGGTAGTCACGATGTAGCATCGGTAGTTGTGATAGGGGCAAAAAATAACTCCGTAAAAAATCTAGAGCTTCAAGCTTGGTATATGAACTGGGCGGATATTGTAGACCAAGCAATATTGGAAGCAAACTATGATATGAAATTTGGAGCTGTCGGCGTAAAACTGGGCGGTAGATTTTTCAAGCAATTTGATAGAGGCGCTGGCGATATTATCAAACCTCAAACAGGCTCTGCATACGGTTCTGCCGCTTATAAATTCAAAGGCGACAACGATAACAAAGTAGACACTTATATGTACGCACTTAGAGCTATCGGCTCTTACGGTCCGGCAAAACTTCTTCTTTCATACTCTCATACGGACAAAGGCGGCGATTTGCTAGCTCCATGGAGAGCTTTCCCGACTGACGGATATACGAGAAGTATGACGCAAACCGATTGGAATGCAAATACTACCGCTTACAAAGCGCAGGTAGATTATAACCTCTCCGGCTTCGTAAAAGGGGTTAGCGCACTTCTTGCTTACTCATACTACAACAGAGATGAGACGAAAGTGCCGTATCAATCAATGACGCACAGGGCGTATACAAACGGAGATACTATACAGTGGAACTTCGATGTTGCGTATAAGCCTGAGTTTGCCAAAAATACGGAGTTTAAAATCCGTACAATGGATCAAAGAAACGATACGGTTGGCAAAGTAGGAGCCAATACCTCTAGCGCAAATAAAGACACTTCAAACAAAGAGCTAAGAATTGAGGCTAACTACCTCTTTTAGTAGTTAAAGCAACAATCGGGGATTTCCCCGGTTTTGCGTCTTATTTTTACGCGCTCTTTACACAAGAAGGTTAAAATAAGCCGCAAATATGCGGAGGTCTATATCGTGAGAGTTTTTATTTTTTTACTTTTTACTTTCGGTGTCCTTGGCGCCGCCGATATTAAGTGGATGAGTTTGGAAAATGCGAAAAATATAGCAAAAGAGCAAAATAAGATATTGATGGTCGAGGTATCGGCTCACGGTTGCAAATATTGCATAGATATGGCAAATACGACCCTCAAAAACGACAAAATAGTCGCAAAAATAAACAAATATTTTGTGCCGGTACTATTTTTTATGGATTCCGACAAAATACCGCAAGAGTTTTTTTCAAAGGGCACTCCTACATTTTTCTTTTTGGATGGTAAGGGCAGACGGCTAGCTCCTCCAATATTTGGCGCTTGGGATGTGTCCGATTTTGACTCTTTTTTGGAGTCTGCTATTAAAAAAAGAGGAGAATAAGAAGTTGAAAAAAACGCTTATTTTGCTTCTTGTTTTTTCGGTATATTGTTTTGCACAGCCGATGAAAAAGGTGCTATTTGGTTGTAAAAGCGGTGATTTTAAGAGTTTTGAAAAAAGTCTAGATTCGATGGCGCATCTATCCGATTACTACTCAAAAAACTCATTTAGCTACGACATAGTGATGGTGGCTCAAAGCGAATGCGTGAAGTTTATGCTTGCCTCTACCGAAAATACGGAATATGCGAAAGAGGAGATACCGCTAGACATAGAGCTAAAAATGGAAAAACTAAAAGGCAAAGCCCGTTTTGAGCAGTGTGCGGTTACACTATCCAGAAAGCAAATACCGAGTTCAAAAGTTCGAAAGAGCGTCAAAATAGTCGAGTCGGCTACCGTAGCCACGGTTGATTATCAGCTAAACGGATATGCCCTGATACCGTAAAAAAATCATTGCCGCTACAAAATAAGCCACAATTAGTACATTAAACACAAAAAACAGCCTCTTGTTGAAAGCCGCAACCAACGAGAGTACAAGATAAGAGACAAAAAACCAAAGAGGCGTCAAAAACTCACTTTTGGCAAGCCATTTGGAGCTATTTACGGCTTCGATTAGCCAGCCGTCAAATATCCACCCAAGCCCAAAAAGATGCGCCGCAAGAGAGACGGGATAGAAAACATCAAAAATTGCGCTAAAAAAAGAGTTCATAAGATGAGCTTTTGTGAAAATACCAAAGATATAGTGGATGACGGGAAGCATTGCAAAAAACAGCCATGAGCTAAGAGCGACATAAACGACCGCTTTGCGCTTAAACTCGGTATTTGCCAAAAAAAGATAGATAAGAAAAACACCGTAAAGCGAGAGCCAAAATCCAACAGAAAACAAAAAAGACGGGAATAAGGCAAGGCAAAGCAGTGTCGTCAAAAAAAGAGTTTTGTAGCTAAGTATCTCATCTCCCCGAAGCGCAAAATAAAAGAGGATAAAGGCGGCGACCACCGCTCTTGCAAATGACGCCGTAAAGTCGGTTAGATATGCGTAAAAGACGAGAACGGCAAGACAAAACAGAAATATCCAAAGTTGCCTATTGACATACGGAAAGAACCTATCTTGAATAAGTCTAAACGGCGGCGTAAGAAGCAAAAATATAAACGCCGTAAGCAAGGCGACATTCAACCCGCTAATCGCAAAAAAAGCGCCTAGACCATAGCCGTTTATGAAGTTCTCCACATCCTCACCGACCTCGGCGTTCAAAAATAGATTTAGGTATATCTCTTTGGTTTTTATATCTTCGTGCTGTGAAGATATAAACTCTTTGACGCCTGCTTGTAGCTTATCTTTTTCGCCAAGCGGCGTTAGTGCAAGTATCCGAAGTCGTGGGGTTTTGAATGTATCGACAAAGGAGAGCTCTTTTGTCTTCACGACCACCGCAAACCGTTCACTCTCTTTTGACTTCATATCGGTTTTTGAGTAAGCTCTAAAGTCCAGTCCATCGGCACGGAAGAAGAGCGAGAAGTACGCTGCGCCGTTTTTGCCTCTTTTCTCTTTTGAGGAGATGAGCTTGGCGTCTAGAGTTGCATACTCAAATTCTGTTAGTTTTTTGTATGAGAGATACGAGTAGGTGAGATTGGCGGTGAGAATTGCCGTGATAAGAATCCAAAAAATAACCGCCTTGGAAGATAATCTATCCAAAACGGCTAGCTTCGTCATAGCTTGATGTGCGAGAACTCTATGTTTTCGATAGGCGCTTTGGTTTCGGCGAAGACATGCTCTGTAAAGTGTCCACCTGCAGCTTCAAATCTAGTGAAGCGCTTGTGAAAGACGAGATTTACGATACCCGTAGGGCCGTTACGGTTTTTGCCGATGATGACCTCTGCCTCCTCTTCCGTTTTTTCCGAAAAGGTGTTTTTGTACTCTTTGCCCTCGGCTTTTGCCTTCATCTCTTTTTCTTTTTCTTCCCTTGCCCTGTACACATCATCACGATAGACGAAGAGTATCTGGTCGGCATCTTGCTCGATGGAGCCCGACTCCCTAAGGTCGCTTAGCATCGGGCGTTTGTCGGCTCTGGCTTCAAGACCACGGTTTAGCTGTGAAAGAGCGATTATCGGCATTTCAAGCTCACGGGCAAGGAGCTTTAGCCCCCTTGACATATCGGATACTTCGAGGTGTCTGTCTTTGTTTCCACTACTTGACATGATTTGCAGGTAGTCGATGATGGCCACGCCGACCTCTTTGTGTCTTGCTTTTAGTTTTCGTAGTTTGCTTCTAAGCACCGACATCGTGAGTCCGCCCTCGTCATCCACAAATAGCTTGGAGTCGGAGTAGTGCTGTATAGCATCCGTCAGGCGGCTCCACTGTCCGTCGTCGATATTTGCGACTCTCAGGTCTTGTAACGGTATGCTTGTCTTTGCGGCAAGCATCCTTAACATCAGCTGTTCGGCGGGCATCTCAAGGGAAAATATCGCTACACCCACCCCTTGCGAAAGAGCGTGTGAGGCGATATTAAGCGCAAATGCTGTTTTTCCCATGGCGGGACGGGCGGCGATGATGACGAGGTCACCTTTGCCAAAGCCCGCATTTTTTTTGTTCAGCTCATAAAAGCCCGTGTCGAGTCCGACAAGCAGATTGTCGCCCCGTTTTTTCATCTCAAGCATATAATCAAGCGTGCTCTTAGTGACCTCTTCGGGCTCCCTAAAGTCTTTGGTGGAGCTAGCCGTCGCTATCTTAAAGAGCTTTGTCTCTGCGGAGTCTATTATCTCCGAGGACTCTTTTTGTTCCATACACTCCGATTTTATCTCGTTAGTAAAGCTAAAGAGTTTTCGCTTCGTAGATAGCTCTTTTAGCTCGGCGATATAAGGCTTCAGATTTGGCAACGGAGTAGTGGATAACACCTCAAAAAACGAATCAGAGTCAAACTCCGCCCCCTTATACTTTTGGCGGATAAACTCCTCGTCTATCGGCATAGAAGTGGCTGAGAGGTGCATCATGGTGGCGTACACGGCTTTGTGAAACGGATGATAAAACTCATCTTCATTCATAACGCCGGATATGTCGTCAAATACTGCGGAGTCATACAGCACCGAGCTCAGCACGGCTCTTTCGATGTTTAGATTATAAAAATTTGCGTCCATATTACTTCTTTTGCCATTTGAAAATATCTAAAATTGTGATTGCATGTTTTGAGATTTTATAGACAATAAACTACGCCAAGCTCTTTTTTGTATGCGCTATCACTTAGGCTTTCGCTTTTCTCAGCTGCTTCAACTCTTCGCTTGACCTCTTCAATACTTGTGACGATAATGCCGCTAGGTATTTTCTTATCCACCACTTTTACTTGTTTTTTTGGCAAAGAGTCAACAATCGCCATAAAATGTTCGTAAAAATTGTCGTTAATTTTTAGAGTAACTGTCTGCATAGACCCTCTCCGGACTCAAAATTATGAAAATATTTTATCTTAAAAAGTATATCAACTTGTATTTTAGAGGTTTTTGGCAGTTTTGTTGTGCGAAATAAATTTATTGGTTTTTTGGATTTTTCTTGGCATCAAAAGACGCTTTCAAGGATACTAATTCGTCTACATTTTTTTGTGATTTTTCTATCACTTCATCCACCATTAGTCCGAGCATAACTGTTTTATATAGATTTGGTTTCTTTTTTTCCCAACTATATAAAGTTGTTCTATCAATACCCAAATAGCCAGCCATATCTCTTTTGTTCATAAATTCTCACTCGAAAAAATTGAGCAAGGCTACAAATCTGCCAATGAAAAAACAACTGTTGTTATAAACAACAAAAGATGCTAAATATGTTGTTTATTTAAACACTTTTAAAATAGAATGTTGGATTAATCAACAAAATATCTATAAAGTGTGGAATTATGCCATCAATGCTTCAATCTAAAAAATCATCGAATAAAAATCTTCAAAAAGCCAACAAAGAAAAAAACGACGAGTTTTACACGCAGTTACCGGACATAGAAAGGGAGTTGAGGCACTACAAAGAGCATTTCAAGGGCAAGGTGGTTTTTTGTAATTGTGATGACCCAGAAGAGTCGCATTTTTTTCGATATTTTGCACTCAACTTTGAACAGCTTGGACTCAAAAAAGTTATCACGACGCACTTTGAAAAAACAAAGCCGTCATACAAGCTAGAGCTTGAACATGACTTGAACGGTGACGGCAAAATCAATGAACTGGACAAATTCAAAACGCCACTCAAGCAAAATGGGGATTTTAGGAGCGACGAAGCGACGGAGATTTTGAAAAGTGCTGACATTGTGGTGACCAATCCGCCGTTTTCACTATTTCGTGAATATGTCGCTCAGCTTGTGAAGTATGATAAGAAGTTTGTGATTATCGGTAATCAAAACGCAATAACCTATAAAGAGATTTTTAAACTCATCAAGGACAATAAAATTTGGCTTGGTTATGGATTTAATGGTGGAGCGGCACATTTTATAAATAAATACTATGTTGATTATGCAACTGCAAGTAATCATAAAGATGGAATGATAAGAGTTTCAGGCGTTACTTGGTTTACAAATTTAGAGATTCAGAAACGACATGAAGATCTAATTTTGTACAAGGTTTACAACGAGACGGAATATCCAAAATATGACAACTACGATGCCATAAATGTAGATAAGACAAAAGATATACCATGCGATTACGATGGCGCAATGGGTGTGCCAATTACTTTTTTGGATAAATATAATCCTGAGCAGTTTGAGATTTTAGGAAACCTCGGTTCGTATGCCCCAGATGGATATTCGTTAAGCTCTTCAATTTTTATTAATGGAAAGAAAATTTTTAAACGAATACTCATCAAAAACAAAAAACTAGGAGCCGCCAAGTGAAAATCGAACTTAAAGAAATCACAATTGCCGAGGTGGTCGAAGATTATAAAGACAGCCAAGAAGAGGGTGTTACGGGCTTTGGCGGCAGACTTGACATTCGCCCAAAATATCAAAGAGAGTTTGTTTATAAAGACAAACAACGAGATGCCGTTATCGAAACGGTACGCAAAAATTTTCCACTCAATGTGATGTATTGGGTCAAAAATAGCGACGATAGCTATGAAGTGCTAGACGGACAGCAGCGAACTATAAGTATCTGCGAGTATGTAAAAGGAGATTTTTCACTAGAATTTCAATACTTTCATAATCTCACAGCAGACGAGCAAGAGCAGATACTAAACTACAAACTTATGGTCTATTTTTGTGAAGGTACCGACAAGGAAAAGCTCGATTGGTTCAAAACTATTAATATAGCTGGCGAAAAGCTAACAGACCAAGAACTACGAAACGCCATATATACAGGCACATGGCTCAGCGATGCGAAGCGGTACTTTAGCAAAAGTGGGTGTGCAGCTTATGGGCTAGCAAGCGATTATCTAAACGGCTCGCCGATACGACAAGACTATCTTGAGGCAGCTATATACTGGATTGCACATGGACAAATAGAAGGCTATATGGCGTCTCATCAGCACGACCCAAACGCCAATGAGCTGTGGCTTTATTTTCAAAGTGTGATTAGCTGGGTCAAAGTCACTTTCCCAAACTACCGCAAAGAGATGAAAGGGCTTGACTGGGGATTTTTGTACAATGAATTCAAAGATAAGCCACAAGACTCAAAAAAGCTAGAAGATGAGATAGCCGTTCTCATGCAGGATGAAGATGTCACCGCCAAAAAAGGGATATATAACTATGTACTGACTCGTAATGAAAAGCACCTAAATATCAGAGGGTTTACGGATAAGCAAAAGCGAGAGGTATATGAAAAGCAAAAAGGAATTTGCCCGAAGTGCGACAAAGATAAGCATTATGAACTTAGCGAAATGGAAGCAGACCATATCAAGCCTTGGCACGAAGGCGGAAAAACAGAGTCTGCTAACTGTCAAATGCTTTGTAAAATGCACAACAGAATAAAGTCTGGAAAATAACTGTATTGCCGCTTTTTAAAAAGTGATTCCGAGTCCGACACACTCTGCCAAGCTTATCTCATCCTTTTCAAATATTAGTGCATTTTTGACGGCTGAGGGTTTGGCTAGCAAAGGGCCGTCTAGGTCGTAAAAGCAGATGTTTTCATCGCTCATTGCGAAGTGTACGGCGGCGGAGATGCTCACTACCGATTCTAGCATCGAGCCCATCATTACTTTGGCGCCACGCTCTTTTGCCAGTTTTGCAATTCTCATAGCCTCGTATATGCCGCCCGTTTTCATTAGCTTGATATTGATGTAGTGTGCCGCTTTTTCATCCAGTATCCGCACGGCGTCTTCGTAGCCAAAGACCGACTCGTCGGCGAGTATCGGGATGCTGGAATGCGCCGTTATTTCGGCAAGCCCAGCCAAATCCTCCGCCTTTGTCGGCTGTTCGATGAGTTCGATACCTAGCAGCGCTATTTTTTCTATGATATTAAGAGCCGTCTTCGCATCCCACGCTTGATTGGCATCAACCCTTAGAACCGCAGAGGGCAGGGCGGCTCTGATATTTCGCATCACCTCTACCGTAGCTTTTTCATCCGCTCCGACTTTGACTTTGAGTATCCCAAAGCCATCATCATACGCCTCTACCGCATCTTTTAGCATCGTCTCATTATCGCCGAGACTGATAGTAAGATTGGTGCGAAGCGTTTTTGCCTTGCCACCCAGATATTCATACAGCGGCTTATTGACACTCTTAGCAAGAATGTCGTAAATAGCCATATCCACGCACGCCTTCGCCGATGTGCTCTTCGTCACGCTAGTATGCAGAGCCTCAAACACATCGTCGCCGCCAAGCTCCAAGCCATTAATCGCAGGAAATATTCGCTCTTTTATCGTTCTCTCAATACTCTCTATATCCTCACCCGTGATGGCAACCGTCGGCGGAGCTTCGCCATATCCCGTTGCGCCGTTGTCGGTGATAAGGGTCAGCAGCACATCTTCTATTTTTTCAACTCTTCTAATGTTTGTTACAAACGGTTTTTTAAGCTCAGCCGTTACTTTTTCTATTCTAAAATCAGTTATTTTCATCCCATATTTATGCCCTCTGAGCGCTTAAACTATCGCTTGTCGGCTTAGTTTAAGAGAGAACCTGTAATTATCCTTGTAGATTAGAAAATTGGGGTGCACTGAATGGATTATGCGAAGTGTTTGGCGTTTGGCGGCGGAAGGGAGGCGTTTTTGCGGCTAAGCGATATAGGGTATGACGAATCGGCTGTTTGTGGGAGGCTTGGGCTTGACGACATTACCGATATAACATGGCGTGCAATACCTATTTATCGCAAAGAGAAGCTATTTGCGAGAGAGCCGCTTGAGTGCGCTATTGATATTTTTTTACTGCAAGGGGCTCTTTCGCAAGAAGAGCTTGATTTGTTGTTTGACGAAGATGGGCAAAAAACGCTTTGCGGTTGCGGTGTTTTGTCGAGCCGTGGTGATAAATGGGTATCGAATCTATCATGCTATCCTGTAGGCGGAGGCTTCATCGTATCCGACCATGCGTGGCCGAAGCTTCCGCACCCTGGGCAATGCGCCGTGCCTCACAATCAGGTGATGTATATAGGTACAGATAGCCGTTGGCTGGTACATGCGACGGTTAGAAGAGAGTTTGAATCGGCGCTTGACCTTTGTACGGGCTCAGGTATACACGCCATCCTTGCCGCGAGGCACACAAAGAGGGTAATTGCCGTAGACATCAATCAAAGAGCCGTAGAGTGTACCGCTTTTAATGCCTATTTAGCTGGGGCGCAGAATGTGGAGGCGGTGTGCGGCGATTTGTATGAAAAGCTTGGGGATGAGAGGTTTGAGCTGATTACCGCAAATCCGCCGTTTGTGCCCTCGCCGGTAGATGAGCTAGGGTATAGAGACGGAGGTAGCGACGGCGAGAGTGTGCAGCGCAGAATCGTCGAGGGATTACCATGTCGTCTATCGCTTGGAGGAGTAGCGCAAATCGTTACCGAGCTGGGGGAGCGTGAGGGCGACTCCTTGCCGGATAGACTCCGCTCTTGGCTAAACGGAGCGCCGCTCGATATTTTGGTTTTGAGGCTTCGCACTCACAGTGCGGCGAATTATGCCATTTCGCATGCCAAAGGCGATGATAGCTACGAGGAGTTTTTTGAGAGCGTTGACGAATGGGCGACAAATCTAAGCTCTCAAGGATACACGCATATTTCGTCCGTCTTGATAGCGTTCAAATGGAGCGACCCGTCATGCGGCGAACCGTGGGAGAGAATGGAGGATGTCGCCCCGCCAAGCGCAGATATGGGGTATGCTGTTGAAGAGATTTTTGCGGCGGAGAGGCTCTCTCGTTTGAGCGATTTGCGTGAACTATTGGAGAGTAGGAAAATTCGCAGACTTGGCAATATCGGACTTTTGGAGGCAAGCCAACTCGGCAATACCGCCGATATGAAAGCGCAGGCGCAACTACTCGGTGTGCCGCTATCCATAGGGAGATGGCTTGACGGTGTGGAGCTAAATATACTTTTAGCTCTTCACACTCCAAAAAGCCTATCGGAGCTCACGGAAGAGTTTGGCGGCGGCGGGGAGTTACTGCTTGATAAGCTCCGCTTGTTGATAAGAAGCGGTTTTGTAACACTATGCTAGGCTTTTTTCATATTTAAAGAGTTACAATCGAAGAGAGAAATTTCAAAAGGGGTGTTTTGATGGGCGTTAGCGAATTTGCGGGTAAGATAGCTCCAAAAGAGCTTTTGACGGATGTGGTATCTTTGGTTGCGGCGTACTATACGCTAAAGTGTGATGTCTCAAACCTCTCCGAGCAGGTGAGTTTTGGCACATCCGGACACAGGGGAAGTAGCATCAAAAGAAGCTTTAATGAACCGCATGTGCTGGCTATTGCCCAGGCCATTTGCGACTACCGTAGGAGCGAAGGGATTGACGGCGTGCTCTTTGTCGGAATGGATACGCACGCTCTCTCTCGCCCGGCGCAGATAAGCGCAATAGAGGTATTTGTCGCCAACGGCGTAGAGGTGCGCATAGCCACAGACGGCGGCTACACCCCGACACCAGTAATATCGCACGCTATCCTTTCTTATAACAAAGGTCGCACGGCGCATTTTGCCGACGGCGTAGTCATCACGCCTTCGCATAATCCCCCAAGAGACGGCGGTTTCAAATACAATCCGCCAAGCGGCGGTCCTGCAGGTCCAGAGATAACGGATATTATTCAAAAAAGAGCAAACGAGCTAATTGCAGGCGGCTTAAAAGACCTCCAAAGAATAGAGTATGAAAAAGCGCTGAAGCAGCCGAATATAAAAGAGTATGACTACATCACGCCCTATATAAGCGACCTAAAAAATGTCGTAGATATGGAGGCGATAGCAAAAAGCGGACTGAAAATAGGCGTAGACCCGATGGGCGGTTCCGGCATTGCATACTGGGAGCCGATGGCGAAAATGTACGGACTAAATATTGAAGTGGTCAATCGCTACGCCGATCCGACATTTTCGTTTATGTCGGTGGACAAAGACGGTGAGATACGGATGGACTGCTCCTCGCCGTACGCCATGGCCGGACTAATAGGTCTAAAAGACAGGTTTGATATAGCTTTTGGCAACGATCCGGATTACGATAGACACGGTATCGTGACAAAAACTAACGGGCTTATGAATCCAAACCACTACCTCTCGGTGGCCATCAACTATCTCTTCCAGAATCGCCCGAATTGGAGAGCGGATGCAGCTATCGGCAAGACGCTAGTATCTAGCTCAATGATAGACAGGGTGGCGCATGGGCTGGGCAAAAAGCTATGCGAGGTACCTGTAGGCTTTAAGTGGTTTGTGGACGGTCTTGTGGACGGCTCGTTTGGCTTTGGAGGAGAGGAGAGTGCGGGCGCCTCTTTTCTTAGATTTGACGGTTCCGTGTGGACGACGGATAAAGACGGTATCATACTAAATCTACTAGCGGCGGAGATAACGGCGAGAACGGGCAAAGACCCAAGCGAGCATTATGAAGAGCTGGAGGCAAAATACGGTTCGCCGATATATGAGCGAATGGATGCAAAAGCTAGCCCGGAGCAAAAGGCAAAGCTCAAAAAGCTAAACCCCTCCGATGTGGCGGCGACTATGCTGGCAGGCGAGGAGATAACGGCGAAGCTCACAAAAGCGCCGGGCAACAACGAAGCGATAGGCGGGCTCAAGGTAACGACCGAAAACGGCTGGTTTGCCGCTAGACCATCGGGTACCGAGGATGTATACAAGATATACGCCGAGAGCTTCAAGGGTGCCCAGCATCTAAAACTAATACAAGAAGAGGCGCAGCGGATAGTATCCGCCGTCATAGGCTAAACCATGCAAAAACTACCTATTCGCTACGATTATTCGACATTCGGTGAGACGGACTCTTACCACTTTAAAGAGGGTTCGCACTACAAGCTCTACAACAAACTAGGGGCGCATATCACAGAGGTTGACGGTAAAAGCGGCGTATATTTTGCGCTGTGGGCTCCGCACGCAAAGTATCTATCGGTTATCGGAGATTTTAACGGCTTTGACAAGGGTGCGCATCCGATGCAGTTAAAAGCTGACGGCTCCGGTGTGTGGGAGTGTTTTATCGAAGGGGTGGAGCGGGGCGCAAACTACAAATATTGGCTTGAGTCTCAAAACGGCGGATATGCAGAGGAAAAAAGCGACCCGTACGCCTTTTTTTGGGAGGTTGCGCCAAAGTCTGCCTCTAGGGTCTGGTCTCTCGAATACGAGTGGAACGACACAGAGTGGATGGCAGAGCGCAAGGAAAAAAACTCCATTCATGCACCGATAAGCGTCTATGAGGTGCATTTAGGCTCATGGAAGAGGGCGCCTGAAGACGGCAACAGAGTGTTAAACTACCGTGAGGCGGCTCATGAGTTGGCGGCTTATGTGAAGGAGACCGGCTTTACCCATGTGGAGTTCTTGCCTGTTACCGAACACCCGTATGACGGGTCGTGGGGGTATCAAGTCATCGGTTATTTCGCTCCGACTTCGAGATTTGGCACGCCTGAGGAGTTCATGTATCTTATCGACACGCTTCACCAAGAGGGCATAGGCGTGATACTAGACTGGGTGCCATCGCACTTTGCCGTTGATATGCACGGGCTAGCACGCTTTGACGGGACAAATCTATACGAACACGAAGACCCTAGGCAGGGATTTCACCCTGAGTGGGGGAGCTGTATATTCAATCTGGGGCGCAATGAGGTAGTTAGCTTCCTTATCTCTTCCGCCCTTTTTTGGCTAGAAAAATACCACATAGACGGTATTAGAGTGGACGCCGTAGCCTCCATGCTCTATCTCAATTACGCCAGAAAAGACGGTGATTGGATAGCAAACGAATACGGCGGCAACGAAAACATCGAAGCGGTGAAGTTCCTGCAGACGCTAAACCACAATGTCTACGCCGAGTTTCCCGATGTTATGATGATAGCCGAAGAGTCTACCAACTGGCCTATGGTCACAAAGCCTACATACACGGGCGGACTAGGGTTTGAATTTAAGTGGAGCATGGGGTGGATGCATGATACGCTCAAGTTCCTCTCTCGTGACCCGGTGATGCGCAAATACCACCATCAACAGATTACATTTAGTATCTGGTACACCTTTGACGAACAGTATATGCTCCCTCTCTCACATGATGAGGTGGTGCACATGAAAGGCTCTCTTATCGGCAGGATGAGCGGCGATTATTGGCAAAAATTTGCAAACTTGCGCCTCCTGTACGCCTATATGTATGCGCACCCGGGCAAGAAGCTTCTCTTTATGGGCGGAGAGTTTGCGCAGTTTGCCGAGTGGAACTATGAGGCGAGCCTTGACTGGCATCTGCTGGGCTACGAGTCGCACGCCGGGGTCAAAACACTCATTTGCGACATTAATGCGCTATACCGCTCACATCCCGCACTCTATGCAAACGACCATCTGCATAAGGGTTTTAGTTGGGTAGAGGCGAATGACGGCGACAATAGCGTCTTAGCGTTTTTGCGATTTGGCGACCACGCCGAGGACACACTGCTAGCGGTCTGCAACTTCACCCCCGTACCGAGATACGACTACCGTGTCGGCGTACCGTTTCACTGCCAGTGGCAAGAGCTACTAAATACCGACGCAGCTAAATACGGCGGCTCAAACATCGGCAACATGGGTGGCTTGCACTCCGATACCGTGCCTTCACATTCGCAAGATTGTAGCCTAAGTATGACGCTACCGCCACTAGCTGTGGTGTGGATGAAGCCGATGTTGTAATCGGACTCATACCTAGATATTATAATTTAAAAAATACAAAACAGGGGTTGGGTGCATCGATGAATCCGGAATCTTTAAAAAATCACGCAACTCTTCACTATACTTACAACAATCAGCAGCTCCTGTTTTTTGTGGAAAAAGAAAAGTTCGAAACTCTATTTGATATTGAGATAGATGAGCGGATTCAACATATCGGGCTTGATTTGCTCGAAGTTATCCATCCTGATGATGTTGATTTGTTTGCTATTGCCAATCCGGGCTACTCGCTTTACGAATCTTTTGAATTACTTTTCCGTGTTTTTAAAAAAAACAAAGAGATTGTTATATTAAAAGGCAAGTTCAATCGCCTCTCAAGCGGCGGTACAGGAAACTACCCAGCATTTCTAACGGAATTAATTGATGCGAAAAGCTTGAGCGAAAAATCCGATGAGCTAAATAGCATGAAGATAAACTTTCAAGCGATGATGGAACGAACGGACGATTTTATATTTTTTAAAGACGCAAACCACATTATGACTATGTCGAGTGACAGCTTGGCAGTTATTACGGGATATAAAAAAGGGTATGAGATTGTCGGCAAAACAGACTATGAGATATTTCCGAAAGAGTATGCGGACGCCTATCATAAGCTTGAAAAAGAGATCTACAAAGGAAATATTCCTTGCGTAGAGGAGGTTCAGCCGTTTGTTGACGAAAATAATCAAGCAGGCTGGATAAACAATCGAAAATATCCAATAAGAAACTCCTCCGGAGAAATAATCGGACTATTCGGTATCGCTAGAAATATCACCAAGCAAATACAACTACAACAAGAGCTTACGGCATTAAATGCCAATCTTCATGAAATGATAAAAACCGAAACGGATAAAAGGGTAGAAAAAGAAAAGCTTCTAATACAACAAACAAAGATGGCCACTATGGGGGAGATGATAGGCGCCATCGCTCACCAATGGAAACAACCGCTAAATGCTCTAGCTATCACCGTTCAAGATGCGGAGATGGCGTATAGATATGGCGAGCTTGATAATGAGTATATGGCTACATACAAAAAAGAGGCGATGCAAACCATACAAAATATGACAGATACGATAGAGGATTTCAGAAAATTCTTCTCTCCAAATAAAAAAACAGAGGAGTTTTTTGTTGAAGACGCCATAGCTGAAACGCTAAAGATGCTAGAGCCTCAGCTGAAAACTTATGAAATAGAGATTAGATTTGATAAAGATACAGCCAAAAAACATCTGTATTCCGGCTGCAAGAATGAACTAAAACAAGTGTTTTTAAATATATTGGCAAACGCCAAAGATGCACTACTTGAAAAGAAACCGAGTAGGGCGTTTATTAAGATGGATGTGAATGCAACAGATAATAATAAACTTGAAATATCAATAGAAGACTCAGCCGGCGGAATCCCCGAGGAGATAATAAATAAAGTATTTGATTCATACTTTACCACCAAGGGAGAAGATAAAGGAACCGGTATTGGGCTATACATGTCAAAACAAATAGTAGAGGATAGTTTGCACGGAAAGCTAAGCGTCGGCAATACGGAGAATGGGGCTATGTTTGTAGTAGAAGTTTTTCGCGCTTGATTTATTTGCATTTGAGACTATTTTTGCCCTCATCTCATCAAGCCCCTCTTTGAGCGATTTTGTCTGCACCTTGCCTGCAGCGTCTTTTGTGTGGATGAAGCCGATGCTCTAAGTCGGCTCCCCGTCCCGCACGGCATAATTTTTGCTTGTTGTTTGCCAATAAAAAATAAGGCATAAAATGAGCGCAATAGTCACTTCAACCCAGTATACTGCCGCCCAGTCAATCAAAACATCCGCACAAACACAGAGTGCGTCCACATCGTTTGATGAAGAGCTGAAAAAAGCAACGGACACGCAAACATCGACGGCAAGTAAAACCCCAAAAGAGATAATCGCAGAATATAGAGCTATGCCCGGCGGTGACGGCCTACTTCCGGAGGGTGGTCTTGAGGCGCATATTGCAAATTTTACCAAAAAGCATGAAGAGGAGTTCAAAAAAGATTATCCTCTTTATGAAAAATACAAAGATGTTTTCACCCCAAAATACAGCAACTACACAAGGCAAAAAGCGGAGAGCCTAGCTAGAGAGCTAAATGCACAGTTTCCGGAGTACAAAAGCCTGCATCAAAAAGCTTATTACGGCGGCACCGAGGAAGACATGGACAAATTCAACGAGTACAGGCTTGATTATCAAGCTTACAACAGGTATTTGCACGAAAAACATGACCTTGATATGGGGCTAGGGATGTCTTACGGCACCGAGGGTTCAAGGGCGTACAACTACGCCGTATACGAACAGCTAGAAAACGGCGTAAGTCTAGCTGAGGCTACCGAGATGGCGGCTTCCGTGGCTGTCGAGTTTGGCGGGCGTGAGGCTAATAATTTTCAGATGATGGGCTTTATGGGCTACCCTGACAATATGGCAGAGGCTATGGCAACAAGCGATGGCGACAAGGAGATCCACTACGACACCCAGATAGACCTGAGAGATAGTGGGATAAATCACAATTTTGCATACACCAACTACGAGGTCTTGTTCGGAACCGACAAAGAGGGGATAAAGCGAAGACTCTCTTATGAGCTTGACCTGTATAAATTTTTGACCGAAAATACGGCTTTGGTAGATCAAAAAGTGAAAGAGTTAAAAGAGCGCTCACCTGAGTGGTATGAGTTTAAGCACGGCGATGAAGATTATGCAAAAAATCTACAAGAGAGTTTTCAAAACAGCTACGATGTAGCCCAGTTTGCAAAAAACATATTTGACAAGTACGGCGACAGCATATTCAAAAAAGACGCAAGCCACACAAACCAAGAGCTCGCCCAAAAAGCCGAAATGACAAAAAATAAAATCAAAAGCTCCGAGGAGCAGGGGAGTGCCGCTAAAACTGAAAAAAGTGTGTTAGAGGCGTTGATACAGCTTTGAAATTGGTAGACAATTTGGTCTTGTGCTCCTGTCGTGATGAGAATGTTTGATATAATCAAAAAAACAAATCGTAGGTCAAAAAGATGTTAACGCTAAATATTGATAATCCGACAGTTGAAAACTACTTTCACCAAAGCGCCGATGAGATATATAAAGTGCTAGAGTCAATAGCCCTAAGCAAAGCTCGTTTGGTATCTACGGAAAACGCAATGCCGCAAGCCGCTGTAGATATAATGCGGGATGTGGAAGCGTACCGCAGAGGCGAGCTAAAAACCGTGCCGTTTGAAGAAGGTTTAGCGGAGATGAGGCAAAAACTCGTCAGTAAATATGAAAATCAATAAAAGCAAACGCTTTAACGAAAATCTTTACACTATTTTGGATTTTATTGCCGCTGATAGCTTAAGCAGGGCGTTAAAATTTGGCGACGAGCTAGAAAAAGAGATTTATTCACTTTGCGACAATCCATACCGAATGCAGAAAATCTATTCATTTTAACGACGAAAATATCAGGGATTTGATATTTATGGGATATGTGGTTCCTTATCTTGTGGGTAAAGTGCGTGATGAGATATTAGTGCCGGTGATTGTTAATCGGAATTTGTGGTAGGTGTGAATGTAGAAGATTGTTTTTGTGTAGTTTATTAATTATTTGATAGAAGCTAAGAGATTATTGAGCGGCTCCTTTTTGATAGTTCTGTATATGTCATAATCACTATCTATCGTCAAAATATCCTTGATATTCAGCTTTTCACTTGCGACAATGAGCGAGCTATCCGCCAAATCCATCGGCACATCCATATATTTTTCGCTGAGGGCTATGATGCGTTTGATGTCGCCTGAAAGCGTCTGATATATGCTCACGGCTCCAAGGTCTAGCCACTTCAAAAAATCTATTTGCGTTTTGATATTAAAATCCAGCATATGCGACACCTCGGTAATGACAGGCCATGTCGTCACTAGCTCACCCTCATACCCGCTCAAAAACTTCACCACTTTTTTATGATACTTATCGCTTTTGTCAAAAAGAGCAATCATCGGTCCCGCATCAATGAGCGTTTTTTGCATGCAGCTTCTCTTTGAGTTTTTCTTTGTAGTTCGCAGATAGTGAGCCATCCCCACTACCGTACTTGCCGAACATCTCTTTGCCCAGCGTATAAGCCGTCTGCTTTTTGGCTTCCTCTTTGTTTTCAAAATAAAAAAGCAGAGCGTCTTTGACTACTTGTGATTTTGGCTGATGTTCGCTTTTGGCGAAGCTATCTAGTCTATGCTCTAGCTCATCCGTGAGTCTGACCGTTAGCATTTTGAGCCTCCGTTTTTTTGTAATACGGTATTGTAATACGGTATTTTTTAAAGTGCTTTTAAATAAAATGGAAAAACTTAATAATTTAAAAATCATAACGGGAATATATGTACAAAATAGAATGGTCTAGGGACAATAAAAATTTACCAATATTAAATGATTTTGCTAAAGATAGCATAATACCTCCAAGGCCTGTTTTTTTTGAAGAACTTGATTTGCTAGGGTTTAATGAGCACTTTAAATATCCTAGTTCTGAAGAGCCATTAATGTGGGCTATAGGGAGAGATTATTATTGCAATAGTGTCAAGGTAGCACGAGCAGTTGGTGGTGACATAAATAATGCGCCTGTATTAGAAATTTATCAAGACGGTGTTGAGCTTCAGCCAATTGATATTGATATGTTGATAAAAATCAATAAAAGCAAAATCGAAGTTCTTAAAAATGAAGCTATAGAATTTACCAAAAAAGTTTATAAAGATTATGAGAAGAAAGTTGATTTTTTTATCGTAGCTTTTAGTGGCGGAAAAGACTCGCAAGTATTACTAGACTTAGCAACAATCGCATTAGAGCCAGAACAGTACAAAGTAATTTTTACTGATACTACAATGGAACTACCACATACTTATGAAACAGTGCAAAAAACAGAAAAACACTATAAAAATATTTATAAAGATTTTAAGGTTACAAGTGTAAGAAATCCAAATGATGCCGAACATCTTTGGAAAACTTTTGGTAGCCCATCAATGAATTTTAGATGGTGTTGTAGTGTTTATAAAACATCACCAGTAATGAACTATTTAAAAAGTATAAACAATAATAAAATACCAAAAATTATACTTTACAATGGTGTTAGAGCCGAAGAAAGTAGTCAAAGGGCTGAACACGCAAGAATTGCACATGGCGTCAAACACCAATCTCAAACCAATATAGAAGTTATAAAATATTGGAATGATTTTGAGGTTTATTTATACTTGTTTTATGCTGGTATTAAACCGAACAGTGGCTATCGTTTAGGTTTTGACAGAATGGGATGCAGTATTTGTCCATTAGCAAAAAGCAAAAATGACTTTATGGTTAAAAAAGTTGCTCCTGAATTAGCCAAGAAATTTATTGATATTGTAATTGAAGATTCAAAAAGATTACATATTAAAGATATAGATGACTATGTTCGGGATGGTGCTTGGAAAAGAAGAAATGAAAATAATAATGATGTAGAATCTATTGTGCAATTTAGTGAACATAATAAAGAACTTGTAATAAATTTAACAAACTCAAAAGAAAATCTTTTTGAATGGTTAAAAGTTTTAGGTGATTACAAAGTAAGTAAACAAAATAATCATATTGATGTAAACATTGATAATCAGATTACTAATATTAGTTATACATTTTCAGAAAACAGTATAAATTTAAAAACTAACGAAAGCAATATTTCTAATTTAAGTCATATTAAGAGAATTGCATATAAAACTAATTATTGTATTCACTGTGGAAGTTGCGAAGCAGAGTGCCCAACAGGTGCATTAAGTGTTTTTCCGAAAGTTCAAGTAGGTAGTGACTTATGTATTCATTGTAACAAATGTTTAGATTTTCATGAGAAAGGATGTGTAATGGCAGATGTTTCTGTGGCTAAAATAAATCAAGGCAATGTAAATATTTTAAAAGGCTTTGGTAAATATCAGAATTTTGCAATGCAAAGTGATTGGTTGAATGAATTTATAACTAATCAAAATTGGTTTGAGAATAATACTCTGGGGGTAAAGCAAATACCCGCGATGGTAGCATGGATGAAAGAAGCAGAATTGCTTANNCAAAAACAGATTTTTTTTATTTAATAAGTAAACTTAATAATGACAAAAAGATTTATGAGTTATTACTTGTAAATCTTTATAAAAATTCTAATTTGATCAAGTGGTACTTGGATGAAATACCATGGGGTGCTGACAAGTATTCCAAAAATGATTTTTCACTAATAATAGAAAATTCGTTCGATGATT
>DIZY01000038.1:37066-45023 GCA_002428055.1 Helicobacteraceae bacterium UBA6016
GCACTGTTGAAACTTTTTAAAACAACTCCATTAGGTTCAAGTGAATTTAAAATAGGCTATTTTACAGAAATAAAAAATACAGGATATATTGAAAAAATAGGTACAGACAATGTTTCAAATGAAGCAATCTTATACTCTTTATATAAATTAAAAGAAACAAAATCAAGAGATAATTTTAGGGTAAGTGAATTTTATGACGAAGGTTTTGAGGGTGGTCTATCNNTATATAAAATTTTTGGTATCAGTAAAGATGTTTTGACGCAAAAATTAAGATTTATAAGTGAAGAGACAAAATTGATTGATGTCGATCTAAATCAGGGACTTGATAATGTTTTCTTAAAAGATTTGAATGCAATTGAAGTTTTAAGAGAGGTGATAAAATGATACGAGAAATTATAAGACCTAGTGAAAATTTTGTTCATATACCAATACCGAGTGAGTATGTTAATAAAAATATAGAAGTTTTAATATTTGATATTGAAGAGCCTATAAAAAAAGAAAAATCAACAAATGAGCTATTAGAAGAGTTTAGAAGAATAAGCGGCAATATATCGGAAGTTAATAAGAATATCAATGTTATAGGTCTTGAAGAGGATATGAACAGTGATATTTTTTGATACAAATATTCTGGTTTATCAAGCTATAAATCAAGATTTAATAAAACAACAAAAAGCAACATCACTTATTGAGAGAGCCATAGACGAAAACAAGTTTTTTATCTCGCCACTTGTATTGAGTGAATTTATTTTTGTGTTGGCTAAATTGAAAATTATAGATGAACAAAAAGAAAAGATTGAACTTTATAGAAGATTTTCCTGTGAAAATATTGATTTATCATCAACTTATGACTCTTACAATCTATGCATGAAACATGGAATTTGCAAAAATATTAATGATGTTATTCACCTAAAAACTGCTGAAAAATATTGTCAGAAAATTGTTACCTTTGATAGCGACTTTAAAAAATTACAACCTCTGGCGAATATAAAAATAGAAATTATTGGGGAATAATATGAAATGGAATGAGATAATAAGTATAAATAAATCGTTTTTACCAGTTTGCGACATTAAAAGTGATGATGGAAGTTATTGGCAAACTTTTATTTGTCATAATGATTTTTACCAATTAATTAAAAACACACTCAATATGTACCAAAAGAAAGAAAAATCAGTATGGCTCCAAGGTACATTTGGAAGCGGTAAAACACATGCAACAACTGTTGTCAAGAACTTACTAAGTAATGAACTTTCCAGTATAAGCGATTATATAGATCATGCCATAAAAGAACCCCAAGTAAAACCAGCTCTTATAAACTTTAGAACCGAATTTAAAACTTTTCCTGTTATTTTAAAAGGAAGTTACTATATCAACGACAGCAAGACATTCGATTATGCTATACAACAAGAGGTTGTTAATGCATTAAAAGGTGCTAATATCAATGAACTTCTCCAAAATTCATATGATGATATGATTGATAGAATTGAAAAAAACAAAATTTTCTGGAATGAAATAATAGTTAATTCCAGACTTATAGATGAAGTAAGTGATGTTGATGGGTTGACAAGTGAACTAAAAAGACACAATGATTCAATACTGAGACTTTGTGAAGATGAGCTTGTAGAAAGAGGTCTGAATGCTAGGACGACCGATATTATAAAATTTTTAGAAAGTGCTGCGTTGATAGTAAAAAAATATGGATATAGCCATATAACACTTTTTGGGATGAGTTCACACCAATTCTTGAAGTAAATAAATACAATGATATTCTGATGTCATTGCAAAATTTATCTGAAAATATAAAAAATGGAAATGTATTTTTATTTATAGTGGCACACAGAACAGCAAATAAAAATAGAGTTTTAGAAGAAGATATCAAAAAAATTCATGATAGATTTGAACTTACTCATTACAGGATGGAAGATGTTACAACATATTCACTATTGGCTAATTCAATTCAAAAAACAGGTGATTACGATAGTTGCGTATCAGCATTTAGGCAAAACAGCGCATTTAACTCTCTTGTAAAATATGTACTGGACTATGAAGATAATAGTATGAATGTGAAAAATCTATTTGACATGCTCCCGATACATCCATATAGCGGTCTAATATTATCGTTAATTGCAAGGCAACTTAAATCATCAAATAGAAGCATTTTTAGCTTTTTGCATGCACAGAGTGGTTTTTTATCTTTTCTGGAAGAAAGCACTGACAATCTGATGGATATAGGCTATCTTTGGGATTACTTTTTATCTATTTTTGAAGAGGATGAAAATTTATATCCTTATATTAGTAAATTTTCTTCTATTGAGTCAATAAAAGAGATTAATGAACAATATGTAGTTATTATTAAAGCAATATTGCTGCTTAATATACTAAATAAAGTGATTGGTGGGAATGAAATTAGTTTTAATAGAATTTTGAAACCCAATAAGGCCAACTTAGAACATATTTTTAACACCACTAAATATTCTATAATTTTAGATGATGCATTAAGTCTGATAGATTCAAAATATATACAGCCTGATAGTATACCTTGTGTCATCTGCAACATTACCAGAAAATGAAGTCTTTTCAGAGAAAGAGAGATTAAAAGGTACATATAAGTCTATTGTATCAGTTTTAAAACCAAAAGAAAATGAGATTAAAAAACAGTTTGTCAATGGAATATTAAGACACCTTGAGATCTATTTTAGTGAAGCTAAAACAAACAGTTACGATATAGAAAAATATTCAAGCACAAAGTTCAGCCGTGATTATGCATTGCACTTAATGTTTTTCTTTGCTAATGAAGAAAATGAACTTTTAACTTTAAAAAACACCCTAAAAGAGATTGCCTCAAAAATTGAAAACAAAATATTTGTAGTAGTTGAGAACTCTTTTACACATGACAGATATTTAAAATATATTGATTGCAAAGCAAGAGAAAGCGTCGCAAAACGACATAATCATGAAAGTGAAAGTGAAAGAAATAGACAGCAGGCTGATAAATTAATCGAACAATACATAAATAGCGATTTAAAACCAGGTAGTGTAGTGATTTATTTTGGCGATGATATTAGAAATGGAATATCAATGAGCAATTTTGCAAATGAGATTAATTCTATCGCTAAAAAAATCTTCTGTTATGGAGCCGATAATGGACTTGTTAATGGTTACAAACTATGGGATATGCAAAATCCAACTAAAACTATCCCAGATAATATTATAAAATCCTACAACAGAGATGAATTGAATCTAAATCTAACCGGACAGCATGCACCACTTCTGAATTTATTGAAAGACACTAATCAGCATTATTTATTAGATGAAAATTTTCAAGTTAGAGATCAAAATGCAAATCATTTCTTGATAAAAATTATTCAAGAAGTTGACTCTATTATCGATAAGAAAAAGAAAAATGGGGATATTCATTTGGGAAAAGCCCTAAAAGCGCTAACTAAGCCACCATATGGCTTGTATTCAAATCCAATATCATTTACAATCTTGTCTCTTGCATTAAAAAGATTTGATGGTAAATTTTATGAAATAGGCAATGGCAGAAAAATAGAAAATTCTTTACTTAGGGATTATATTGTAAATATTTTCAAATTTTTCGATGAGGATACCAAAACGGAATTGCGTGTTAAATTTGGTACTGAGCATGAAGATAAATTAATAGATATTTTAAAAGAAATCTTTTCACTTGAAGAAGGTCTTGGTGTTGCACAATATACTTTTAAAATCAAAGATTGGATAAGTAATGCCAAATATCCTCTTTGGGTAGTAAAATATTCAAGAAATACAAATAAAAACATCAATGATTTTATAGAAAAACTGACTATATTAGTTAATGCACACGATGAAGATATTCAATTTAATGACATTAAAAGCTTAGTTGAAATTGTAGAAAACAATGTTTTATCGCAAGATATAAAAATCTTATTGCAAAAAAATAAATTTTCTGAATATTTTGATTTATTTATCAAATCATTAAATTTAAATATTGATAACTCTTATTATGATGAATTATATGATTTTATAAAATCAAGAATCAGAGCTAATCAAGATAGTGATATTTCGGGATGGGATGAAAATACAGTTTTTAGACTCATATATGAATGGGAAAAGGAAAAATTTAAACCTGCCATACTAGAAGCACAACGAGAAATAGCGGATAAAGATGAATTAATTGATGTGCCTCAGTCAATATTACCTGTTAAACCCACAGGAGGTGATATTGAAAACTTTAAGAATAGAATTAAGTACTTAAATTTAAGTCCTATTATTATTGAACATGTAGATGAGGATCTAGAGCTATACAGAATTTTGAAAAAATATGTAATGGATTAAAGTATGACACTAGAAGCTTTTGATCAAATTTTAAAGAAACACGAGAAGTCTAGATTTAATGTTAAATTGCTACTTATCAACAATTATGAGTTAACAAGTTCTATAAAGCAGATCTTTGATAAAAACAATTTTAAAATTCAAGACTTAAGAGAATTTCAGAAAAATGATGATGAATGGTTTGGGGTATCAAAACTTATACGAATTATCAAAGAAATAGCCCAACCTACAGTTCTGTTTTCTGTTTCAGAAGTTGTAAGATTTTATAATGATGAAGATTTTAAAAGTTTTTTTAATCACATTTTTGCAATAGAAAACAAGGGTTATGATGTTTATATTCCATTTTTTGGATTAGAAAGTAGGTTTTTAAGTGACTTTTACAATAGCTTTTACAGAAGAGATGAATTTGACTTTTTTTATAAAATTGATTCAGAGTATAAAAAAATTACACTACATGTTGTAAATTTTGATATTTCATACCCAAATAGGTTGGATACAATCTCTGATTGGTTATTTTTTTATAACAATCCTGCTAATAATTTGATTTGTTCACCAAGACCATTAGTTGAACGAATTTGCAATCAATCCAATGATGATTTAATCACTATTAATAATATTTTAAATGAGAAAGATTTTTTAGAAAAATACTTAGAAAAATCATTCCCAATTGATTATGATGAACATCATAGGGAGTTGTGGCAAAAATTAATTGAAGATTTTAAAAACAGTTCTTTAAAAGAATTTGTCCAGCAAGAATTAAACCTAAATCAATTGAGTCCTATTGAAATTTTAAATAAAGTTTGTTCTAAATCTAATCGATATTTAAAATGGCTTCTTAGGGGATATGCATTAGAGTATTTGAATGACGATAGTTATTTCACAATTATTTTAAAAAATGCCAATATTGATGAACCACTAATCGATAAAGTTTGGTTTCATATATTTGATAATTTTAACTTGAGTCATATTGATGAAAGATTTGAAATATTGTCTAGTTTTTATCAAAATATCAAACCTAAACCAAAAATTGAAGAAAAGCTTCATGAGTTTTTATCTAGCATTCAAACACCAGAATCTTTTATTACCGGAATTACAACAATTGAAAAGGAACTTATAATTAAGCTTTTTAATGAAAGTAAGCTCTCCTTTGCACAAGTAGAAAAATTTTACCCAGATTTAATCGCTTATTTAAATGATTGTGAATTTGAAAATAATATAAGCTGGATAAAAGAGTATTTTAAGGAATATAAATTTTCTAAATTAAGACATCAACCAACGGAAAAATTGAATGAATTATTAAAACAAAAAAATGGTTCAAAAGAACTATTTTTTAAATGGTATGAAGATTTAAACTTCAAAGAGCTATATCATTTTAACGAGTTGAACAATTATAAAAAACTATGGGTTGATGGTTTGGGCGTAGAATGGGTGGGACTTATAAAATCATATATTGAGTCTAATTATAGTTATAAAGTTGAATGTTTTATTTCTAAATCAAATTTACCTACTAAAACAGAATGCAACAGATTTAACGATATTGTCAAAATAGAGACTCTAGATGAGTATATTCACAAGCAAACAAGTTATAAGTATCCATTAAACTTAATTCAAGAGATTGAAATTATAAAAGATATTATAAATCAAAACATAGATGAAGATTTATTAATAGTTTCCGATCATGGTTTTAGTGCATTTTGCAGCTTCAAATCTAAAACGAATAGTTTCAACAATGATGATCATGAAGGAAGATGCGCAAAGACTGATGCTTTAATGGAAGATACCAATTATTTTTCGCATGATTTCGATTGTGGAAGATATTTAGTTGCGTTAAATCATAATTCGTTAAATCATAAAACAAGACGAGAAGCTCATGGAGGTGCAACCCCCGAAGAGGTTATTGTTCCAATTATAAAAATATCGAAGAAAACAATAAATAAAGTACAACAAGAAGTTAAAACAACTATCAAAGCAACCAAAGGTTTTGCAGAAGAAGAACTTTTTTAATTTTGGAGAATTATCATGATGCTAGACGATAAAATAAAGAATTATTTTGAAAATGAATATGTATGCAAAACATCGCAGAATTATTCTGTCTTTGGCGGTAAAAATATTCCATCATTTATCAAAGACTGGCTAGTAAAAAAATATAGTGATCAATTTGGCAATGTTGATGGTGAGTCTATTAATAAATTTTTAACAGATCATATGCCAAAAGACAAGGGGATTAAAACTGATATTCTTATGGGTGAAGATAAAAAAATACTAGCTAGAATATTAATAGAACCAGATATTAAAAAAGATATTTTAAAATTTGAGATTCCAGATCTTGGTATTAAGTTTAATGAAACGAGAATACCTAAATATATTGCCAAAAAACATACAGAATTAAAAAGTGGTGAAGTTTGGGGAGTTGTAACTTTAACGCATAACACTGAAGAAAAAGAGAATTTTATTGAGCTTGTTGATTTTAAATCATTTTCTCCATATAAAGTTGATTTGGATTATTTTAAAGAAGCAAGAAAAAATTTTAGTACTACAGAATGGATAGATTTATTAATTAGAGCCATGGAATATAATCCTGATGGATTTGAGACTATGGGACAAAAAATTACTTTCATAAGCCGTTTATTGGTGTTTGTAGAACCAAGAATTAACCTGATAGAACTTGCTCCAAAAGGAACAGGAAAATCTTATATATTTGGTAATTTAAGTAAATATGGATGGCTTATTAGTGGCGGTGTAGTCACTCGTGCGAAATTACTTTATGATGTAAGTAAACAAATTCCTGGAGTAATTACAAATTATGATTATGTAGCAATGGATGAAATACAGACTATTACTTTAAAAGATGAAAGTGAAATTGCTGGCGGTCTAAAAAGTTTTTTAGAAAGTGGTACTTTCAGTATAGCCAATGTTAGACAAACTTCTAATGCAGGTTTTATGATATTGGGAAATATACCGTTGGATGGAGACAATCAACCAATCAGGAATAGTTATTTTGAGCCACTCCCGGAAGTTTTTAAAGAATCTGCATTTTTGGATAGATTTCATGGTTTTATAAAAGGTTGGGAGATGCCTAGAATAAAGCAAAACATGATTATGCAAGGAAATACATTAAATGTAGAGTATTTTAGTGAAATTTTACATCTTCTTAGAGATGATACAGCATTCTCTCCTATTGTTGACGGATTATTAGATGTTCCGTCTAATGCGGATACTAGGGATGTAAAAGCCATCAAGAGACTAACAACTGCATATCTAAAATTATTATTCCCACATGTAAAAAGCATTGGCGATATAGATTTAAATGAGTTTAAAACATTTTGTTTCGATGAGGCATATAGAAAACGAGGGATCATAAGAAAACAGATTAATATGATTGACAAAGAGTTTAAAGAAAACCTGCCTGCTATAAAACTAAGAGAGGTCTATAAATAACCCAAATAAAATAAGTTTACATTACCCCAAAACATAAGTAACCACCAACCCGCAAAAAGTCCCGATAATATAACCAAGCATCGACATAATAACCCCGACACTCACAAGATTTTTGGAGAAACTTGCCGCAAGTAGCGGGGCGGAGGCTACGCCGCCGATGTTGGCTAGGCTGGCTACTCCTATTGTGAA
>DIZY01000038.1:45066-51510 GCA_002428055.1 Helicobacteraceae bacterium UBA6016
GATGACGAAAAAGCCTGCGAGGACGAAGAGCCATGCTTGCGAAAAGTCGTCAAATGCGGATGAGACGGCGATGAGGGCTATGAGGAAGTATAGGAGCCAGAAGCCGACTTTTTCGGATATTTGGCTTTTGGCGAGCGGGGTGAATGATGCACTGATGCCGAGCACGGTGGCTAGTATGACGCTCCAAAATGAGCTTGTGACGAATGAAAAAACAGGCAGTAGCTTTGAGGCGTATACCACACCCACGGAGACTGTGGCGGCGGAGCCTATGGCGTAGATGTTTAGTTTTGTGGGGTTGTCTGTGTGTTTTGCTAGCGGTGGGGCGGCTGTGACGGCTTCCCCCTTTGTCCAAGCGTTGAATCTATCTTTGTGTGGGGTGAGGAACAAGAGAAATGCAAACCATGCGGCGTAGCATACGGAGTCGGTGATGAGGCAGTATCCCATCAGCTCTCCCTCTAGCCCCGTGGCTCCCGCTACAGCTATCATATTCGCCGTGCCGCCTATCCAGCTACCCGATAACGCCCCAAAAGCCTTGTGCGCCTCATGCTCAAAGAGTCCGCCCATCACTAGCCACATCAGCACAAACGCCGCCATGATGGATGCGGTCGTGACGAAGAACGAGACTAAAAGCTTTGTTTTGATGCGGTAGATGCCTCGTATGTCGCTGCCAAGAAGCATCAAAAATATCATTGCGGGGAGGATGTAGGATTTGAGGGCGCTAAACTCCTTGATGAGGATAGGGTTGAATACTCTGGCGTTGCCTATCGCCATCATCGCAAAGTAGATGATAACAACAGAGGGGACAAACTCAAAAAACCTGAGTTGTGAGCGACGCTCAAAAAGCTTGATGCCGACAACCATGGAGGTGATGATAAGAATAAAAAGATACGGACTAGCTATCACGCCTCTTTCCTAGCTGCAAGCGCCGCTTTTTCTACCTCTTCGAGAAATCTCTCTTTTAGCTCCGTCTCTTTTAGCTTCGCCACTATCTCGCCTTTTACGATTACTAGCCCCTCGCCTTTGCCGTAGGCTATCGCTACATCTGCATGCTTCGCCTCGCCTAGAGCGTTTACGGCACACCCCATCACAGATATATCCAGCGGCTCTTTAATGTGAGCTGTACGCTCTTCCACTTCACGCACTGCGCTTACGAGGTCGGCTTCGAGTCTGGCGCATGTCGGACAGGAGATGATATTTACGCCGTCTTTGATGAGTCCTAGGCTTTTGAGGATTGTCTTGCCTATCTTTATCTCATTTTCAAGTTCCCCAGTGACCGACACACGCATCGTGTCGCCGATACCGTCCATTAGCAAGGAGCCTAGGGCGATTGAAGATTTGACAGTAGAGCCAAACATCGTTCCAGCCTCCGTCACGCCTATGTGAAAAGGGTACTCTACGAGCGGACGAAGCCCACGGTACGCCTCTACGGTGCGCAGGACATCGCTAGCTTTCATTGATACTTTGATCTCCGTGAAGTCAGCATCTTCTAAGAGTTTTATGTTGTAAAGAGCGGATTCTACCATCGCTTGCGGCGTCTGACCGTATTTTTGTTCAAGGTGTTTCTCTAAGCTTCCCGCATTTACCCCTATGCGTATCGGTAAGTTCCGCTCTTTGCACGCTCTTACGACTTCCAGTATCCTTGATTTTTCGCCTATATTGCCGGGATTGATTCGTATGCAGTCCACAGACTCGGCGGCTATGAGGGCTAGACGGTAGTTGAAGTGTATATCGGCGACAAGGGGTATTGCTATTCTTTTTTTTATCTCTTTTAGCGCTGCTGCGCTCTCTTCATCCGGCACGGAGACTCGCACTATATCGCATCCGGCAAAGTGTAAGCGGTTTATCTGCTCCACCGTGGCGTCTACATCGTGTGTTTTTGAGAAGGTCATGGACTGTACGGATATGGGTGCACTGCCTCCAACCGCTACGGAACCTATGAATATTTGTTTTGTTGGGTATCGTTTTATCACTATTTTGCTCTTTTTTGGATAGGCTATCGAAATTAAAATGTATTTTAAAGTCTATTTGTTAAGATTTAGCATATTTCTACATAATTAGGGTGTTGTTTGGATAAAGTAGGCTTTTTTAGTTATAGGCGTTTGACGCTCTTTCTTATCGCAGTTTCGCTACTGTTTAGCGTGGTTGCGGGATATTTTGCAGCTTCACTGCTCAAAGAGGCGGCGATATTTGAAATGGCAAGGGAAGGTGCCAAAAAATCGAGTGCGCTTATATTTGAGTCTCTTTATTCCGCTATGGAAAAAGGTATTACAAAGAGAGACCTTGATCGTATAATATTCAGATTAAACAGTGTAGAGCATGATATGCATGTTTCGGCATATAGAAGCGAAAAAGTTGCCGCACTATTTGGGGATATTGAAGCCGATAAAAAGATACGCAACTCTAGCGATATTATGAAAAGAGCGATGAGCGGCGAAGATATACTTATCATAAATGAAGACACTATCCGATATCTATACCCCATCAAAGTAAAAGCAGAGTGTCTAAAATGCCATACCAACGTCAAAGAAGGAGATGTAAACGGCGTCATAGATATAGCCTATCCGGTAACAAATCTAAAACTAAGCCTCTCCTCGACGCTAAACTACTTTCTTGTATTTTTTGTTGTGTTTTTTATATTGACATACTCAGCTTTTTATTATGGGCTTAACAAGTTTTTAGTCTCTCCGCTATCCTCTTTTATAGCCGATATTAGAACAGCTATAAAGCAACGAGAGACAGACAAAAAACTACACATTTCGTCAAATATTTACGAGCTAAAAAATCTTGAAAAATCTTTCAACAAGATGCTTATGTTTATGGAGCGTTCTCGTAAAAAAGAGCTTGAGCAGGTGTATAAAGACCAAATAACGGGATTGCCTAATAGGCTAAAACTAAACGATGACCTTCAAGGGATGTCTACTCCACTTCTTGCTATTTTTAATATAGACTCGTTTAAAGAGGTAAACGATTTTTATGGGGTAAAAGTGGGCGACTTCGTGCTTGCCGAACTTGGTAACGCTTTTAGCTCTCACTGCCATCTCGGTGAGAGGATTTATAGGTTTGCTGGCGACGAGTATGCTTTATTGATGGAAGCGTTTGATGTTCCGCATGATGCAGAGGGGTATATTTCTGAATTTTTGAATGTGTTGAGAAAAGAAGTATTTATGTATAACGACTATGAGATAAGCTTGCATCTGACGGCAGGCGTGGCTATAGGCGGCAAAAGTATACTTGAAAACGCCGATATGGCTCTCAAGCAGGCAAAAACAACGGGTAAAAATCTTGTATTTTTCGACCCCTCTATGCAGGTATCAAAGCAGTATGAGCACAATATTAAATGGACGAGACTGCTAAAAGACGCTTTGGAGGACTCTAGAATACAGCCTTATTTCCAGCCTATTATGGATATTCGCACGGGCAAGATAGAGAAGTTTGAGGCGCTTGCTAGGCTTATAGATGAGAGCGGCGCACCTGTGGCTCCGTATGCGTTCTTGTCGGTTGCCAAAAAGTCAAAGTTATATCCACAACTTACCCGTGCGATGGTTGAGCATACATTTAGAGCGTTTGAGCTTACCTCGTTTGAGTTTGCCATCAATCTCTCCGTCGAAGATATTGAGGACGAGGTAACTAGAAATTTTATATACGAAAAACTAAAGAACTATCCGAAACAAAAAAGAGTAATATTTGAGATAACGGAGTCGGAGGGTATCGAAAATTTTGCCGAGGTCTCCGATTTTATAAAAACTGTAAAGTCGATAGGCGCAAAAATAGCGATAGACGACTTCGGAAGCGGTTATTCAAATTTTGCGTATCTGATGAAGCTAGAGGTGGATTATATCAAGATAGACGCCTCTATTATCAAAAATATCGCTATTGATAAAAACTCATATATAATCACAAAGACTATAGTTGATTTTTGTAAGCAGATAGGGATACAGACCGTAGCCGAGTTTGTGAGCGAAAAAGAGATATTGGACGCTATAACCGAGCTTGGCGTAGACTATGCGCAAGGTTATTTTATCGGTGAACCTAGAAAGGATATAAAAGATTGGACGGTATAAAAAAAATTTCATTGGCGTTTTTTTTGCTCTCTTCGTTTTGTTTTGGGTGTGAGATAAAATGGCAAAATTCTCTTGATGCAGCAAAAAAAAGTTCGGCAAAAACCAAAAAACCGATTATGGCATTTGTCTCATCTCCGACATGTCCATATTGTACTATAATGCATGAGACGACATTTGAAGACGAGAGTGTATGCGAACTTGTAAACTCCAAGTTTGTGCCTCTTATAGTGCTTGACGGCTCGACAGATATGCCTAAAAACTCCAGGGTTAGAGGTGTGCCGACTATTGTTTTTGTGGATTCAAACGAAAATGAGATAGCCCAAAAAGTCGTCGGATTAAGAAATAAAAACGATTTTTTAAATGATATAAAACTTAGAATCCAAAGGTAGTAGTTGTGAAAAAGATAGTAGCCTCCCTTAGCTTCATTGTAGCGCTCCGTTTTTTTGGACTTTTCCTTGTTATGCCGCTACTCTCAGTGTATGCCGCCTCAAAAAGCGGTTCAAATCTGTTTTTGATAGGTCTTGTCGTAGGCGGTTATGCTTTTAGTCAGCTTCTATTTCAGCTTCCGTTTGGAGTTCTTAGCGACAAGATAGGCAGAAAAGCGTTAACTGCAATTGGGCTTATCATTTTTGCCGCAGGCTCTCTCATCTGCGCTTTTTCGAACGATATTTATATGCTGATTTTCGGACGGTTTTTGCAAGGGGCGGGGGCTATTAGCTCTGTTGTTACGGCTATGATAGCAGACTTTACGACGGAGGAGAAACGCTCCAAAGCGATGGCTATGATGGGCGGCTCTATTGCTATGAGTTTTGCTGCGGCGATACTTGTAGGTCCATACATAGGCGGACATTACGGCGTCGACATGCTCTTTTTGATTACGGCGGCTTTGGCTATCGGCGCACTTGTCTATCTGCTTCTTTTTATCCCCGAACCGCCCCGTATACACCATGCGTTTGACGGCGAGGCTCCGAAGTTTGCAGAGCTTTTTACCGACTCCAATCTCGTAAAGATGTATGTCAATATGTTCTTCCACGGCTTTTTGCTAACTATCGCTTTTATGATAATTCCTTTAGAGCTTACGACGAAATTTGGTTGGGCAAAAGATGAGCTTTGGCAGGTGTATATTCCGGCGCTTGCTTTTGGGTTTGTGTTTATGACGCTTGCGGCGATACTTGGTGAAAAATACAACAAAATAAGACAGATATTTGTGGCTTCGATATTTATCAATACCGTAGCATTCTTCTTATTCGGGCTTGCCGGCTCTTCGATCGTGTTTGTTGTCGCCTCAGTACTATTTTTTATCGGCTTTAATATGCTTGAACCACTGCTTCAAAGCACCGTTAGTAAGTACGCAAAGGCATCACAAAGAGGCTCGGCGCTAGGCGTATTTACCACTTTTCAGTATCTAGGCGTTTTTCTCGGCGGCGTGATAGGCGGTGCGATACTGCATTATATGGATTTGACTTCGCTATCTTTGGTACTTACTTTTGTATCTTTCTTGTGGCTACTCTATATGCTAAAGATGCAAAATCCCGTAAAAGCTGCCTTTTTGTATCTGAATATATCAATGCTTGATGAGGCAACGATAGTCGGGTTAAAAGAGTTGAATGGCATTTTGGATACATATATCAACAAAACAGAAAATGTACTAGTCATAAAATACCAAAAAGAGAGTCTTAGTGACGAATATCTAAAGGGATTTTTGAAATACAAAGACGAGTCCGAGGAGGAGTAGTTTGCAAGATTTTGTATTCCATAATCCTACAAAAATAATATTCGGCGACGAAGCGGAGCTTAGTATTATAGCCGACATCAAAGAGGCCGGCTATCAAAAAGTGATGCTTGTGTATGGGATGAGCTCTATAAAAGCGAGCGGACTTTACGATAAGGTCGTGCGCAGACTTATCAAGAATGAACTGGGTTTCACCGATTTTGGCGGCGTAAAGCCAAATCCCTCTTTGGCACATACGAGAGAGGCGATAGAGTGGGCTAGAAAAAACTCCGTTGATTGTCTGCTTGCCATAGGCGGCGGAAGCGTTATAGATGAGGCCAAGGCTATTGCCGTAGGCGTGGCGTATGACGGCGATGTGTGGGATTTTTTTGAAAGAAGAGCGGAACCGCTATCTGCCCTGCCGATATTTACGATACTTACTCTTGCCGCTACCGGAAGCGAAATGAACGAGGGTACGGTAATAACAAACGAAGAAGAGCAAAAAAAATACGCCTTTAGCTCTCCACTCATCTTCCCAAAAGCCTCAGCCCTAAATCCAGCAATTACGATAAGCGTAAGCAAAAAGCAGTCTGCGACTGCCGCTGCAGATGCGGTGTCGCATATATTGGAAGCGTACTTTACGAAAAAAAATGAATCACGACTAAACGATAG
>DIZY01000038.1:51558-53630 GCA_002428055.1 Helicobacteraceae bacterium UBA6016
GGAGATTATGATGCAAGAGCATCTTTTATGTGGTCTGCTAGCCTAGCGCTAAACGGTATTTTGCCGTGCGGACTTGACGGCTATTCGTTTCCAAACCATCTTTTGGAGCACTCTCTTAGCGCTCTTTACGACATACCGCACGGCGAAGGACTTGCTATTGTAATGCCCGCATGGATGAGATGGTTTAAAGAGAAAGAGCCGAAAAAAGTGGATAGATTTTGTAAAAAGATGTTCAAAAAAAGCGGCGAAGATGGCATAGCGGCATTTGAGGCTTGGCTAAAAGGCATAGGTCTTCCGACGAGACTCGAAGATGTAGGAATTGCCGCTACCGATATACCGAAAATAACGGCAAATATTTTGACCTCGGCCGAGAGGTCAAAAAGCTACAAAGAGTATGATAAAAAGACGATAGAAGAGATACTAAGAAGAGCTTTGAGATAATTAAAAAAAGGAGTTGGAATGAAAGCATATTTTTGTAGCGAAGAGAGATTTTTACGGGTTATTATATGTTTTGATACTGCTGAGCAGAAAAAAATGCTGTGCGATACAATGGATGAGCTGGTCGCCAAATATGAGCTAGCCCCTACGGTGCTTATCAAGAGAACCGGAAGCGGCGGGGAGGTGAGTGTTGAGTTTGAAGACGACTATAATGAAGAAGCAAAACCGCTTTTGGAAGAGTATGCGAAACTTGTCGGACTAGAGTTTGTAGATAGTTGCCATGTGACACCTTGCGAGTGTACCAATGTGGGGCATATGAAATAAAAGCTTTGGGCGGTTTTGAGGCCGCCTAAAAGCTCTAAACTCCAAACATTGCTAAGATGTTATAGACCGTAAATGCCATTAACCATGCAAGCACATTCGGATACACGACATAAAATACCCTCCACTTAGTCTCTCTGACCTCTGAAAAGAATGTACCCATAGCTGCAAGGCAAGGTGAATATATCATGATGAGTATGATAAACGCGATCCCCGCTTTAATATCTATCGTCCTTCTGACTTTCTCTACAAGTCCCTCCGATGGTTCATCGTCACCTGCTTCTACCGCATTTAGCGTAGCCAAAGTACCGACCGCTACCTCTTTTGCTGCAAGAGCCGTTATCGTGGCTACGGACATCTTCCAGTCAAAACCTAGAGGCGTAAAGAGGGGCTCTATAGTTTTACCAATTGTTCCGATGTAGCTGTTTTCCAGTTTTTCCTCGGCTTTACTAAGTTCCAAAGCTTTTTTGGAAGCCTCATCAACTGCCGCCTCAATGCGAGGAGCATATATTTCATCTATCTGCTCGTTTGCCGGATAAGCCCCTAAAAACCATATAGCCATTGATGCCGTTGCGATAAATAGACCCGCTTTTTTGATAAATATCATAGCTCTTATCTTTAAGTCTCTTAGTATCCCTTTGATTGACGGGAATCTATATTTCGGCATCTCCATAACAAACGGCTCCGCCTCGCCTTTGAACAGAGCGAGTCTAAGAACTTTTGCCGCTATCATGGCTAGCACCGCTCCGGCGATATAAATACCAAAGAGTATGTTGCCCGCCTGCTGGGGAGCAAAAAATGCGCTAATAAAGAGCACATATACGGGAAGTCTAGCCGAGCATGAGAAAAAGCCGATGACTAGCATGGTAATTAGCTTGTCTTTTGGATTTTTGAGCGTTCTTGCCGCCATATATGCGGGAATCGAACAACCAAAACCAGTAACCATCGGAATAAATGCTTTACCGTGAAGACCGAATTTTTTTAGTATACCGTCTAGCAAAAATGCCGCTCTTGCCATATATCCTGTCTGCTCAAGTAAGTTGATGCCAAGAAATAGAATAAGGATATTAGGTAAAAAGCCCATAATGGCGCCGACTGACGGTATGACACCTTCGCTAATCGCACTGTTGAAAGTGCCGACAGGCAAGAGTGCGGCGGTTTGTTTGGATAGGAAGCCAAATGCCTCTTCGATAAGCCCCATCGGATATTCACCAAGTTTAAAAGTCATTTGGAACAAAAGCCACATAAGCCCTAGAAAAATAGGAAGTCCAGCTATTCTATGTATAAGCACTCTATCTATTTTTTCGGTCAGT
>DIZY01000058.1:0-2764 GCA_002428055.1 Helicobacteraceae bacterium UBA6016
TCGTTTGGCTTTTGTCGCAATAGCGACAAAAGCCAAACAGATGGAGCGGAAGCCGTTAGTCTTCACGGATGGCGGTTTCCTAATAAAAAGGTGCGGAGCAAAGCTCCTTCCTATTGTGAGCCGAAGGCGAACATATGCTTAAATAAATTAAAAGACTTAAAATACTTGCTGTCTTATATAAATTAAACTTGACGANNAACAAAGGTCTTTTAGATGCTGCATATATAGTAGTTTGTGGCTATTTATGAATTTTAAAGGCGTGGCTTTTTACAGGTAATACGGCATAAATAACGGGTAGAAGGTAGATTTTTACGGGCTTTCAAATGAAAAAATATATAATTAATGCGCTGATTTTTTTGAAAAACTGTAAGACAAACTGTAAGATAAAATGGTCTATTTTGGTCTATTTTGAGTTTGCAAAACCCCGTAATATCAATGTTTATAGGGGTCGGGTTAGCCCTGTCACGGCGGAGGTCGCGNNTATTTAGTGGTTCGGTAGTTCAGTTGGTTAGAATGCCGCCCTGTCACGGCGGAGGTCGCGGGTTCGAGTCCCGTCCGGACCGCCACTAAATCATAGGCTTTCCCCTCGTTTTTAAAATCAAAAATCCCTAAAATTTTTACCCACTGTTGGAAAACTTGTGACCAACAATCAATTAATCTGCTAATCTGAAAACTAACAAATGATACCAAAGCTATTTCAAATAAAACTAGTTGGTTTTTTATCGGTGCAACTTACCACAAAACGGTTGCGTCCTTGGTGTTTTGCGTCGTATAGATTGCTGTCGGCTAGTTTTAATGCTTCTTGCGGGTTTAAAAGGTTTGACGGAGCAAGAAAGGCTGCGCCTATGCTGATAGTAACCACGGATGAGGCAGAGTTTGCCGGATGCTCAATACCCAAAGCCTCTACGCTATTTCGCAACTTTTCAACCATTGTGTAGGCTTCATCTTGCGTTAGGGCAGGCAAAATAACGGCAAACTCTTCGCCGCCGTATCGTGCCGTTAAATCATAAGAGCGTTTCGTTGTCTCTGCCAAAGCCTTGGCTACTTTTTGCAAGCACTCATCTCCGGCTTGGTGTCCAAAAGTATCGTTATACGCTTTAAAATGGTCCACATCTATCATTGCTATAGTTAGTGACGAGTTTTGTCTAGCAGCGCGTTTGTGTTCTGCGATTAATGTTTCGTCAAATTTTCTACGATTTGCTATTCCTGTTAGACCGTCGCATTCGCTTAGATTTTGTAATTTTTTATTAATCTCGGAAAGTTCTTGCGTGCGCTTTGCTACTTGACGCTCAAGTTCTTGGTTGTATTCAATACGCAAACGCTCGGCTTGTTTTTGCGCCGTAACATCATGTACGAGATATTGGCGACCAATATTCGGTCTTAATGTGGATGTAAATGTAGTTTCAACTATTGAGCCGTTTTTGTTTACGAACGAGATTTCATAATGTTTGATATTCTCATCCGATGTTGCATCGACAAATAAAGCGCTAGCGGTGTTGTCATCCAAACAAAACTTTGTAATATTTGAGCCTATAAGTTCGTTTTGAAAGTAGCCTAGGATTGAAAAACAAGCTGGATTTATCTCTTCAATAACGCCGTTTATGTCGGTTAGTATGATTAAATCTCCGGCTTTTTCAAATATACTGCGATATTTTTGCTCACTTGAGGCTAGGTTTTCGTACAACTTAGCATTTTCGATAGAGATTGCCGCTTGAGCCAAAAGCACCTTTAGTACGCTTATACGCTCTACGGTAAAGGCTCCGGCTGTTAAGTTATTTTCAAGATACAAAATCCCGCTCAATTGACCTTTAAAAAACATCGGTAAACATAAAAGTGATTTTACATCTGTTTGCACTGCATTTGGGTCTATGACAAAATCAGCTTGCGAATAAGCGTCTTGCAAAATTAAATCTTTTTGTGTGCGAATTACATAATTAACGACCGATTCGCTCATCGCATCAAAACCCAATGAGCTATCTTGTGCAAGCCCTATATTTACGGTATCACCATCAACTTTTGCCGCTACAAACCACTTATCGTTTTTGGGTAGTATTAGGCTTCCTCGCTCGGCTCCCGCATTTTCTATCGCTCTTTTCATTATGATTCGTAGAGCTTCGTTTAGATGAATCTCCTCTGAAATGGCTTGAGTGGCTTTTAGTATCGTATTTACATCCAAGGTGTTTGAAAATGCGCCGTAGGGTGTTTGCGATGCGTGGAAATACCCCCGATTGTGCAATGAAGCGTCGCTGTTGGTGGCTTTTTTAGGCGAATTTTGCCGCAGGGTTTTGGCTTTAGCGTGAGCGCCCCATTGAAAATAATAAAACGCTGCATCTTCAAACTGCGACTCGGCGGTTGTAATTTCGCCAAGATGCAAATTTAAACGAGCGGCTAACTCTTTACTTAGCGCTACTCCTTGATTGTAGCCGTACAATGCGGCCATTTCTCCGGCTTGTGCGTAAAGCCTGAATGCTTCATCGGTTTCTCCTGATATGCGAGCGCTTTCTGCGTTAAGCAAAATTTCCTGCCAGCCAAAATTTGCAGGACAATTTTTAGCCCAAACGGCGAATTTGTCGCACGCTTGATGCAAATCTCTCAGCATTAAAACCCTAGTTTTTTCGTTGGCATATTCGATAGCTACGGCCGCCGACAAAGCTTTGTAAAACGCAAATACCGTAGTTTCATAAAGGGCTTCAATATAGCGCATCCAATCGGCGTGAGCCTGCGCAAACTCCCATGCCTTTAGCGGTTCGTTAAACAAATAGAG
>DIZY01000058.1:2785-5702 GCA_002428055.1 Helicobacteraceae bacterium UBA6016
TTCCAAAGCGTTAAATACTCATTTTCGTCATATTCGGCAGAGCTAAGCGATAGCGGATCGGCGCGTTCACCTTTTAGATTTTGAAGAAAAAATCCGCAAAAACGCTCAATCATCAAAAACGGAGAGCCGCTTTTTTCATAAAATGCTACGCTAATTTCATTCTCTTCAATCGCCCTGTCAACGCCCGATGCAGCCAAAACAGTTTTTGGAATCATAGTGCGAGCGTAACCCGCAAATACCAAATTACCGTTTTCGACACCTTGCGTATATGCGGTTTTGTAGGTTTGTATCTGTTCGTGCAATGTATTTGCCCAGTGCATGGCGCATACGGCGTACAAAAAGGTAACTTGAGCGCATATTCTAGGGTTTGGAAAACGCTCAATTAATCGCATGCTTAATTTGCCAAGCTCGTAAGCGCCTAGGTAGTCGTTGTTTTGCTGTATGATGACTACGGTGGACCACGCAAAACCTATGGACGACATTGCGTTGTGCCCATATCTCATAGAGCGCACGACGACCTCCATAACCACAAAAGGAAATAGAGTCGGCACGCCGATATAACTTCCGTCGGTTAGTATCGACATAAGCCTAATAACATAGTCTTGGTCGATATCCGATACCTCTTGAACGCTAATTAAATCGCATATAGCACGCTCGGCAACCATTGAATTGTAATCATCCATCAGTATCGCAAAACGCTTGCCCAAAGCATCCGCATCGTCATGATAAGGCAAATCTACTCCGAACAAGGCGAGGGATTCTCTGGCGATGTCGATTAGCTCGATATATCTACCTTGCCTGTTGTATTGAGTAATTTTTTGCAAATGAATGTCGGCTTTATCGTATTTGCTCCGTGACATCTCTAGCGCCTCGCCAAGCGACGCTTCCGCCCCCTCAAAATCACTAAGCAGATACTGGACATCTGCTTGTTCGCACATTATCTTCATTGTAAGTTCATACTCTGTTTGCCAACTATCGTGCGGCAAAAGACGCAATGCGGTTTGAAAGTGGCGCAACGCCGGTTCGTAAGCCGTAGAACTTTTGGCTTTATATCCGGCTTGTAGGTTGAGTTTAGCTATTGTTTGACGCTCAAGCGCATCGTTTATTTTGCTTTCAGCCATGTTAAAATGAGCCAATATGTCAAAAATAGCTTCGTCTATGCGCTCTTTGGCGACGCTTTTAAGCAGTAGCCTGCCTATTTTAAGATGCAAAAGCTCTACTTCTTGCTTGTCGATTAAAGAGTATGCGGCTTGCTGAACACGGTCGTGCAAAAAGCGAAAACCGCTGTCGGTTTGCAGTACTAGACCGGCGTGCAGGGCTTCCCAAATATCTTCACCGGCTTTTATTTCGTTTGTTTCAAGAATCGTGGAGAGTGTAGAGAGGGAAAATTTATTTCCTATGCAGGCCGCTAGGCGTAACGCTTGAATGGTTTTTGGCTCCATTCTTGCTATTTTATCCGCCATCAACTCCACTACATTGTCGGCAACTCCGACGGAGATGATTTTGGATGTGTCCCATTTCCAAGAACGCACACTCGTATCCAACCAAAAAAGACCCATATAGTGCAGTTCTTTTAATAGTTGCGATATAAAAAATGGGTTACCGGCGGTTTTTTCCTGTAAAAGTCCGGCTAGCTCAAGCGTTTGAGCCGTAGTGCAAAGTAGCGTATCGGCTAGCAATAAGTTCAAATCTTCCAATTTTAACGGTGACAAAATAATAGTTTTCGGCGATATACCTACCTCTTTAATATTGCTCAGGGTGAGCATTAGCGGATGCGACGGCGATGTTTCGTTGTCTCGATATGCGCCGAGTATTAGTAGGTATCCCACATTGGATGAAGTCGCTAAAAGCTGCATTAACTGCAAAGACGGCGCATCTGCCCATTGTAGGTCGTCTAAAAAAAGCGTGAGCGGATGTTCGGATTTGGCAAAAACGCTGATGAAACGCACAAATGAAGAGGAGAAGCGGTTTTGCGCCTCTGCGGGGTCAAGTTCCGGCGGACGCACACAAGCTCCGGTTATCAGTTCTAGTTCCGGTATCACCTCTACTATAACACCCGTATTAACACCCAATACATCCAAGATACTTGTGCGCCAATATGCGACTTTCTCTTCCGATTCGGAGAGTATTTGCGTAACCAAAGCCCTGAATGCTTGAATAAACGCCGAAAATGGTATATCTCTTTGAAACTGGTCGTATTTGCCGGAAATAAAACGACCGCTTTTATTGGCAAGCGCCTTATGAACTTCACCGATAAGAGCCGTTTTGCCAATTCCCGAAAATCCACCGACAAGCAGTAGCTCGCTAGCCCCGACGGACGAGCGTTCAAAAGCTTTTAGCAGGATGCCAATCTCCTCATCTCTGCCGTATATTTTTTGAGAAATATGGAAACGAAGAGAGATATCCCGACTGCCTAGCTTAAAATCATCACAATCCGCTTCTTCGCACCACAACGAATAAATTTCGCCAAGGTCGTTTAATAGTCCATGCGCACTTTGGTATCTATCCTCTGCTCGTTTTTCCAAAAGTTTCATGACAATGTCTGATAGCACTTTTGGGGTTTTGTCCAAAACTTCAAGCGGCGTTTTGGGGCGCTTTGCGATATGGCAGTGAACGAGCTCCATGGCTTCGTATGAATGAAACGGCATTTGAGCCGTCAATAACTTGTAATAACAAACGCCCAGCGAGTACAAATCGGCACGAAAATCTATGGTTCTATTCATTCGTCCGGTTTGTTCAGGCGAAATATATTCCAAATTCCCCTCTATCAAATCCGGATCGCACACCTCTTGAACTTCTGTCTGTATTAAAGACGAAAGTCCGAAATCTGTTAATTTAATCTCTTTTGTGTCGGGATTAATCAAAAAATTACCTAAGTGCACATCTTTATGTATGACATTTGCGCTGTGCAGTTGAG
>DIZY01000058.1:5730-9769 GCA_002428055.1 Helicobacteraceae bacterium UBA6016
TATCGCCAACATACGCATTTAAGTCTATGGCCCCAAAGTCTTCCTCAACGATTGCAAATCCGGATCTATACTGAACAAGGTCTATAACCTTAATAATTTTGCTAAGCGCAAGAGATGCCAGTAGGTTGTATTCATGTTGAAAGCGCAGGTTTTCCCTAACCGACAACTTCTCTGCTGCCGGTATTTTAACAACTATGCACTCTTTCGATATTTCGTTTATCACACGAAAAACCCTGCTATTTGGACCCTCGTACAACAGATCGTTAAGCGATAAATTTTGAAATTCAACCATTACGCACCCAATTTAGTATTAAGATCAAAAGCTCTTTCTCAATGTCAAAAAGAAATTCCTACCCTCTCGTACCGTGCCATCGTTAAAAGATACGCCGTTTTTGTATAGATAGTTTGTATAGTAGTAGCTTGGCATTCTGATAGTGTTATTTTGGATATTGTTGATTGCAAAAGCTATCTCCGTTTTTGGCGCCAACTGCCAGTTTATATTGATGTCTGTGGTTACATTTGCGGGGATAGTGGTATCAATCCTTCGTTCGTCTTGATTTTGCGTAGTAGAGCTGTAATGCAGATGTTTGATGCCAAAGCTTAGGTAATTTGTTGGAGCGTAGATATACCACGCCTTGTACATTATCGGGGATATATCCGGCATCGATTGAGTGTTGAAACTGTCCGTAGAATAATATGTCGTTTTATTAAAGCTTGCGTTCAGAGATAGTTTGTGCGCTAAGTTTGGCGTGAATGTATACTCTAGCTCTACGCCTTTTGAAAACCTCTTTGGATAGTTGGTGAAGCCGATTGGCGTATACGGGTCATTTTCCATATCTATGACATTGCTTAGCTCGGAGTAGTAGCCATTAAAGGATAGACGATGGGTGCCGTTTGGTCTATAGATAAGCATTGCGTCTAGCGAACGAAGCTGTTCTTGCTTCAAAGAGGCTGGTCCCGCAGCCCATTCGTTGTAGTGCGTTACTGCATATTTCTCTATAAGCGTAGGCGCCCTAGAGCCTGTACTCGCTATTAGCTTTGTTATCACGGAGCTATCGTCAAACCACCTTGTAGCAACACCGACTCTTGCGTTATACTGCATATCCATATCGTCGTGTTTGTCGATTCTGGCACCCACAATAATATCAGTACCCTCTGATAGTTTATAGATATTATCGATAAAAAAAGAGCCGGTTGTACGGTGCGTGCCGTCTTTTATGTAGTAGTTGTTTTGAGGCACATCAAACATCGGCTCGTGAGTTATGTCTTTTGTCATGTCAAGCGTAGCCATATTGGTAAAAACAAAATCTTCCACACTTGAATGAAAACTGCTTTGGCGTAGCGCAGTGGTAGCAATACCCGCCCCCACAGAGAGCTCGTTGTCCAAAAACTTATTAAAACGATGCGTAGCTTCCGCATAATATGTCGTCTCGGCGTACTTAATCTCCACTGTCGCATCTTCATGCATACCCACAAGACCACTGCCGGATGCCCTTGCTTCTATCCAATATTTGGGTCTTGGCGCTTCGTTTAGCCTATAGGCATAATCCTTAATACCGAACTTGCCGGACAATACTCCGCTCACAAGAGGTTTGTTATATGAGATTTCGGTAGTAAAAAGCTGATTAGTCTGTCCTGTGTCCTCGGTCGGCTCTAGCCTCTCTTCAAGGCCGTAGTAGTTGCCTTGCCAACTTTTTTTGACTCTTGTGGACCACGCCAGATTCTCATTTTTGATAGTAAAACCTGCCCCAAAATCATCAAACGCTTCGTTTGTTCTGCGCTCTCTTGGAAAAGTCGCCGGACCGTCTACATAGGTAGAATCAAGATAAAGTTTTCGCTGTCCGCCTTGATAGTAGCCGTCGGCTAGATAGCTTATACCGTTTTTTGTCGTGCTAAATACGCCGCCTATTTTCTTCGAATACCAACTTCCGCCACCTACAAAAAGCTCATTATTTGCCGACTTTGTTATAATATTTACAGCTCCGTAAAACGCTCCCGTACCGTACACCGTAGAGCTAGGTCCCCTCAATACTTCAATGCGATCAATAAGCTCGATAGGCAGATCCATGACAAAACTTGACGAGCCGCTCACCTCGCTACCCACGGCTACGCCGTCTATGAGTATTTTTACCTTATCGGATTTATCGGCATTTGGATTTCTATACCCTCTAAAAACCGTAGTCGGTTGACCGAATTGATTGATAAACACCTGCACGCCCGGTATCAAGCTTAGTGCATCGGAGACTTTTTGCACGCCCAAAGCCCTCATGTCACTTCCGCGAAGAACCGATACGACAGATGGCACATAATCTACATTTAACTTTGTTTTTGTGGCAATCTGAGTAGTTTCGTCAAGAATTTGCTCAAGCGTATCGGCAGCATTTGCGACCATAGTCGTCAGCAACATAGCTGCGGCAAAACTTTGCGTGGTTTGTCTATGTTTCATATCAATTCACTTTTTATAATAATTGCTTCATTGTACTTTTAAACACATAACACATAACACATGGAAATAGCGGGTTAATACTTCTTATCCATGCCCGCAATAAGCTCTTTTGCGCTCAAATCTTCTATCAAAATTTTGAGATTTTTGAGCGTAAACAGTCTGAGGCTCTCTCCCTTTTCTTTTTTAAACTCGGTTGAAAATCCATTTTTAGAGAAAACAACAAAAATATCAGGGGCTAGCTTGGCTCTTGTGCAACTCTCTTGGAGTTTCGTTAGCACGCTTTTGCCTACTTTTGACTTGGAGTATCTACATGTACCTGCGACCGTCTTGCCGGACTTCGTCTGCGCCAATATCTCTATCTCGTCGTTTTTGTCCCAGTATGAGCCGATTTTCTCTATGCTATCTTCCGCAAAGCTTTTTTTGACCAGCGCCAGCACAAGGGATTCGTATGTCGAGTCAAAAAACGACTGCTTCGTATTTTCCCATCGCTCTTCAAACTCGCTGTAGTCACCGTCTCTAATCCCCTTGTAATACGGCGAGACAAATGAAAACCAAAAACGCATAAAAGGTGAAACAAACAAAAGTCGCTCGGAGACCTCTTCGCTCGCATCGGCAGGCTCTTCTTGGGATTTTTCCGGGCGCAATAGTCCGTTTTCAATCAAAAAAGCGGCAGCGCTCTCTCCGTCTTGTCTACTCAAAGAAGCTCTTTTGAATGCTGAGTACTCCCGCCTGTCTCCAGTGGAGAGCGCCGTAAGCAGTGAGTGGTAAGCTTTGTTATTTTGAGTGATTTTGGTAATGTCGCCGTGGATATAGCGGTAGTTTGTAAATATCCTCTCCTTGATTAGCCAATCAAGCGGCTTCGTCATGTCCACACTCCACCCCGTCCCACCGAAAACAGAGAAGTACTCTATCGCTTTTTCAATGTTGCTAGCTTTGTTTTGAAAGCAAAAAGAGCGGAACTGCTCTATTGGTGTGTGTTGTGTTGACATAATTATAAGACCTTTTAATATTTTTTTTCGTTCAAAAGCTTATAAGTATCTATACTGCCGTCTCTTCTTCTCGGTAGCGGTTTTTTTTCTTCTGTGTTGTTTTTATCTTTTTTGCGTTCGGCAAATTTTTTTTGAACTATTTGGTCATAATACGCCCTGCCCTTAAAAATCGTTTTTCCGACGATGTTCTCTTGCCTAGTGGTAGTATGATTTGTATCTGCATACAAAATAGAGATTGAGCAGCAAAATGTTAAAAATAGACCGATAAAAATTCTCATCATAATATCTCCCACTAAAATCCAAAATGTTCTAACAGTTTACCACTTTTGGCCAACAGATTAAAATAATCAACTGTTCTTGTTTTTTCACTTCTTAATTTCTCTAGCTCGGCAGCATTTACTTGTCTTTGCGCCTGAAGCAGTGTTACCAAATCTTGACTTGAGAGTCTAAATTTTTCCCAATATGCGTCGGCCATTCTTCTGCTCGCATTAATCTCAGTATTTAGGGACTCCAGAGCCCTAGAGTTTGTATGCACGGAATTAAACAACTTTTGAGAATTCCATTTCGTATCCTTCGTCATATACTCTAGATTAAAAACGAGTCC
>DIZY01000124.1:0-2896 GCA_002428055.1 Helicobacteraceae bacterium UBA6016
TACGAAAACGACATCAAAAAAGGGCTTTCAAATGAGGGACTCCAAAACATAGTATTTGTCGAAGGGCTTGGAAGCGTAGCGGATAAATTGGCTAGAGAGGTCGGTATCGCTGAGTATCTGGCAAAAAAACTCTCTATCAGCGATGCGGAGAGGGCAAATCTGCTTGAAGCCGCAAAACTTGGCAAAGCTGACTTGATGACCGAAGTGGTCTATGAGTTTGGCGAGCTTCAAGGTGTTATGGGGTGCTACTACGCCCTTGATATGGGGCTAGGTGGGGGCGTAGCTAATGCGATAAAAGAGCAGTATATGCCAAAGGGTGAGGACGGCGAACTACCGACGAGCCTTGCGGGAAGCTTGCTCTCTATCGCCGTCAAGCTTGATTCGCTCATGGGGCTATTTAGCATAGGCATGGTACCCTCAGGCTCCAAAGACCCGTATGCGCTCCGCCGCTCTGCCATCGGAATCATCAAAAACCTGCTTCATTTTTCCGTCAATATCGACATCAAAGAGGCTATCAGAGAGCTATCATCAAACTACAAAGCGTTTGAGACCGACAAGCTAGAGAGCTTCATCTTTGACAGGCTCTATCAGCTGTTCTCCGACATCAACCCTAGCGTTATTACGGCGGTGCTTGCGAGCGGAGATAGGGATGTGGTCTCTATCGCCGAGAAGACAGAGGCTCTCAATCTATTTGTCAAAAAAGCGGAGTTTAAAGAGCAGTTTAGCACATTCAAGCGAGTGGCGAATATCTCAAAAGACATTGAACTTGGCGGTGAGCTTGCAGTAAATACGGAGCTGTTTGATAACAACTACGAAGCTATTTTGTGGGGAGAGTATGCGCATCACGACTACGAAAACGCCTCTTATCACGAGATATTATCCGCTCTCTTCTCGCTCAAAGGAGCGCTTGACGCATTCTTTGACAACTGTATGGTAAATGCCGAAGACGAAGCGGTGCGGACAAACCGCAAAAACCTTGTAGCAAGAGTGTATAGACAGTTTCTAGCGGTTGCCGACATCAAGGAAATAGGGGTTTGATAGACCACCTCATCATCGGCGGCGGCATAGCGGGCGCTAGCGTCGCCTATTTTCTAAAGCAAAGCGGCGCAAAAGTCGCCATCGTAGATGACACGGGCTTTGAAAATCCCGCATCCTTCGCGGCGGGGGCGTTCATCAATCCCGTAATGGGCAAGCCCTCAAAATTCAAAGATTTTGCCGACGAGGCATTTGCCTTTTGCGTCTGTTTCTACTCCCAAAACTTCCCCGAACTTTTCAACCATTGCGGCTCCCTTATCTATCCAAAAAACGAAAAAACAAAAGAGGAGTTTGCCGCTCTTGGCGCATATATCCCTAGCCCGTACGAGCTTACGGACACGCCGCCGCTTGGAGCTTTTTTCGTCAAAGACTCGGGACTGATAAGTCCAAAAGCCCTGATAGATGCGATGCTAGAAGGCGTAGATAGATACGAGGCACACATAGAGAGGCTAGAAAAAGAGGGCGATATTTGGAAAGCGGGCGAACTAAGGGCAAAAACAGTCATTCTAGCCCAAGGAGCCGTCAAATCCATCGTGGACGAGCCATATCTGCACACCCAGCTGTACGGTCTCTGGGGGCAAAAGAGCAAGATAAAAACAGAGGCAAACCTGCCGTATATCATCTCCTCAAAAGTGCATATAGTGGCAATAGAGGGCGGTCTGGGGATAGGGGCGACGCATATCAGGACAGAAGAGCCGATACCGATAAATAGAGCCGATACTCTCCGTCTCATAGAGGAGGCGAGGGAGGTCATAGATATTGCGGATTTCGAGGTGACGGAAGAGGCGGGCGGTATGCGCTCAGCCTCAATAGACCACTTCCCGCTAGCCGGAGCCGTATACGACTCCGAGAAAACCATCGAGAGATTTCCCTCACTTATCCACGGCGCAAGGCTAAGTAGCGAGGCTCCTAGCAAGTACGAGGGGCTTTATATCCACACCGGACACGGAAGCAGGGCGTTTATGCTCTCACCGTACACCGCAAAGCTGCTAGCCGAATATATCACGGCAAATGCACCTATCCAAAAAGAGACAGACCCCGCAAGATTGCTTTTTAGGTATTTTAAGAAGAAGCTTTAATTTCTTTTTTTCTTCCCGTTAAAAGTCTTCTCCAAAGCCTCTACTTTGCGGCATTTGGCGTTTATTTTTATCCCAGAATATAGCTCTTTTAGCGCCTTGGATACAAAATCGGCGAGCTCTTTTTCGCTCATCTTGGTAATCGCCAGTATCTCTATTTTCTCATCTTTGAGCCCTTCGGCTCTTACTGGGATTACTTGTGCTTCTGGGATTTGAGGGTGTTTTTCGAGTGCGGCTTCTATCTCTAGTACCGAGACTCTTTTGCCCCCTATTTTTAGCAGTTCAAAGCTTCGCCCGACTATCTCAAAACCATCCTCTTCGAGCCTTACTATATCGCTAGACTGAAACGGTGAAGCGAGGGGTGTAATGTCGCCTTCAAATATCTCGGACGAGAGATACGGAGAGTCTATGAGCAGTCTGGACTCTTCGTCTATGCCGAATTTTACGCCTTTTAGCGGCACGCAAAGCCTGCTTGTGCGCTCCTTGACCCCGACTCCGCCCGTCTCCGTCGAGCCGTATATCTGCACGATTTCAGCGTTGAATTTATCAAAAAACTCATCCACTTCCGCTTGGCTCATCGCACCCGTGGAGCTGATAAAGAGGGAGTTTGAGAGGTTTTGCGCTTCGCCCATTTTTAGCATCGCTTTCAAAAACACGGGCGTCGTGACGCATACGCATCTGTTGGCGGCGCAAAAGTCAATGATGTTTTGAGGCATGAAAAGCTCTTTTGTGTAGACCTCTCGCCCTATGGCTTTTGGGATAGCGTAGCCCCAAAGATAGCCGTA
>DIZY01000124.1:3063-8378 GCA_002428055.1 Helicobacteraceae bacterium UBA6016
GTGATGCCTAGACTCTCGCATTTTTCACGGATGTTTTTCATGGAGGAGTCGAAGCAGACGGCGGTGACGGCGTTTTGTTCGCAAAAGAAAAGCTCTTTGTGCGCCTCTAGTTTTGTCGCCGGAGAGACTAGCGCCGAGGCTTTGCCCGCATGGTATACACCGTCTTCTTGTAGCTTGTGTGTTGTGACGCTTTTGTCGTCTTGGATTATTCTAATTTGCATTTACGACTCTTTTTTGGAAGATCATAAACAGGGCGCAGACGATGCCGATGCAGACCGCTTCGCCTATGGAGGAGACCGCCTTGATGTCGCTAAACACCAATATCCCAAATCCAGCAAATGTCGTGGATAGCGAGTACAAAACAGCTCGGAGGTTGATAGAGTCCATGCCCTTTTCGAGATAGACCCCGTAGTCGATGCCATAAATAGCTATAAGGAAAATTCCGAAAATGTGCATGAGATTTAGCCCCTCGGAGGCGACGGATAGGTATAACGCCAGAATTGAGAGAGGGAAAAGTATGAAGTTGAGTGCAAACAAAAAGTTTTTGCCAGTTTTGAACACCAACACCGCTATGATGATGAGAGCGGCGATGAGTGCGGGAGGCGCAAACCGTTCAAACTCTTTTTTGGAGATAGCACGAGATAGCTCTTTTGGGGTGTATATACCGCCAAACTCCGATTTTGCGCCGCTCAAAGCTGTTTTTGGGAGGTGGGCTAGCGTGTAGTATTTGCCGCCGCTTTGTAGTATCTCGTATCCAAGTTTTTTGACCGCCGCTTCGTCTGGCACAAAAGATGGGTGCTGTAAAAACAGATAAGAGCCTCTTAGGTACCCCTCTCTAAACCCCGCTTTTTTGCTCTCTTTGTCGATTTGGGCTTTGATACACTCTAGCTCTAGCGCCGCAAACTGCTTGTTTCGTATCTCTATCTCTTTTGCGGAGGGTACGAAGTCGGCGATGGAATTAAAGCCGTTATATTTTTGTTTGATAGCGGCTGTTTTTTGCAGTAACTCCTCTTTTGAGACGGCTTCTACAAGCACACTCTCTTTGTCGCCTAGCATGGAGGCAAAGAGGGCGGCTTTTGCTTTTAGCTCTTTGTTGTCGTAGTCTAGGTTTTGCAGTTCAAAATCGGCTTTGATGTTGATAGCGGCAAACGCTAGTATTATGAGTGACGCTAGGCTTACAAATAGCGGTCGCAAAAAAGCTCTAGGCTCAAACCTAAACTCAAAAAACGCCCCGCCGCCAACATCATAAAATCTCGGCAGATACGAGAATGCCAGATATGAAAGAAGTATGCTGCAAGCGGTAAAAAACGATATTTGGGCGATAAGCCCGTCGGCAAAGACGCTCATGGCAACTAAAGAGCAAAAAGTCGCCGCAAACCCTACGAACACCTCTTTGTTAAAGCTTTTGTTTTCAAAATTTTTGTTGAGATAGAGCAAAAATAGATAATCCTCGGCAATAGAGGCAATACCCGCACCAAACGCAAGCACTAGCGTGGCTATCTGCCCATACACGATGCTAGTCAGAGCCGCCGCCGCAGAGATAGAAAAGCCAAGAACCGTGAGGCACAAAATCAGAAGTTTTGGATTTCGCAAGATAAAGATGTATATGGCTATGAGCGCCGCCACGGAGAAAGCGGAGAGGATTTTGACTCTGTTTTCTATGATTTGCGAGTTTTCGGCGCTAAAAAAATGGGGGGCAAAAAAAACAGCCTCTTTGTGTCCTTGCTCCACGCTTTTGCAGTAGGCTCTTAGCTCTTGTGAGGCTTTGGCATCAGCGGGCATCGCTTTTGCTACTGCTATTATCAGATACCCTTTGTCGCCCGCCGCAAGCATCCCGTTTTGAAATGCAAAACCGCCCGTTTTTAGCTCAAACACCCCAAACGGGTCGTTTTTGTCTATCGGCTTGTAGTCAAACGCATTTTCGCTCTGCTTTTTGAGTTTGGCTACTTCGTTTTTGATGTCGTCAAGCTTTGAGATATTGGTATCCGCTATGTACGGGTAGTTTGCCGTGACATAGCTCTTTAGCGATTCGTCGGCATCGGTTGCTCTGAAAAAAACGCTCTCCAAAAGTGGGCTTGATGAGAGTTTGGCGGCTATCTCTCTTGTGTTTGCCTGCGCTTTTTCGTCAAAGTTTGGCACAAAAACAAGGAGTCTTTTGGAGGAGTCGAAGCGGGTGAGGAGTGATAGTTTTTCGCTCTCTTTGGATTTTGAAAAGGAGTTTAGGAGATTTGAGTCGGTGTTTTCGGAAAATATTTTGATACTAAGCGCCCAAAGAAGCGCCAAAACGAGTGCGATTAGAAGTTTAGTTTTCGGCATCTATCTCTATTTTGTCGCCGTTGGTTAGTTCTATTTTGATGTTTTTGGGTTTATCGGCTTCCGTCTTGACCGCTATGGCTACGATGTTTTTTTTGAGTTCGTTTTTTGGGCTCATTTTGTAACCGTCTTTTGTCTTTGTGACTTCAAAAAACTCTTTGAACGAGTCCATATTTTTTTCGTTGATGGAGCGAAAGATTGAGAAATAAAAGCCGAATTGTCTGTTTTTGCTAAGTTCCATTGTCTCTTTTGAGCCGTCTTCACTCTCTATCGTAAGGGCATTGCCGACTACTTTTAGCGTCTTTTTGGCAGGCTGGGTGTATCGCACCGTAATGGAATCCTTGCCAAACTCTATATCGCCTCTTAGATTTATAGTCTTGCCCGTAGCATCGATATATCTGCTCTCTTTAAATTTTACAGGCGAGGCAAATAGCGAAGCGCACAGGAGGAGAAGCGCCAAAAAAATATTTTTCACGCTTTTCCTATGACAAAAGAGGCGTATTTCCCATCCAATTCATTTGAGTGCACGAGCGCTTTGTTGATTTTTTTGAACTTGTTTGCGTATGCAAAGTTTATCTCATTAGTAAATGAGTGCTCCAAAAATGCGCTTGCTGGGATAATGCCCTCACTCACCGCCTTTGAGGCTATGGCAAGGCTAAGAAGCGCAGAAGCTGTAAATGCGTTCCCCGTTAGTCCTTTTGAGCTTGATATAAGTGCGCCTTGACCAAAAACAGCCGACAATGCCGCGGCCTCACTCCTATCCTTTGAGCACACACCGGATGCCGCTGCTTCTACATACTCTATGTCGCTTGCATTTGTATGAGAGTTTTTGAGTGCGCTATTCATTGACTCCGCATCATTTTCGCCCGTTCCTAGACCGAGTAGCTCTATATCTCCTTTTTCTGCAGACAAAAGTATTGAGACCACCGTCTCGCCCGCATTTAGCCCGTCGCTCTCAAAATCAAAAGGTTTTGCGACGCTTTGTGAATAGCGCCCATCTTCTTGTAGTTTTTTTATTTGTGCGCCGTCTAGTTTGTATAAAGCAAGGATCAAGGCCTCTTTATATTTTCCGCTTTGCACTTCTTCAAAGGCTGTCATTAAGGCCTCAAAGGAGTTTTCTGATTCAAAAACAACGGTATCTTTCGGGGCTATAGCGCGGCAAAATGCCGTTGCTTTTTCAAAATCTTTTATTTTTCCGTTTATAAGCGCTTTCTCACCGATCATAAATGTGGAGTCTTCGCAGAGAAGACATCTTTTGTCAAGCAAGTTTTCAAAGATTTCGTCTATGCCGTACCCCGTAGCGCTCACTGCCTCGAAGGCTTTTATAAAAACTTTATTTTGCATTGGCATTTATAAAATCAGTCAAAGAGTTTACGGAAGCGAATACCGTTTTTGCTGCATCGGCGTTTTCTAATTTTATTTTGAATTTATTGTCAATCATTACCATTAGTTCTATAGCATCCACAGAGTCAAGTCCGAGACCATCTCTAAAAAGCGGAGCATCGTCTTCTATGTCGCTTGTGGCTATATCTTCTAGGTTTAGCGTAGAGATTATTAGTTCTTTTATTTCGTTTGCGGATACCATTGTAGTTATGCCTTTGTGGTGTTGAATTTACGGCGATTATACAAAAATAGTTTTGAATATTTGAGCTGTAAAACCCCGTAAAAACAGGAAATAGTAGATAAAATACAACAATTTTTTACTTTTTGAAAGAATCTTTAATTGAATAATATCTGCATAGTCGTTCCAGTGTACGACAATCCAAAAACCGTTAGAACCGTTGTTGAGGGCTTATTGACGCTTGGCGTTAGCGTAATCGTCGTGGATGACGGTAGTGAAATAGCCGTAAGCGGACTGCTGTACGGGCTAGAGTGCGGCGTCATAACGCATGAGGTCAATAAAGGCAAAGGCATTGCTCTTATTAGTGGGGCGAGACGAGCAAGAGAGCTTGGCTTTACCCATTTTATGAGTGTGGACGCCGACGGACAGCACTTTTTGGATGATGCCGCTAGAGTGCTTGCGGCGCATGAGGGCAAAAACGAGATTATTATCGGTAAGCGGGATTTTGACTCCGTGGCTGTGCCAAAAGCCTCTAGTATCGGCAGATTTCTAGGCAATTCAATGGTGTATTTGGAGAGTGGCGTGTGGGTGAGCGATACGCAATCAGGGCTTCGAATATATCCGCTCTCGCTTTTTGACGAGCCTTTTAACTCAAACGGATATGAGTTTGAGATAGAGAGTCTTGTTCGTCATTTGCAAAGGGGCGGAAGCCTTAGAATGATAGATATTAAGACTATATATCCTGAAGATAGGGTGACCCATTTTCACAAAATACGGGATAACTTCAAAATGACCGTTTTACACATAAAACTTCTGATATTTAGACTACTTGGAGTAAGAAAATAATGAATTTGACGATTAACGATAGACATATTGACCTTACAGAGATAGCAGGCGCAAGCTCTGTATCGCTTGATAAAAGCGCAGAGTTTCGCACTACGATAGAAAACTCTCAAAAAGTACTATTAGACAAAATCAAAAGCGGCAAGCCGATATATGGCGTCACAACTGGGTACGGGGAGTCCGGCAAAAATTATCTGGATTTTGAAAAAGCGGAGAAGTTACAACAAAACCTCTATAGATTTCACGGTTGCGGGCTGGGCGAGCTGCTTAGCGTGGAAGAGTCGAGACTTATCGTTACCCTCCGTCTTATCAGCCTCTCAAAAGGGGTTTCCGGTATTAGCTTTGAGCTACTAGAGGCGATGGAGACGCTACTGACAAAAGAGGTCTACCCAGCTATTCCGCAGCAAGGCTCCGTCGGGGCGAGCGGCGACCTTACGCCTCTTTCTTATGTGGCGGCTGTGCTTGCGGGTGAGAGAGAGGTTATCTATAAAGGCGTTGTTAGACCTGCCATAGAAGTGTTTGGCGAACTAGGTATTGCGCCGTATCACTTTAAGCCAAAAGAGGCGCTTGCTATTATGAACGGCACTACCGTGATGAG
>DIZY01000099.1:0-30704 GCA_002428055.1 Helicobacteraceae bacterium UBA6016
GTTTTTAGCTTCGGATTTTCAAGCCCTTCGCCTCTTCTTCGCACAAGCCCTTTGGCTATTAATACAAATTCATCTCTTACTTCGCTAGCCGCTTTGTGAGCAGACGCGCTGTCCTTTGGGTCGCACACTAGCTGAACCAGTCCGCTTTTATCTCTTAGGTCTATAAATACTAGTTCACCGTGGTCTCTATAGCTATTAGCCCAACCGCATACGGTTATCTCTTTTCCTATGTCATCTATCGTGACTTCGCCGCAATAATGGGTTCTCAAACCTTTTCCTTAGCCGAAATTTTAGGCGGAATTTTAACAATTATCGCCTTAACACCGTGTTTTCTTTTTGATATTGCAATAAAAACTTACAAGATATATAACAAACTGTGCAAAAACAGCGATATAGGTGGTAAACTAATGACATTATAGAAAATCAAAGAGGAATAGTTGAAAGCAAAAAATAGCATAACTTTGGATGCGGCAATAACAAAAATAAAAGCGGTCGCCGACAAAATAATAGCTCTAAGCGAAAATGGAGTTGTTACCGTTATTGTGGCTTCCAGTATGGAAAAAATAAGCGAATTTAAAGCGCCTGGAGCAGATTTTTTTAAATACACGAATGGCTTTGATATTTCAAATGACGGCAGATATTTAGCTTTTGCAATAAAAGGTGAACCAAAATATCAAATATGGGATATTGTTCTCAAAAAAAGAGTTTTCGAGGCGGCACATCTGCACACGGCGGAGGTCTACTCTCTATGCTTTTCCAGGTTTTCCCAAAAACTTGCAAGCGGCGGAATGGACGGCAAGAGTTTCATTTTTGATTTTGAGAGTAAAAAGGCAAGCGGCACTTACGATATAAGAAGCGATTTTATATCCGCTTTTTCATTTAATCCAAACAATAAACATATTGCAATAGCAGGGTATGACCATGAAATAAGAGTATACAAACTAGGCGACACCGAAAATTACATATCTATAACTGGACTTGAAGAGCCGATAGTGCGAGTGGATTTTGTGACGGAAAAAGAGTTGGCTGTATTTTATAGAGATGGTCAAATGCTAGTGCTTGACGCTTTCACCCAAAAGGTAACGGCAAGTCCAAAAAAACTAAATGACGGCGTATCGGCATTTGAGCCGGCAAACGGCTGTCTATATATTTGCGGCAGAGAACGAAATATCAGACTTCTTGGAGCCTCCGACTACGAAGAGCTTAGTGAGGGGATTATAAAAACACAAAGCATTGTATCCGCTGCAACGCTATACGGAGATAATGGGCTAATACTGGGTTGCCTGGACGGCTCCATACTGCTTTACGAACTAGACTCCGATAACAAAGAGCTAGAAGAGCTATTAATGAGCGGTTCGTTTGCTCAGGCGTACGATCTAGTGGAGGCAAATCCTTTCTTAAAAGAGGACGATAACTTCTCCATTTTGGAAGAAGCGTGGCAAATGAGTCTAGCGGATATTATCCATGATATAGAGGATGGTAAAGCAGATGCTGCAAAAAAAATGGCGCAAAGTTATATGCAAATAAGCGACAAAAGGCTTATTCTTCAAACTTTATTTAAACAATTTGAAGAGTTCCCAAGACTAAAATACGCTATAGAGCGCTCAAATCGCGAGCTAATGAAATCGCTAATCCAAAAAAATAACTACTTCAAAATGACAAGATTATATGAAAAAATAAAAAATCGCTTCTAATGCTATTGACAAAAAAAGAAAAAGGCAGTAGAATTTCGCTCTCTATTTTGAACGGGGCGTAGCGCAGTCTGGTTAGCGCACCTGGTTTGGGACCAGGGGGCCGGAGGTTCGAATCCTCTCGCCCCGACCACTATATGAGATGTTATTTTTTATCTTTATAAATTTCACGGTAGGTGTAGCTCAGTCGGTTAGAGCATCAGGTTGTGGTTCTGAGGGTCGTGGGTTCGATTCCCATCACTTACCCCATAAAATTTTATTTACTTTTAAGAAATGTTTTTGTAGAATTTCGTTTCTTTTTTCAGCGCAACCTAGTAAAGGCCGCCAAAGAGCCGAATGCGTTCGTAGCTCAATGGATAGAGCAACTGACTTCGGATCAGTAGGTTGGGAGTTCGACCCTCTCCGAGCGCACCATTTTCGTTTGGGGTCCATAGCTCAGCTGGATAGAGCAACGCCCTTCTAAGGCGTAGGTCTCAGGTTCGAATCCTGATGGGCTCACCACTTTTTTCTTATAACTACATGCGGATGTGGTGAAATTGGCATACACGCTAGACTTAGGATCTAGTGCCGCAAGGCGTGGAGGTTCAAGTCCTCTCATCCGCACCACCCTATTCCATCGGTATTCCTTCATTCAAAACTTCCATTTTAAGATTCATATTTTTTGAGCTTGTGATAGATTTGTGCCAAGTTGCGTCTCAACACTCATGTCAGACCACATCTCTTTTTCCAAAAATGCCGCCCTCTTTATTTGCTTGATATTTATAAAATCAGCATAATAAGTCATGTTGTCAAACAGAAAGTTACACGACGGGGATACTTTCAATCAACAAAATACTCTCGCTTTCAAGCCTCATAAGCTCATCCGTAAAGCCGCTTTTACTGAAGACAACATAGTGTCTTATCGGAAGATTACTGTCAATTTTTGCAGACTTTGCTTTTAAAGATTCTAGAATATCGACGCCTACTTTTTTGCTGCTATACTTACACTCGGCTACTATCAAAAAATCTTCACCAACTCCAACAGCGTCAATCTCGTCGTTTTTATCCCACCATCTGCCACACTTAAGCACAGGATACCGCTTTTGGAGATATGAAATCGCTAGCTTCTCATAAATCGGCGACACAAATCCATTGAAATTCTCTTTGATTTTAGCAAGCACATAGCCTGTATTGCCAATTTCTAGTTGACTTTTATATGGCAGCGCATAAGTAAACCAAAATCTAAAAAAGTTATCTTTGATGAAATAAAGACCTTTTTTGCTTTTTAAAGGATTTTGTTCTGTAATCGGCACATCTTTGTAGATAATATCGAGCTCTATCAGCTTGGATATAAAAGATGTGATGTTTTGTACGCCTTTGCCTAGCTTGCCGGCGATGTTGCCTAATTTGTGTTCGCCGTTTGCGATAACTTCCAAAATTGAAAAATATGTAATCGGCTCATTTACTTCGTTTTGCAGTATAAATTGAGGCTCGTTATAAAGATAACTGTTTGGATTTAGAATATTTTTTTCAATACCACTATATACATCTCCTTCTTCTTTGAACATCTCAAGGTATTTTGGCACACCGTAAAGCAAAGCATAAAGCTCTATTAATTCGTTTTGTGTTTTGTCGGCAAAAAACTCCCCTAGATAATTAAACTCTATCGCTTCTAGTTTAATGGCGCTCGTTCTTCTGCCGTATAGCGGAGAGCTATATGAGAGTGTTTGTTCATACATCATAGAGATGATGGAACCGCAAAGAACCAAGTGAATGTTTTTATTTTTTAGTAGTTCATCTACAATATATTGAAACTGCGATGGTATTGAGCTATCTATTTTAGCCAAGTACTGAAATTCATCAATAATTATAATAAGTTTTTTGTCAAAGCTTTTTTGCGAGATATACTCAAAAAGTTGTTTTATATCTTTAAGGTTCAAATTTTTTAGAAAACTATCATTTAAAAAATCAGCTACGATATCTTGCAATCTTTTTAAAACAATATTGAAATTCTCCAAAGTTACCAAAAAATAAATCGACGGCTTATCTTTGATAAACTCCTTCAAAAGAGTGGTTTTGCCAACTCTTCTTCTTCCATAAAGCACGGTAAAAGAAAATGCATCGCCGCAATATTCATCATTTAAAAGTTTGAGCTCTTTATGCCTATTTGCAAACATAACAACCCTTTATCGTTTTTTGATTATTATAATATTACAACGAACTTATTAATCTGCTTATAAAACAACAAAAAGCAAAGTTCCAAAAAAGGGTTCTGCCCATTCAACACCCAAAACAACACCAAATGTTTTAATCTTGGAGATGGACTTTTTGAAGTGAGAGCCAAAGGCGAAGAGGGTATCGGAAGAAGCCTTTTTTGCTACACAAAATTCAAGAGGATAGTTATACTACGCTCATTTATTAAAAAGATGCAAAAAGGAGATAGACAATGACAGCAATCAATAGACCGTCATACGCCGAATTTATAGTTTTTGGGTCTGACCCATGCTCCCATCCGAATGAATAATTTTTTGTGTCAAAACAGTTACAAAACTACCCACGGATAACTTTTTATAATCCAAAATAAATCATTAAAATATAAATTTCTTATAAAACACATATAATATACCTCGAACGAGTAGTCGTTTATAGCCAATTTTAGGAGTCTCAAGATGATGTTTACCGTAAAAAAGAGTGTAGCGGCGCTTAGCGCTATCGGCATTGGGCTAACGGCATTTGGCGCCGACACGGTCACACTGCAAAAAGCGATTTTGGACAAACCAAAAGAGAGCAGTGCAGATGCAAATAGCATCGAAGATGCTTTCAAAAAAGGGAAGTTTTCGGGCTATATCAGGCTCCACCATATCACAAGCGGAGATCCTGTAGCAAAAAACGGTAGCGCAATAGGGGGCAAACTAAAGTACGAAACTGCCTCCATCGGTGGTTTTAGTGCAGGCGCTGCCTTCTATGCAGCACACGATACGGGACTTACAAAAGCAGAAGATGGTCCGGCGCAAGGACTTTTAGGCGACAACCTAGAGGGATACGACACGCTAGGAGAGGCTTATATCAACTACAAAATATCAAAAACAAATATACGAGTCGGTAGACAAGAGTTTAAGACCCCTATGACGGAAAACGCCGTGACTATCATTCCAAACCTGTTTGAAGGTGCGGTAGTAAGCGTAGGTGAAATTCCAAACCTAGCTCTAGGCATCTCGCACATAACAAGAATGCAATACGGCACTCGATCGGCTACCGATAAATTACTTATTGGGGATGTCGCATACGGGCTTACCGCAGGTGCGGGAGAGGGTCTAGCCACTGCTACAGGCCTATACGGCGCTACGACGACAAACGGAAAAAACAGATTTATGCAGATAGGAGAGGCTGCGCTTGGAAGCAGTGCAGATGGTACAAACGGTCTAACCGTCCTAAACGCTACATACACCGGAGTCAAGGGGTTAAAACTGAGCTTTTGGGATTACTATGCATGGGATATCATGAATACAATCTACATCGACGGAGAGTATAAAACGAAGCTTGGAGGGGTGGGCGTAAAACTTGATGCGCAATACCTAAACCAAAAAGATGTCGGAGACTATGCAAGAACTACTGCGATTAGAGGCAGAATCAGTCATTATAATGAGTCAACAGACAAATTTGTATCTCAAAATCTTTGGGCACAAATAATAGACGCAAACGGAAATATAGATGCCTCGATGTACGGTGCAAGAGCTGCATTTACATACTCCGGACTTACGCTTATGGGCGCATTCAACAAAAACAAAGATGGGCATATCATAAATCCATTCGGCGGCGACCCTGCTTATACCAGTATGATTTTTGGCAGAAACGGGTATAGAGCGGATACTGATTCTTACAAGATAGGGTGTAAATATGAGTTTGGCACTATAGGTATCAAGGGACTTGTGTTTAATATGAGTCATGCCGAATTTAACACAAAAGCGGTTTACTACACGAGTGCTACAGGTAGTACAACCGTTGAAAGAGACGAAGAGACAAAAATCAACGACTTTATGCTCACTTACAACCCACCTTCGATAAAAGCTCTTAGCGTAAGGTTTTTCTATGAGCAAAGAGACAACGACACTAGAAAATACGACCAAGACCATACGAGACTTATCGTTAACTACAATTTTTAAGGAGCAAAAATGGCACTATCAAGAAGAGATTTACTAAAAGTATCATCCATAGGAGTGGCAGCAGCGGCTTTGGGCGGATGTGCGGCAAGCGAGGGAACGGGCACACCAAAAGAAGCGAGCGTTTCAAAGCCAAAAAAACTTTTGATGGGAGCGCCAAAAGGAAATAGAGTCGTTATCATAGGCGCAGGTTTTGCCGGACTCACTGTTGCAAAATACATCAGAAAGCATAATGCAAATAGCGAAGTCGTATTGCTCGATAGAAAAGATAACTTTGTATCATGTCCGATAAGCAACGAATGGCTTGTCGGGCTTACCCAGATAGACAAACTCTCATTCGGCTACTATGAGGTTGCAAAAAAACACGGATATAAGTTTTTGCATGCAACAGTCTCAGGTATAGACAGGGGCGCACGAATGGTCTCTACCGAAAAAGGCGACATAGGGTATGACTATCTAGTGCTAGCTTCCGGAATCTCATACGACTACTCCAAATATTTTGGCTCCGATACGGCGTTGGCGGAGAGATGCAGACAAGAGTGTCCGCCGGCGCTGATGTTTGGAAGCGAACACTTTGCTCTGAAGAAAAAAATAGAGAGCTTTGAAGAGGGAAATTTCATCATCTCTATCCCTGACGGTGTCTACAGATGCCCTCCTGCGCCTTATGAGAGAGCCGCAATGATTGCATGGCATATCAAAAAAAACAAGCTAAACGGCAAAGTAATAATACTTGACCCAAAAGCCAAACCGGCGCCCAAAGGAGCTGGATTTTTGGCGGCGTACAAAGAGCTTTATCCTAATATCATAGAGTACCATCCGCACACTGCCGTCTCAAAAATAGATCTTGATAAAAAAACTATCACGACCGAGAGCACAAAAGACGAAAAAGGCGGCTCCAAAACATTTTCATTTGAAGAGGCAAACATCATCCCTCCAAATGTTGCAAGCCCCCTAATAAAAGAGGCCGGAGTCGGTATGGGTGCCGCCGGATGGGGTCAAGTGGTCTCTCCTACTTTTAGGACAAAGGCGGATGAGAGAGTATTTGTAGTAGGCGATGCCGTCGGTGGATACCCATATCCAAAAAGCGGAGCGATAGCAAATGCAGAGGGCAAGATACTCGCCAAATCAATAGCAAATATACTAGCCGGCAAATCAGATGATAGTCTAGGCACACTACCTGAAAATGTATGCTATTCGATAGTAAACGGCGACCCACAAGAGGCGATAAGTATCGGAGTCTCATATCAACTAGTCAAACAAAAAGACGACAAAGGCAATGAGAGCCTAAATATAAAACCGACATCCAAAGAGAACAATACTCGTTCAAAAGATGCCGGTGTTGCGACGCACGAATGGTTTAAGGGGATTATGAACGACTTGTTTAGTTAGAGTTCTTTGAGGTTATACACGCTTTTCACCCTCTCTCCAACCAAAGAAGAGAGGGTTGATTTTATTTTTGGATGTATCTCTCTAGTAGTATTTTGAGCTCATCTATCTTCAGAGGCTCAGTTTCGGAGTCCAACCCTTGCCCGAAAAAACTGCGCCTGCATTGTGACCAAATAATACCTTTTTTGAGCAGTTTTTCAAAAAAGCCAAGTTTGAGAACTGCGTAAAAATTTTTGGCGCCTCGATAGCTTTACAAGCCCTAGACTGTTTCCATTTGTTCTCCTTCAATTCAACATCAAAGATCTCGTAAACTAAGCGCTACTTTTCCTTTGTGACTGTCTACTTCAATGACACGGATATGGGTAAGCTGTTGATTAACGCTCAAAAGTTCCAGTGGATGCGAAATACGCTTTTCGCTCATCTGTGAAATATGTATAAGTCCGTCATTTTTGAGTCCAATATCTACAAAAGCACCAAAATCTACAATATTTCTGACCACTCCAGACACTATTGAACCCTCCTTTAGCTCCTTAATATCCGTCAAATCGGAACGAAAAATAATTGGCGCTAGGCTCTCTCTGGGGTCAAATCCAGGCTTTCTCAGTTCAGTCAATATATCCTCTAGCGTCACCTCCCCTACCCCGAATTCTTTGGCTATTTGCGACAACTGATCTTTTAAAAGCGTGGCAATCTCATGCTCTCTCATAAGCCTCGTTGCAATCTTAAAGCTCTCAGGATGAACGCCGGTATTATCAAGAATACTTTTACCCTCCCGTATTCTAAAAAACCCGGCACACTGCTCATACGCTTTTGCTCCGAGTCCTTTTACTTTCAGTAGCTCTTCTTTGCTTGCAAATACTCCGTGTTTCTCTCTGTGTTCTATGATTGCTTTTGCGAGTTTTGGTCCTACTCCGGACACATACGAAAGAAGCGACGCGGAGGCGCTATTTGGATCTACCCCTACTTTGTTTACGAGATCTTGCGTAACATCGGTCAACTTTTTTTCCAGTAGTTTTTGGTCAACATCATGCTGATATTGACCAATTCCGAGCGATTTTGGGTCTATTTTCACGAGAGCCGCCATTGGATCTCGAAGCCTTTGCGCTATCGAAATAGCCCCTCGAATGGTCACATCTAGGGTCGGGTATTCATCGGCTGCCGTCTTAGAAGCTGAGTATACAGAAGCCCCGGCTTCCGAAACAACCGTATAATGCAAGTTTAGTCCACTCTCTTTGTTTAACCTCGCAAAAAATTCTTGCGTCTCTCTGGAGGCGGTTCCGTTACCTATTGCAACGGCCGTTATTTTATAGCGCTCCGTCAAATTTTTAACCACTTTTAACGAAGCCTCATAATCCGATTGCGGTGGAGTTGGGTAGATAATGGCATGATCCATATACATTCCGTGTTCATTGACGACGGCAAGCTTGCACCCTGTCCGATACGCCGGATCAACGCCGAGTATTACCCTTTTTGTCACAGGAGGAGAGCCGAGTAACTGTGTTAGGTTTTTGCCGAATGTTTGGATTGCCTGCTTGTCTGAGCGCTCTTTAATAAGTGTGTGAATCTCTCTTTCAATAGATGGGAATAGTAGTCGCTTAAATCCATCGAGATAGGCTTCCAAAATGAGTCCGCGGCTACTTTTTGCATCTCTTCGAATTTGACTCTGAGATATAGCGTTTTCTACCCGCTCCATATCAATTTGTATTTTGACTCCAAGCTCTTTTTCATTGACTCCTCTCATAATCGCCAAATATCGATGAGATGGTACCTGCCCTATTTTTTCACTTTTACCGGAGAGCTTGGCATACAATCCGTCCTCTTTTATCCCTTTTGTGGCTTTTATCTCAAACGAAGCATAATCTAGTAGCTGTTTCCTCCAATACTCCCTCTCTTTTGCATCATCACTATATCTCTCCGCCAATATATCCTGCGCCCCCTTTAGTGCCTCATCTCTGTTTTTAATGCTTTTATTCACAAAATCAAGCGCTTTTTGCTCCAGCTCTATCCGCTCAAATACGCCACTTTGAAGCATATCTGCCAAAGGCTCCAATCCGGCGGCGATAGCAAGAGCAGCACGACTGTTTTTCTTCTCTTTAAACGGACGATAGATATCCTCCACCTCGTGCAGTGTCTTCGCCTTCTCAAGGAGCGATTTTATCTCACCGCCGAGATGCCCTCGCTCTTCAATAAGCCTTGCTACTTCATCTTTGCGTTCCAACAGTTTTTTTGAGTAGTTATACACTGTCTCAAAATCTCTTAGCTGTTCGTCGCTTGCTCCACCGGTCATCTCTTTTCGGTATCTGGCGATAAAAGGTATCGTTGAGCCCTCTTCAAGAAGTTTTAGAATACTTGCTATATGTTTTTGAGCTATGCCGGTTTTTTGTTCTAGAAGATTGATAAGAGGGGTCACCTGAATTCCTGTTTTTACTTGCGATTATAGCGTTACGCATATTCCAACGGCGTTAATATGCTATTATCCGAAAAATTTAAAAAGGTTTTGAGAAGTTGAAGTCAAACAGTCCGTATTTTGTCTATATGCTTCGATGTGCCGACTCTTCGCTATACACGGGTATTACCATAGATTTGCATAGAAGAGTAGACGAGCACAACAACTCTGATAAAGGGGCAAAATACACCAAAAGCCGCCGTCCTGTTGCATTGGTATATAGTGAAGAGTATGGGAGTAAAACAGAAGCGATGCAAAGAGAGATAAAGCTAAAAAAACTTAGCCGTATTCAAAAAGAGTCTCTCATATCCAAAAACAATTTGGAGGTTTAGTTCAAAACTCTTCTCTTTTTGAGCTAAGAAGCAATCTTTGTATGCTTTTTGCCGCATTTTGTCCATCTAGTAGATTTACGACCTCTTCGGCTATCGGTGAATACAGCTCTTTTTTTGCGGCAAGCTTCAATACCGCCCTAGCCGTCTCTACACCCTCGGCAGTCTCCCCCAAAAGTGAGAGTATTTCGCTTATGTTTTTACCCTGTGCAAGCAAGAGCCCCACACGGTAGTTTCTGGACTTCTCGCTTGTGGCGGTAAGGAATAAATCTCCAACTCCGCTAAGCCCAAGAAAAGTCTCAACCTTAGCGCCAAATGCAATGCCAAATCTAGTCATCTCGGCAAGCCCTCTTGTGATAAGAGCCGCTCTTGCGTTGTTGCCAAGCCCTAAGCCGTCGCACACTCCTGCGGCTATCGCTATGACATTCTTATACGCCCCCGCCACTTCTGCGCCGGTTACATCGGTAGATGTGTAAAGCTTGATAAAAGATGGAAAAAACGGCAAAAACGACTCGGCGCACTCTTTGGAATAACTAGAGACCACAAGAGCGGTCGGAAGAGAGGCTTGCACCTCTACGGCAAAAGATGGACCGGACAAAAAAGCAAGATTTTCCCTCGGTACAAAATCCTCGTATATCTCGTTTAAAAATCTACCGTTTTTGCTCTCTATACCCTTTGAGGCAACCAAGATATTTTGCCCCCTAAAAACAAAACTTTGAGACAAAAACTCCGCCAAACTCTGCGCCGATATGGAGATGATAATGTGGCTACAATCAAGCACTTCATCCAAAGAACAAAAATTCGGCACAGACCTATGAGTCCTAGACCACACCTTCGTCTCACCCATTTGCGAAGCTGCAAATGCGAGAGCGCTTCCCCATTTTCCAAGTCCTATAACGCCAAGTTTCGTACCCATTTTAAATACACTCGCTTCTAAATCTCTCTATCTCATCGTCTTTGCCGATAACTACAAGCACATCTCCAGCATCTATCATATGGTTAAAAGAGTTAACATTAAACACAAACCGCCTGCTTATTTGATTATCAAGCACTCCGAGCACTATTAGATTGTATCTATTTTTTACATCTAGCTCAAATAGCGTTTTTTTGTCGCTTGCGGAGCCTGCGGCTACTTTGATCTCCGATATTATGATGCCGTGCGTCTGAAGCTCATTATCATCCCTATAAAGAATAGAGTCCAAAAAACCAAGCGCTGTCGGGCGTCTAAGTAGATGAAACACTCTATTTGCGCCTATTTCATTAAAATCTATTGTCTCATTTGCTCCCGCTAGCATTAGCTTTTTTTTGGAGTCTGCGTCGGAAGCTCTGGCTAAGATATTTGTTTCAGAGCTTATCGCCCTAACGCTAAGCGTAACAAACAGGTTTATATCATCGTCATCGCTGACGCAAAAAAAGTCGCTTACACTTGTGCCTACACCTATTTTGAGCAAATTTTCATCATTCGACAAATCCATCAAAATAGGATGAAAACCCTCCATTGCGGCTAGCTTATATCCCATATCATTCCTCGCGACAAGCACTGTCTCACCAAATTCAGAACCCAGTCTAAGCATGAGCTCTTTTGCGACCGGCGAATAGTCGTAAATAACTATTTTACGCATGGGATACCTTTAGCAGTTTGAGTTTGAGCCCTTCTATTCTTTTTGGTCTGCCTATCGCTATTATTTTATCGTTCGCCAAAATCATACTCTCTGCAGACGGGTTAAACACAAGCTCGCCGGAGCTTCGCACAACGGCAAGCACTAAACATCCAAAATGCTCCGCCTCCAAAGCCTCCAACCTCGCTTCACGCATCGTTGGCGGCACAAAAAGCTCTTCTGCAAGTAGGTGTTTGTCATCCGCTATCAGCTCGTAAATAGCCTGATACGAGATGGGTGAGCTAAGAAACTGCGCCAATACTTGTGCTCCAAGCCCAAGTCCTATAGCCTCATCAGCGCCCGCAAAAAGCATTTTCTGCTCATTTTTCGTATCGTTTGCTTTTGAAATTATCTTGACGGTTTTTGAGATGGACCTAGCCGCCAGCACTATCGATATATTTGTAATATCGCTTTTTGTCAAGGCTATTACCGATGTCGCCTTTTGTCCTACCTCTAGAGTCTTTAGCGTCTCAACCTTTGAGGCGTCCGCATAAAACACTTTATATCCCAATGACTTGGCTCTCTCCGTCCTATTTCTATCGACCTCTACAATGACAAAATCCACCTTTGCGTCATGCAGTCTGGCTGAAAGCTCCTCGCCCATCTTTCCAAAGCCGCATACGAGTGCAAAATCTCGTAGCTTTCCTATATGCTGATGGCTTTTTTGCTCCCTAACCGCACTTATTCTCTGCCCCAGCGTAGTGGTCACAAGAGATGTTAGCATCGCAATAACACCGAGTCCGGCAAAGACTAGGAATATAGACGCCACTTTGGACTCTATGGTAGATGGCACCATATCCCCGTATCCGACGGTGGCTATCGTAATAACCGCCCAATACACTGCGTCAAAATATGTTGCAACTTTCGGATTGGCTGTCTCAAACACATAAAACATCGATGAAGCGATAAAAACCGTCATAGATATAATAATAAAAAGCACTCCGAACTCATATTTTTTGGTCGCAAGTACAGAAAACAGACCTCTTGTAATTTCGGAATATCTAAAAATCTTAAAAAGTCTAAGCGGTCTTAGCTCTGGATGTATTGACAAAAGGTCGATTATAGACATCGGGTGTAGCATAAAAGAGAGTTTATTTTTTATAATTATCCAAGAGAGTTCACGCCAGTTTGGCGATATTCGTAGCTCCTCACACTCTTCTAGTTTTGCGATAATAATAGTATGCACATCGGAGTGCACCCAAAATCTCAAAAGATACTCCGACAAGAAAAGCAAAATAGCGAATATCTCAAAAAGCCACAGTAGCTCCCCTATATTGTCCTTAATATCATACAGATATATACCGACGGTCAAAAAGACGATAACAATCATAGAGTAGTCAAAATATTTTTTATACCTGTATGAGTCGTTTAGAAAAAGGTTTTTAAAAAATGATTTTGTTGCCGCATAGTCGCTAGAGGTATCTAGTCTGTATGCGGTCTTTAGAAGCGTATCGGCGAAAAAATTACCCATCTAGCAGTTGTTTTAGCAGTTCATTTACTTTTGCAGGGTTTGCGCTGCCTTTGCTCGCCTTCATAGTCTGACCTACGAAAAATCCAAATAACGCCTCTTTGCCCGCTTTATATCCTGCAACTTGCGCCGGATTTGCCTTTATTACCTCTTCGATAATCGCAATTATTGCGCCGTCGTCGCTTACTTGTTTTAGCCCTAGTTTTTCAATGGCGGCGTCTACCTCTTCGCCAGAGTTGTCAACGATATAGTCAAGCACATCTTTTGCCGCTTTACCGCTAATTGTGCCATCAGATATTCGCTTTGTAAGTGCCGATAGTTTCACGGCGTCTATACCACACTCGGCAAGCTCTGTGCCTTTGGAGTTTAGCCTTCCCAGAAGCTCCGTAGTAAGCCATGTAACTGCAAGCTTAGTATCCGCCCCCTCTTTCACCATCTCCTCAAAATAACCTGCCATAAACAGCTCATTTGTAAGCACGCCCGCATCATACGCTTTTAGTCCATAGGCGCTTATGAATCTATTTTTTTTCTCGTCCGGTAGCTCTGGCAGTTTTTTTGCCTCCTCCATCATCTCATCAGTCACGATAAGCGGCGGAAGGTCTGGGTCTGGGAAGTATCTGTAGTCTGCGGAACCCTCTTTGCCTCTCATTGAACGAGTCTCGTTTTTGGACGGGTCATATAGCCTCGTCTCTTGCACGACCTCTCTCTCATATACACCGCTCATCCACGCCTCTCTCTGCCTTGCTACTTCATAATCAATCGCCCGTTGAATAAATTTGAAGCTATTGATGTTTTTTATCTCTACTCTCGTGTAAAGATTTTTGTCACCGACAGCTCTTATGGAGACATTGGCATCACAGCGGAAAGAGCCTTCTTGCATATTTGCATCGGAGATATCGAGATATGTGACTATTGCGTGCAGTTTTTTTAGATACAACACCGCTTCAAGAGAGCTTGACATATCCGGCTCAGAGACTATCTCAACAAGCGGTGTACCGACACGGTTGAGGTCTACCTTACTGTATCCGCTCTCATGTATATTTTTTCCGGCATCCTCTTCCATGTGTGCCCTGCCGATTCTAACGGTTTTTGAGCTTCCGTCTTCAAAGTCGATTGAGAGTGTACCGTGTTCGACTATCGGTATCGTAAATTGGGATATTTGATACGCTTTTGGAGAGTCTGGATAAAAGTAGCTTTTTCTATCAAAGATAGAGGCTTTGTTTATCGTGGCTCCCACTGCATTACCGAAAAGCATCGCTTTTTTGACGGCTTCTTGGTTGAGTACGGGCAAAGCACCCGGCAAAGCAAGACAAGTCGGACAAGTATTTGTATTTGGCTCATCTCCAAAGCTCGTTGAGCAATTGCAAAAAATCTTAGTTTTAGTGTTTAACTGGACATGAACCTCAAGTCCTATTACCGTTTCAAATTGCATAAATTAATCCTTATCTCACAAAATATCGTATAGAAGCAAAGCCGAAAACTCCGAGTTTCTCTATTTGCGCCGCTTTGCAGTCGTCATCTATGCCGCCTAGGGCAAATACTCTTGTTTTGTCCGTATGAGCCAATATATCCGAAAAAGCCTCAATACCCAAAGGTGCGCCCTTGTGCGGCGTATCAAACACAGGACTGAGTGTTACAAAATCGGCGCCTTTTTCAAAAGCGCCCGTTGCTTCTTCGGCGCTATGACAACTTACAATCACAAGCAACTCTGCGGCTTTCGCTTTTTGTATCAGAGCTTGCTGTGAACTTTGCAGATGGACGCCGTCCAACCCGTACTCCAAAGCAAGCCCTAAAGAGCCGTTAACTAAAGCTTTTAGCTCTTTGTCTTTGAGTGCGGATACAAAAGCATCTAAAAGCTCTTTTTTGTCACCGTCACTCTTGTCACGGAAACAAACAAAATCAGGGGTGTATTTTATTAAACTTCGGTTTAATGCTTCGCCGAACGGTTTTGGAGTGGTTGTGTAGTATTTGGGGTCAGTTATTAGGTATTTCTTCATCCGCCGATTCTTTGGAAACGGACATTTTCGCCGAAATCTCTCTTAGTAGCCTGGTCTGCTCTTTTTTTTCTGCGGCTATGTCTTGGAGTAGAGATAAACCCTCAAAAAAAGCTACGAACAAAAGGCCAAAAGATACACCAAGAATAAACAGTAGAATGGCAGAGAATATGCCGATAGGAAGAGCGTGCATAAAGAGATATGCCCCGAGAGTAAAGGCAAAAACCCAAGAAACCCCGAGGCAGAAGCTAATCAGGGATTCTAGGTATTTTTGTTTCATAAAATTAGTGTTTGTTTTCTTCTTCTATCACTACGGCGCCCGCAAGATAAACATATGTAAGTATCATAAATATGAAAGTTTGAAGAATACCGAAGAAAAATAGTAGGAAAAACGCCGGAAGAGGCACTATCCAAGGAACAAGCATCAAAAGAACCATAAGGAACATATCGTCACCCTTAACATTTCCCATAAGCCTGAACGATAGAGAGATAATTCTTGAAACATGAGATACAATCTCTATCGGAAACATCAATGGAGCAAGTACTTTTACAGGACCCATAAAGTGCGCAAAGTAATGTACAAAACCTTGGTGTCTAATACCTTCAAAGTTGTAATATATAAATACGATAAGAGCAAGCGCCAAAGTCATATTGATATTGCTTGTCGGAGATTCAAAACCGGGGATAACGCCCATCATATTTGATGTGAATACCACAAGACCGATAGTTGCGATAAGCGGCAAGTATCTTCTTGCTCTCTCTTCGCCGAATACGCCGGCGCCCATATTGATTACGCCCTCAAGATACACTTCCATAACATTTTGCATACCTTTTGGTACTAGTTTCATACCCTGAACCGCAACTACGGCGATAAGAACCACCAAAGCTACCATTAAAAGAGTGTGCGATACCAAAATCGCCGCTTGTGAATGGCCTAGAAAAGCGCCGAAAAAAGTAAAGAGTCTACCTTCCATTTTTTGCCTTTGAGACTAAGATTTTGGTGCATTTTACCCTAGAAGTGTTTAAATTATGTGTGTGAAAATTAGGCAGAGTGGAATAAAGTCCGCAAAAAGCGGACTATTAAACTACACGCTGAGAGAAGAAAGCGCAGAGTAGCTTGCAGAAGAGTAGTCAGAGGACATCTGCTGAAGGTAGGCAGAAATAACTTTTTTAACCTGCGTACTACTAATATTTGAAAACTCATCCCCATCAATAAGGCCGTCGCCATTGGCATCTAACGAAGAAAAAGCGTCGCTGCTAGATGAAATTTTACCGTTTTGAGTTGAAGCGGAATCAGGCGGTGGCGGTGGCGGCATAGAATCACTACCCTGCTCTTGCTTGCTAAATTTCATTTTATGCATCATGGACTTCATCTGCTCATGCATACTTTTCATACCGGCGTCCATCTCATCTTGCGATATACCGCCGTCACTATTGGAATCGAACTTTGTAAAAGTATCGTCTATATTTGAAGATGACGAAGCGCCGCCAGAACCTTTGCTCAACAAATCGCCAAACTCCGTTTTGTCAAGACCGCCGCTACCGTCTGTATCCGCTTTATTGAAGAGCTCTTTTTTCTTTGCCGCCATCTCCTCTTCAGATGGTCTTTGCCTTACTGAAGATTGAGCATAACCGCTATAACTAGAGCTGCTTGCATAACCGCCAATTGCGCTCATTGTTGCCTCCTTGCTTAAAGTTGCGCCTTTTACGCAAGTGATATATTTGCAAATCATAGTAAATACAGAGTAAACGCTTGGAAAACAGAGTTAAACACGGACTATTTACTTATCATTTACCCTCTCTTTTTATCTTTTGGCTAAAATAAAACCATGATAAAAGCTATTTTGATTGAAGACGACGCAAATATGTGTGAGATTTTAGAGGAGTATTTGAGCGGTTACGATATATCGCTCAGCGCCTTTAGACTGCCCAGCGAAGGGCTTGCGGCTATCGGCATGGGCGGTTTCGACATACTGATACTAGACCTAAATCTACCGCAAATGGACGGGCTAGAAGTATGCAGGATAGTCAAAGAAAACTCATCCATACCAATCATCATAACATCGGCTAGAAGTGCGGTGAGCGACAGAGTGGTCGGTCTTGAGCTTGGGGCGGACGACTATCTGCCAAAACCATTTGACCCAAGAGAACTTGTCGCCCGCATAAGAGCAAGGGTTGCCCAAAAGCCCACGCCCGCAACATCGGGCTTCACAATATCCAAATCCGCAATGGAAATCTCAAAAGAAAACAAAAAACTATCACTAACTGTAGCGGAATTCGAGGTGCTAAAACTATTTATCGAAAACCCCAATATCGTACTCACGAGAGACCAAATAGTAGATAGCGTAGAGTCGATGAAATGGGAAAGTGTGGGTAAAAGCGTAGATGTCATAGTGGGCAGAATAAGACACAAGATAGACGACGATCCGAAAAATCCGACACACATCAAGGCAATCAAGGGCTTTGGGTATAAGTTTGTCCCGTGAATAAAAATTCCATAAGCGCCAAAATATCCATCTTTTTTGCACTCTTTGTCGTGCTTATTTTGGCTATTGCAATAGGTGCGCTCAATGCAAACCGAATGCATCAAGGCAGAGAGTTTTTTGAGAGGATAAGGCATGACGCTTCGCTTCTTAGTATAGAGCCAAAGATAAATGAACAAATTATTATAAATAACAAGCAAGTTATCATTCTCTCGCAAAATGAAACAAAGCAAACCAAGCAAACAAAAACACCCTCTCATCGCCCATCTCCACCGCCACACATGCCGCCTCCTTACCCAGATGAACACCGCATGGGCAAGCCGTATATTTATGAAGATATGTTCGGCAGAGTGGCGATATTTTCGATAGAGGGCAAAGATATAGGCATCAAAGACAATGCGTCAAACTACATTTTTTATCTATATTTCACGGCGATTTTGGCAACAGTGCTTTTGGGTATTACACTCTTGTATCTTGCGATAATAAAAAGCTTGCGCCCGTTAAAAGAGCTTGAAAAAGAGATAGAAGCTTTCGGAATAGGCATAAAACCGCAAGCAAAAAGCAACTACCCGTCAAATGAAATAGGCAAAATACAAAAGGCATTTCATGCGGCATCCTCCAAAATATCCGGGCTACTTGATGCAAGAGAGATATTTCTAAAAAATGCGGCGCATGAGCTCAAAACCCCGATAGCAAAAGGGGTCATAGTGGCGCATCTCCTAGACGATGAGAGGCAAAAAACAAGGCTTGTAGACATCTTCTCATCAATGACGCAAATAATAGATGGCATTATGACCGCCGAAGAGGTGATAGCAAAAGGTTTTAGCACAAGGATAGAGCCGATACTACTCAGGGGCTTTTGTGAAAAAATAAGAAAAAAACTGCTTTTAGACTCCTCCGAATTAGCGCTTGACATAGAGCCTGCCGCCATAGCCATGGCAGACCCCGTACTACTAGAGATAGCCCTCGCAAACCTATTTGAAAACAGCGTAAAGTTTAAAAGCGAAGGAAGCGTTGCCGTCTGCTCTTTCAATGAAGGCATATTGTCGGTCAAAAATCTTGGGGAAGAGCTGGAGCAGCCGATAGAGAGGTATTTTGAACCGTTTTTTAAAGAGACTAGCATAAGAAATGCCAACGGTATGGGGCTTGGTCTTTACTTGGCAAAAAAAGTGCTTGAGATACAGGGGCTAAAGCTTGTTTATAAACACCGCGACGGAGAGAATTGTTTTACGATTGGCTAAGCCAGCTTCTCCTGCCCTATTCTATAGAGCGCAAAGTCGTATTTAATAGGGTCTTTTGGGTCAAACTCCCGTAGCTTTTCAGTTATCAAAATAGCCGACTTGAGGTCATAGCTTTTTCTCTCCAGAAGTCCTAGTCTTTTTGAAACATTAAAAGTGTGCGTATCAAGGGGAAGTATTAGGTGCCGTTTCTCAACAGCGCCCTCCCAAAGCCCCATATCAAGGCAGTCGCGGCGCACCATCCAGCGAAGATACATATTCCATCTCTTCAGCGGTGAGCCTGTTAGCTTGATGTCGGCGTCGCCTACTAGAAAATGCAGTCCGTGTGTGTCGGGCTTTAAAATAGCGTTTAGCTTCTCTATAATAAAGTGTAGACCCTCGATAACTGAGCCGTATTTTTGGTAGCCTCTCAAAAAGTGCTCTTTTACGCCGCCCTCTTTTTGCAGCTCTTCCAAGGCCTTAAAAAACCTTACCGTATCCGATGGAGTTTGGAAGCGGTAGTATTTGTCGGCAAATGCGCCCTCTATATCGTCCGTCTCAAACTCCAAAGAAGATAAAAACTTGACTATCTGAGAGGCGTTGCCGTACGCAAATAGAGCACAAGCAAGCGCTATATGTTCGTCATTATGTTTTTTTGCCACTATTAGCGGGTCTGGGCGTTCGACGCTTAGTTCACACTCGTTGTTTCTAGCTTTGTATTCCGCATCTAACCGTTTTTTTAACTCTTTCATATTTGTGCCGTACTTTTTGCGCTAATTTGATTTTGAAGTTTGAATGATAAACTAACAAGACTATAGGTAACCAAAAATATCATCAGCCCCGGGAAAAAGCTCACCCACCATGCTATATCCATCACATCTTTACCATCCGAGAGAAGTCCGCCCCAGCTCATATCAGGAGGGAGTATCCCAAGTCCCAAAAAGCTAAGCGAACTCTCCGCCAAAATAGCTCCGCTAACGCCGAATACAAAGCTTGTGAGCAGTATCGGGGATAGCAACGGGGAGTAGTATTTGAGGATTATTTTGGCGTCACTTACTTTTGCTATTTTGAGGATTTTGATAAATGGCTTGTCGTTGATGGCATATACCTCGCTACGAAGCAGCCTCGCCGTACCCATCCATGAGCTGATGGCTATGATAAAAATAAGCAAAAACGGTGAAATATCGATGTAGGCAACAAGAGCAAGTAGTAAAAAGAATGTGGGAACGGTCAAGAATAGGTCTATAGCTACAACCACCGCCTTATCAACAATACCCCTGTAAAATCCAGCAGTAACACCTATTGCCAAAGATATAGCCGTAGATACGAAAGAGGCTACAAAACCTATAAGAAGAGAGTTTTGTCCACCCTGCATAATACGGGCAAGCATATCCCGCCCAAGCCTATCAGTGCCAAATAAGGCAGAAAAAGACGGAGCCTGCAAAACTCCGTCTTTGTTGAAAGCGGCTGGGTCTACGCCGTAAAAAAGCGGACCGACAAAGCAAAAAGCAATCAAAAATAAAATCAGGAAAATATGAAATCTAAACTCTTTCATCTACTGCTTAATGCCAAGCAGGGTATTAAGCATCTGATCAAGCGTAGTTACGACTTTTGCAGACGCCTGATAGCCGGATTGAAACTTCATAAGACTTACCATCTCCTCATCGGTTGACACTTTGGATATGGACGACATCTCATCATTTACGGAGTTGTATACCGCCGTTGCGGCGTCATTATTCAAAACAGCCGTTTCCGTATCGGCTGCTACCCTTGTTGCCGTATCCATATAAAAACCGGAAATAGTATTTATGTTGATACTCTTATCGCGCATCGTAAACTCTATTTTATCATACTGAAGTTGCAGTATCTTATTGGCTATACTGTTATTCCCCAGTACCGGCTTTGAGTATGGGTGAATAATAGAAGGGTCGTTCAAAAACTCACCTTTTAAGCTCATAGTTGCGCCATTTGCGCCATCGAACAGACGACCAAGTCCCAAGGCTCCGGCAAAATTTGAAGGCGATGAAGTACTATCTTCTATTGCAATCTTAAAACCTCTACCGGAAGCGGCAGAGGTATCTGTAATGGCAAACTCCCCCTGAGAGCCGGGCACGAAACTAGCGTTAAAAAAACTACTAAAGTCGTTATTTGCATTACCGTCCGCATTGTCATCTTGCAAGGCATTTATTTTTGCGGCTAACGAATTTAGTGTGTCAACATTTACATCTACGGAAATGGTGCGCCTAGCCGTTTCATTGCCTGAGTTGTCATATGCAATAACATCAAATGAGCCGCTTTTGATATTTAACGGCAAAAACGAAAGAGGCTCTGTTCCCAAAGAGTTTATTTTATTCGAACGCATCTCATCGGCAGAGCTAGAAGCGTATGCATTATTCATATTCTCTATAAAAGTTTTTGAAAATGTATCCAATCTATCAATATACTCTTGCAACTTACCTTTCGTCGGCATACCTGTCTCATCTATCGCCGTACCCCTAAGGTCCATAATAGCACCAAGTTCACCTCCGGTAATTTTTTCAGATATATCTATCTGCCTATAGTCTTGATACTCAAAAAAGATACCGTTAAACTGTTTAGCCGAGCTATTTGCATCTGTTTTTAGCACTATAGGATGATATGTCGCACCGTCTACAAGTGGATAACCACCAACCTGCGCAACATACTGCTGTGTACCGTCATGCACACTTGGGTCAACAGTCATATCGCTAGCCACCCCGTCTTTGCTAATGGTAACATTCAGCAGTTTTGTAAGCGCAGTCTCTCTTTTATCTCTTTCATCTCTTAGTGTATTTGCTTTGTTGGTACCGTTGGATTCATGCCTTGATATTTGAAGATTAATGTCGGCTATCTCTTTTGCCAACCTATTCACCTCATCTACCAACGGTTCCATTCTATCATTAAGAGAGTTTTGCACCTGCACAACTCTATCTCTTGTATCTTTGACGATATTCGATAGATTCTGAGAGTGCTCCGCCACGGCTATCGCCAATTTTGAGTCACTTGGATTATTGGCATAATTTTGCCATGAGTCAAAATAGCTTTGAATATATGTAGAGACGCCGTTGCCGACAATATCAGGAAAATATTTTGATACCTCCACAAGAGTGCTTTCCTCAAAATCCGTAAACTCTTTTTGTGTAGAAGCGCTATTTAATCTTTTGTAGACATACTCATCGTGAATTCTCGTTACATTCACAACTTCAGAACCGGTACCTATATCGCCGGGTGTTGTCCAAAAAGGAGACTTTGCTTGTATGGTAGCTCTTTGCCTTGTATAATCAGGATTTTGAGCGTTTGATATATTATTACTCGTAACACCTACGGCTATCTGCGAAGTTTGCAAGCCGCTGTATGCAGTATACAGCGAATCAAATATTCCGGCCATTTTTAAGCCTTTATTTCTAGAATACTTGCGCGTCTTTGTATTAAGCCGTCATAGCCCGGTTTTTGGTCGTCTTTTGGCAACATCTGCTCTATTAGTCCGTTAAAAAAGGAGCTGACAGCGATAACAAGCTTTGCGTAATGCCTATTTGTAGCTTTTAGTTCCGTGAGTTTCTCTCTCATATCACCAAGTAAATCTCTTTGGCTTTCAGAGAGAAGATCTTTTAGTTCCAACGAAGGATTTGCAGCAGCCATAGACACTATTTCGGCGTCTATAAGATTTTTATATTTTTCAAAAGAGCTTACCATCTCTTCTTTGCTTTTTACTTTGCCGAACAATTTTTCATGTTTTGCTTGTTTTATATCTTCAATATCTGTTTTGGTTATGTCTATAAGATTTTGTAACGACTCAATAGCAAGATTAAGGTAGTGAACTAACATTTTAAACCCCTTTAAAAATACGAGAAAATCTAAAACTCTACAAGAGCCTTAGCCGTTTTTTCCATATCGAGCTTATAATCGCCGCTCTCTATAGATTTTTTCAACTTTTCTACTTTTGATTCTTCTTTATTTGAAACTTCAGATGAGTTTTGCTTTTTTTCCAGCTTCACCCCTTCCATCTCCATTGCTTTGTTTGTGAGTCCGACCGAGCCGGAATTTAGTGCGTTTACCATTTTATTTTCCTTCTACGAACAAGGGTTTGATTGTTAGTTCACGCACCATATCGACTGTCAGACTCAAAACTTTAGGCTCTCTCTTTCAAAAAGTCGAATAACATTTTGCTGTAACCAAAACCACCGGATACGGAGTTTGAAAGCGTTTCCGTATACATTGATTTGTAAATATCTTTACCGGCATCATCGGGAAATATCGAGTATTTCTCGTCTAGTGCAATGTCTAAAACTTGCTTGACTATCACAGATTCAAAAGCGTCTGTTTTTTCTTTTAGCTTTGCGTCATCCTTGCTAAGGGTGCCGATTCCGGCTGTTTTTGACGCCGAGTATGAATTTATAGCGTTTGATACATCTAGCATAAAAAACTCCTTATATAATCTCTATGTCGGCCCTAATAGCGCCCGCACTTTTCATCGCCTCGATGATAGATATAACATCCCTAGGTTTTGCGCCCAGTCTTTGCAGAGCCCTCATCAAAGTAGAGAGCGTCATCTCTGCGTTAGATGTAGATACTATATTGGAAGTCAGACCGACCTTTGTTTTATCACCGATATCAACCACCGACTTACCGTCTGCATCGGGCTCTTTCGCGCCCTCAGTCCTCACTTTTATCGTGATGTCCCCGTGAGTTATGACTACCGGGTCAATCCTTACATCAGCTCCAGCAACTACCGTTCCTGTTTTCTCATCTATGATAATTTTATTCTCTTTTTGCGCATCGATAGTTATCTCTTGCACTCTTGCTATGAACTCAACCATGCTCAAATTCGCAGGCTTTAGAAGCTTTAGCGTTCTTGAATCCTCAGCAAAAGCTATACCTTGCCCTATCGTTTTATTGATGGAGTCTTGTATCTTTAACGCATTTTGGAAATTGGCCTGTTTTAGGCTCAGCATCACGCCGTCTTTTTTGGCAATATCAAAAGATATTTCTCTCTCTATCAAGCCGCCGTTTCTAAGAGTCGCAGCGGTAACATGGTTTTTTTGCCCTTTGCCTCCGGCATTAAAGCCGCCGGTAGAGATAGTTCCCTGTCCTAGCGCATAGATTCTGCCGTCAACACCTTTTAGGGCTGTTAAAAGCAGAGTACCGCCCTCTAGCGATTTGGCATCGCCTATTGAAGATACCGATACATCTACTTTATCTCCCTGTCTAGAAAAAGCAGGGATATTTGCTGTCACCATAACGGCTGCTATATTTTTGGATTTTATATCTTTTGGGTCAATTTTGACATTTACGGTTGCAAGCAGATTTGAGAGTGATTGGGTGGTAAACACAGAGGTAGAACCGTCGCCCGTACCGTTTAGACCGACAACGAGACCGTATCCTATTAGTTGGTTATCTCGCACGCCGACTATATTTGCCAACTCTTTTACTCTCGTAGCAAACAAAGAATCGGAAAATAAAGCGGTTAGCAAGCAGGCAACTAGAAATCTTCTCATAAAAACACCCTCAAAAGACTAATTTATAGCCTTAAAGCAAAGTGTGTTCCAATGAAGCAACTAACGATTTATAGCGTGTAATAGGCTATTGAACTTTTACCGAATTTTTTTGATTTTACTTTATTAAATGAGCCTATTTTTTCAGGCAACTCATGACCAGTCATATACTCTACGGCAACTATATCCAGAGGCTTTGGATCTATAGCGGCAATAAGCGCTATGCAGTTTTCATAGATATTCTCCATATCTTCTCGAATGCTAAACGGTGGGTCAAAATAAAAAATTCTCTTTTCTTTTCTTGCCAAACTGCTCAAAAGCTCAGGAAAAAATTCAAAGCTATCCACATTGTATAATCTTGCGTTGTTGACGCCTATGATGTCTAAGTTTTTTTGTATACAGTGATATGAATCTTTATCTTTTTCAAGAAAATAAACAAACTCCGCCCCACGACTCAACGCCTCTATTCCAATAGTCCCGCTCCCCGCAAAAACCTCAACAAACACCGCTCCGGCAACCTCTCCTTGAAGAGCGTTAAAAACAGACTCCCTGATAATGCTTTTGGTGCTTCTGGTGACGGCAATGTCGGCCAAAAAGATACCCTTGCCCTTAAATTCGCCAGCTATAATTTTTGTACTAAGTTGTTTTTTCATCTATATTCTCTTATTGTTTTTACAAGTTCTGTTACAAAGTTTTCTGTAATAGCGGTTAGCTTATTTTCTAATTCAGAAATATTATTTTTTGCAATTTGCGACGGTGGCGTCTTTTGTCTATTCAGCTTTTTAAAATATTCATCTAAAGACTTTAGAAGCTTTGCCTTTGAGAAAGGTTTTTTAATATTGGAACTCTTACTGTCGCTAATTACAAAAACGGGTTTCTCCGAATCTATCGCTTTATCGGATATTACAAAATCGCAAGCCGAATAAGAGCTGAGTTTTTCTTTTAAAAATACTTCTAGGCATTTTTTTAAAAGAGGAGAATCACACACAACGGCAACTTTCAAACCTGAACCTTTACTTTTTTTAAAAACGATTTTAGCCAAATTTGAATTTTGTTAAGTTATGCCGATATGAAAAGTAATTCTAAAATACGCTACGAACGAGAGGGGGAACTTAAGATTATGGAACTACAAAGTATACAAAGCGGTGGCGGCTTTGAGCCACAAACTGGAATGAAACCTGCTTCCGAGGAGAGCACACAAAGCGCAAAAGCGCAAAGTAGCTCGGTATCATCCATTCAAAAGCAAGTGGATGATATGAAAAAAAATACGGATCAAAAAGATTTAAAACAAGAGCTAATGCAACTGACAGAGAATCTCAATAAAGAGATGAATCCTCTTAATATTAATGTTAAATTCGGTTTTGAAGACAAAATAGGCGAAATGTCGGTGTCTGTATACGAAAAAGACTCGGACAAACTTATTCGCAAATTTCCATCCGACGAAGCCGTAGCATTAATGACGAAGATGAGAGAAATCATCGGTATTATATTCGATAAAAAAGCATAATAAAGGATAAGAAATGGCAGGAACAATAACATCCTTAGGACTTGGAAGTGGTACGCTGACAAGTAGCCTAATAGACCAACTAAAAAATGCGGAAACTAGTAGCAGAATTACACCCATAACCACCTCCATAACCAAAACTCAAAGTCAAAAAGCGGATTTAACTTCACTAATCCTATCAATATCATCTGTAAAAACGGCAACTATGGATCTCGGGGATGAGTCAACATATCTAAAACGCTCAGCAACATCAAATAGCTCCGATGTTACCCTTTCAGTCACAAGTGGCGTCTCTCCTCAATCTGCAAGCGTAAGCGTCTCTCAATTGGCACAAAATCATATTATGCAGTCAAAGGGATTTGCGTCTGCAGACTCAACAATGTCTCTATCAACCGAATCATTTACGATGGAGATGAACGGTTCAACATACAATATAAGCACAGCGCCTGGTATGACGCTAGAGCAATTTGCACAAAAAATCAATGATGCAACCGGCGGGAATATAACTGCAAGCATACTAAATACAGGGGGGGATACCAACCCATACAGACTAATCCTAAAAGCAAAAGATACCGGTGCAAAAAACGACATAACAATGAGTGGAAACATAGCAAATAGCGTATTTGCTCCCGATGCAGTAGTCGGCAAAGCAAACGCCGCAACCGCTGTTGACGCTACAGCAAACGGCGATATAGTTATAAATGGGGTATCGATCGACGGCGTAACTCTTACGGGAGGCGCAAAAGCAAACGCCGACTTGATAGCTGGCAAAATAAACGAAAAAACAACAGATAGTGGAGTAACGGCTAGCGTTGATGATAATGGCAAAATAACACTTAGTAGCAATTCCACACAAGACATTAAGATAACAACAACAAACAGTGCAGCAACAAAAAGCGGACTGTTTGCTAGCGATGTAACAGACAATACTAGTTCCAGTACGCTTCAAGGAGCAAAAGATGCCATTTTTACATATAACGGCATAGCTATGAGTAGATCCAAAAACAATGTAGACGACATCATTACCGGTGCAATATTCAACCTCAATAAAGTAACAACTTCAACGGCTAACCTTTCAATAATTCAAGACACCAGCACTATACCTACACTGGTTGATGATTTTGTCTCGTCTTATAACTCGTTGAATAACAAAATCAATGATTTAACAAAGTATGATAGCGCAGCAAATACATCTGGATCACTGCAAGGCGTCTCCGATGTAAGTACGGTTTCAAGTAAGCTTTCATCTATGATTACAAAGCAAAATATAAATGGAATATCTCTAATAGACTATGGCTTCTCTCTTGATAAGAACGGATCACTTAGTGTTGACAAGACGATTTTAAATAAAAAACTAAGCGACGATCCAACCGCATTAGAGAAACTATTTAGAGGCGAAAGCACGGTAGCAAAAGCCACTTATACAGCGGCAAGAACAGCCGACGCAACCGCTACAAACATAGGAAGCGGTGCTATAACCATTAACGGTTTTTCAATAGCATCTGTGGCAACCACAGCAGGCAGCGCCGAAACAAATGCTCAGCTATTTGCAGATGCCATCAACAATGCGTATGAATCAACTGGCGTAAAGGCATACACCGACGGTAATGGAAAACTAACACTAGAAAATGCAAGCGGCGGAGCCATTACAGTAAAAACCACCGATGCTGCCGCTGCCGCATCGGGATTATCTGGGTCTGCGCTTAGCTCTATAGGAATGGCAAATGTGACGGTAGGGCTAGGTTCTACCACAAGAAAGGACGGAGTATTTGCTGAAATGAATACAGTCTTGGGTTCACTTATAAGCGGTGACAACTCGTTGCTACAAATGCTAGATAAGTCTTTCCAGAACGAACTAGATTCACAAAACACAGAAAAAGAAAACGCAATAGCCCAAATAGATAAAAGATATGAACTGATGGCAAATCAATTTGCAATGTATGATTCGATGATTAGCAAATTTCAAAATAGTTTCAGTTCACTAAAAATGCAAATAGATTCAGCGAGCAATTAAAAGGATTATAATGAGATCAACAGCGCTTAACGCATACGCCCAAAATGCGGCAAGAATAGAGTCGCCGGAAAAGCTCGTTCAGATGCTTTTTGAGGGCGTATTAAGATTTACAGGTCAAGCAAAAAAATGCATAGAAGATGGCGATATAGAAAAAAAAGTATACTGGATTAACCGCTCAATAGACATATTTGCAGAGCTGATAAACTCTCTAAACTATGAAAAAGGCGGAGAGGTTGCAAACTATCTAAACGGTCTTTATAGCCATCAAATCTATCTACTCAGTATGGCCAATCTAGAAAACACGACAGAACCGCTAGAGACTGTAATAACGGTCACAAAAGGCCTAATAGATGCCTGGAAAGATGTAACGGGAACACAAATATAATGGATTATATAAAAGAGCTAAAAATTGCATTGATTAATGCGGATATGACAAAAATTGAAGAGCTCTCAAGTGTTGCTTTTGATAGCAAAAACAAAGAAGAGTTGCAGATGGCCTCAGCTCTAATAAGCGAAACAATAGAACTTTTGGATTCAGAAAAAGCAAAAGTATTAGACGGTATGCGAAATATTCAAAAAATGAAAAAATATATGCTAGAAAATAAAAAGGAGTTACTTTAACCTGAACAGGGAAGCGTAAATAAGTACTAAGATGCGAGACCTTGACGCATCTTTTTTATCTCTTCAAAGGCGCTCTGAACTCTTCTGAATTTTGCTGTATATCGTTTTTGCGTCTCTTCGTCTTTACCATAGACTCTATCTGGATGATATATCTTTATAAGCTCCAAATATCGTTGCCTTATCGTCTCAAAGCTATCGCCATATTTAGAGTTCAGCTCATAAAAACAAGACTCTTTTGGATAATCACTGAAATATTCAGCAGAAAATCTTTTTTTAGACGCTTTAGCGTATGAGTTTAGTCTTACCAGCTCCTCTTCATTGTAGGTAAATTTTACCTGCAAAAAATCGCTAAATTTGATTTTTTTTGCTAGCAGTTTTCTAAGCGCGAAGTACTCTTCTTTGTTTGCTACTTTTACTTTTGCTACTTTTTGGCAATAATCAACATCCACTCTCATACCGAAAAAGCTTTTTCTTAAAAATTCTACAACCCTCTTTGTCTCGTCTGAAAATCTAAAAAAGACGCTATCTTTATGACATTTGACTATTACTTTTGGAACAAGAGAGCCCTCTTTTGAGTTTGCAAATTCGACAAAAAACGGCACATCTGGATTGAAATCCATTGAAAGTTTAATTTGTTTTGTTTTGTTGAGATTATTAAGCAGGCAGCTCATAAAAAATTGTCTTTTGGTTTTGTCTTCGCTTTTTGGAAAGACAAGTATGGACTCTTTTAGATGTATAAAAAATTTGAAGTTTTTTTGAATGTAGGTTTTGATGTATTCAGAATATGCGGTATCCGTCCCATCTATACGAGCTAGTATCATATTTTCCGTATGACTAATAGCAAAAACTTGACTATTCACTACGCAAAACCCCACTGTTTTTTATATCTTTATAGCAAAAACCGTTCCTGAATTGCGTTGTTTTGAAAAATTTTAAAGCCGTTTTTGCTACGGCTTTAAAAGTGGTTTATCTAGCAAACTCCGTTACCCTAGTCTCACGAATGACGCTTACCTTAATCTCTCCCGGATACTGCACACCCTTTTCAACCTCAGTAGCTATCTCTCTGGCTATAAGGGCAGCTTCATCGTCATTTACCAAAGAGGCATTCACTATCACCCTTATCTCTTTACCTGCGGCTATTGCATACGCATTTTTGACGCCGTTGTGTGAAAGGGCGATTTTCTCCAACTCCTCCACTCTTTTAAGAAAGCTCTCCAGCACCTCTCTTCTAGCGCCTGGGCGTGCGGCAGAGAGCGCATCTCCTGTACAAACAGCGGCACACTCTATGGATTTTATCTCTTCTAGCCCATGATGGGCATATATGGCATTTATGACCACCGGATGCTCTTTGTATCTTTTGCACACTTCAGCGCCAAGGTCTACATGGCTTCCCGAGTAATCATGTGTAAGCGCTTTGCCTATATCATGAAGAAGCGCCGCTCTTTTTGCAAGCACCTCGTCGCCGCCTAGTTCTGCCGCTATAATACCCGCCAGATGTACGACCTCTAGCGAGTGCGCAAGGGCGTTTTGTCCATAACTCGCCCTGTATTTCAAACGACCGATAAGCTTTATTAGCTCCGTATGCACCGGTCCTACGCCAAGGTCCATCACTATGTTTTCGCCCTCTTCATACATCTTTTCATCAAACTCTAGCTTGACTTTTTCATATATCTCTTCGATTTTTGCAGGCTGTATTCTGCCGTCTTCTATGAGTAGCTCAATCGTTTTTGTGGCGATGGCTCTTCTAAGAAGATTGAAACTACTTACGATAATGGCGTTTGGAGTATCATCGATGATAATGTCGACGCCTAGAAGCATCTCAAGCACCTTGATATTTCTACCCTCTTTGCCGATTATGCGCCCTTTTATCTCTTCGCTGTGTATCGGCACTACATTAATGAGCCTCTCTGCCGCAAACTCTCCGGCAAATCTAGTCGTAGCTTGGGCTATGATATAGTTCGCTCTCTTACGCGCCTCAGCCTTAGCCTCCGTCTCGTACCTTCTTACTATATGCGTTATATCTTCCCTGCACTGCTCTTCGGTTTTAGCAAGCACGATTTCTCTAGCCTCGCCCCTTGTTAACCCGGCTCCTGCTTCCGCTATTTTCAGGGCTTCTTCCGCTTTTTGCTCATACCGCCCTTTTATCCGCCCAAGTTCTTCTTTGTTTGCCGTTATCTCTTGTTTTAAAGAAGCTATGTCTTTTTTTTGAGACTCAAGGTTTTTTAGCTCACTCTTTATCTTCTC
>DIZY01000099.1:30830-38126 GCA_002428055.1 Helicobacteraceae bacterium UBA6016
GCCTCATGTTCAATAGCCCTAGCTTTTGACTTTGATTGCTCTATGTAGATTTGGTATTTTGTCGAATCTATTTTTTTTGCTACGAAAAATCCTATCAGCCCTGACGACGCAGCGGCCGCCGTAGCCGTTAATAGTGTTGTAAGCATTTTTTATTCTGCCTTTTGCGAAAATTTTATTAGGTAATATCAAGTAATCGCCTACAGCGTCATGCGCCTCACCTATATCTTCTTTGCTAAAGTTGAAAGTTCTTTGTGCAAATGCGATTACCGGTTTGTATCGTAGGGAGCCGAAAAATCTGTCGTACATACCTTTTCCAAAGCCTATTCTTCTAAACTTTGAGTCTATTCCAATAGCTGGAACGATAGCCATATCAATTTTTTTTATAAATTCGTGAGAATTATTGCAACTAAAAATATTGTAGACCCCTTGTTTTACGGGCAATCTGTATTTTACAATCTTAAAACTAATATCCTCTATAAAAGGGACATATATGCTCTTCTTTAGTTTTCGCAGTTTTTTTATCGCAGATATAATATTCGGTTCGATTGGAAGAGGCAAAAACATCAATATTTTTTTAAGATTTTTTCTTTTGACAAACAAGAGTAGATTTTTTTCAAACGCCTTATCTTTGCTATATACTCCTTTTTTGAGTTCTTTTTTTAGCGTCTCTTTTGCTTTGCGCCTAAAAACTGTTTTTTTGTTCTCCAAATCAGCCTCCAAAGCTCTATCGGTTAAGCGCATAGAGTTTATAATCTTTCGGCTGTAAAAAACAAAAAATTAGGAAAAAAATATGAAAAAAGTAGTAGTTTTGGCATTGCTAGTATCATCAATCGCCATTTTTTTTACAGGATGCAATAAAAAAGAGGATGCAAACTCTCTAGTAAGTACAAAAAATCTGACAAAAAATATCACATTAACAGCAATAGACGGCAAAAATCTGACTATGCTAAATACTGGAAGCGGGGTTAAATTCGCAGAACTTGAGGGCAAAACAACGCTTGTAGTTTTCTTCGCCACTTGGTGTCCGCCTTGCCGAGCCGAAGTGCCGCACCTTGTAGAGTTGCAAGAAAAATACAAAAACGACTTTGCGGTCGTGGCCATACTGGTTGAAGAGAATAAAAGAAACGAAGATGTCGCACACTTTATCAACGAACACAAAATTAACTATTTTGTAGCAAACTCTCCGGCGAGCATGGAAGCGGCGGAAATGTTCGGAATCAAAGGCTTTCCTACTATGTTTATGTTTGACAAAAACGGCAATAAAACAGCTTACTATCCTGGGGCTACGCCAAAAGAGATCATAGAGCAAGACATTCTAAAAACTATAGGAAAGAAATAAAATATATGTTTGGATTACTAAAAAAATCGCTACAAAAGACGGTCGCAGCAATTACTGAAATAGTAGGCACCAAACGCGACACGATAAGCAAAGATGAGCTCGAAGAAATCTTGGTGACAAGCGATATAGAGTATGAAATTGTAGAAAATATGCTGGAAAGCCTTCCAAATAGTATCAATAAAATAGCGCTTCAAAACTCGCTAGCATCTGTTTTTTTTAGCTCAAACACAAAAAGCGCCGCACGGATTTATTCGCAAAAGCCTTTTGTTGATTTAATTATCGGCGTAAACGGCGCAGGCAAAACGACTACGATAGCAAAACTAGCAAATCTTGCAAAAAAAGACGGCAAGTCAGTCATACTGGGAGCCGGAGACACTTTCCGCGCCGCGGCGGTTGAGCAGCTAAGTATCTGGGCGCAGAGACTCGGTGTGCAAGCCGTTACCTCCAAAATAGGTGCGGACCCTTCAAGCGTAGCGTACGACACGGTAAATTCTGCAACTTCAAAGGGCATAGACTACGCCGTCATTGATACGGCAGGCAGACTCCACACGCAGACAAATCTCGCCGAAGAGCTAAAAAAAATCGTCAGGGTGTGTGAAAAAGCCCTGCCCGGCGCACCGCATAGAAAAATAGCTATTATCGATGCGACGGCGGGAAGCTCCGCTATCAATCAAGCAAAGGCGTTTGATGCAATGATAGGACTCGACGCCGTAATAGTGACAAAACTGGACGGCACGGCAAAAGGCGGGGCGATATTTTCGATAGTAAGAGAGCTAGGACTTCCAATACTATATGTCGGTGTCGGTGAAAAACCAGACGATATAGAGCCTTTCGATACAAAAACATTCGTGGACGAGTTCGTCGGCGCAATCTTCAAAGACTAAAAAATGGCAAAGCAAAAAACGCTCTTCGAGTGCCAAGCATGCGGCTACCAAAGTGCAAAATGGATAGGCAAATGCCCAAATTGCGGGGCTTGGGAGAGTTTTCTTGAGGTCAAAGAAAAAGACCTTGAGCTTGCCAATAAATCAGTAACGCCGAAGGCAAAAAAAGCAGTTTCAATAGTAGATGTCGAAGATAGCGGCGTAGATAGGATACCTAGCGGGGATGAGGAGTTTGATATTGTCCTAGGCGGTGGTATCGTCAAAGGCTCTCTCGTGCTTATAGGCGGGAGCCCGGGGGTCGGCAAGTCAACTTTGCTTCTAAAAATTGCGGGGCTTCTGGCTGCTAAAAAAATGAAAATACTGTACGCCGCAGGCGAAGAGTCGAACCATCAGATAAAAATGAGGGCGCAAAGACTCGGCGCACTGGATGAAAATCTATTTTTACTGGGTGAGATAGAGATAGGCTCGATACTAGACGAAGCAAAAGCCGGAGAGTACGGGCTAATCATCATAGACTCCATCCAAACAATGTACTCAAGCGCACTAGACTCGGCGCCTGGGAGCGTATCGCAGGTCAAAGAGATAACATTTCAGCTAATGCGTCACGCAAAAAGCGAAAATATAACAGTATTCATCATAGGACACATCACCAAAGAGGGCTCTATCGCAGGGCCTAGGGTACTTGAGCATATGGTAGATACGGTGCTTTATTTTGATGGAGACGGAAGCAGCGATATTCGGATACTCAGAGGGTTTAAAAACAGGTTTGGCTCTACAAGCGAGATAGGGATATTCGAGATGACGAGCGAGGGGCTAGTGGCCGCCAAAAACATCTCGTCAAAGTTTTTTAGCAAAGACTCCACAAATCCAGGCTTTGCAATTACGGTGCTAATGGAAGGCACTAGACCTCTTGCGGTAGAAGTGCAGGCGCTCGTGTCCGAAAGCCCGTATCCAAACCCAAAACGCTCAAGCAACGGCTTTGACAGCTCTCGTCTTACGATGATTCTTGCGCTTTTGGAGAGAAAACTGGGCTTTAGCCTAAGCAGGTATGATGTCTACATCAATGTCGTAGGCGGCATCAAGGTCACGGAACCGTCCATAGATCTAGCCATAATAGCTGCGATAGTCAGTAGCTTCAAAAATAGACCGATTAATCCTGAGACCGTATTTATCGGCGAGGTCAGCCTTACGGGAGATATTAGAGAGGTGTCAAGCATCGAAAACAGACTCAAAGAGGCGGCGTCACAGGGATTCAAAAAAGCGCTTGTGCCAAAACTGCCGAAAAACATAAAAACTTCAATGAAATGCTTCGAAATAAACGAAGTAGTCAAACTAATAGACTGGATGTAAAAATGCACGATAATAATCTACTTGTCATGTCGGCGATAATATTTTTTGCAATCATCCTAAATCTACTTCTAAAACGCATGGGCATTAGCGCAATTATCGGCTATATTTTGACAGGTGTCGCCGCAAAGGCAACTTTTGGATTGACCGGTAGCGAAGAACTAACCGCTATAGCTGAATTTGGCGTCGTATTTTTGATGTTTATGCTTGGTCTTGAATTTTCCCTTGAAAAACTGCACTCTATGAGAAAAGAGGTGCTTGGGCTTGGCGGCTTGCAGGTGGCTGTATCGGGATTAATATTTGGCTTCATACTGCACCACCTGCTAGGCTTTGAGACAAAAATAGCGGTAGCTATAGGCTTTACTCTTGCGCTCTCCTCAACGACCATTATCTTAAAAATACTACAAGAGACGGGCAAGCTAGGCAGAAACCACGGTAGAAACTCCATAGGTATCCTCTTAATGCAAGACATCGCCGTCGTACCGATACTTATACTCGTGACGATACTAGCCGACACATCGCAAGAGCTAGGAACCCTGCTTTGGCAAACAGCACTAAACTCGGCTGGAGGCATAATAGCAATCTATTTTTTTGGAAAATACGGTGTTTCATATTTTCTAAGGCATGTGAGCGGCGCAAAATCAAACGAGCTTTTTATGACCGCCGTTTTACTGATTGTTCTCACATCGGCTTCCATCGCCCACTTTTTCCAAGTACCGTACTCTTTGGGCGCTTTTATTGCCGGTATTATTATCTCGGAATCTGCATTTAAGCATCAGATAGAGGCGGACCTTATACCGTTTCGAGACTTGCTTTTGGGCGTTTTCTTTGTTTCCATAGGAATTCTCATTGATATGAATTATTTGATTAAAAATATTTTGATGATAATGTTTTTAACAGTCGGCATCATGGGAGCAAAAACGATTATTATCTTTTACCTCTCAAAAATATTCAAATACTCCTCTAGAACCGCCATTAAAACAGCGATACTACTTTCTCAGGTCGGTGAGTTTTCGTTTGTTATATTCGCTTACGCAAAAACTATTCATCTTGTGAGCGAGGAAGTTGCGCAAACTTTTATAGCCGTTGCGGCGCTTTCCATGATTATTACGCCGTTTTTGGCTAAGTATATAGCTGAAATATCATACAAATTTACAAAAAGCAAAGACGGCGACATCATAGATAAATCAACCAGCTTTAAAAATCATGTCGTAGTAATAGGCTTTGGAAATACCGGCAAAGCAGTCATCAAAAACCTTGAAGCAAACGGATTTCACTATATAGCCGTAGAAACCCAAAGAGACTTGGTATATGACGCACAGGCCAGAGGATGCAATGTCATATTTGGAAACGCAATGCAAAAAAACATGCTAGAGACCTTAAAAGTAAAAGATGCATCCGCCGTAATAGTTACAATAGATAAAGAAGAAGAGCTGTTGACAATTTGCGAAATAATCCGCTTTAACTTTCCAAAAGTAAATTTGGTTGCCAGAACAAAAAACGATAGAGAATTTAGACTTATTAAAGCGGCGGGGGTTGATTTGTTGGTGGATGAAAGCGAAGAAGTTGGTAAAAAACTAGTGGAGATGGCGCTAACTTGCAAACTCGGCAAATAATCTCTGCCGCTTTGCGGCTAGCTTCAGCGGCTCAGCGCCTAGCGTAGCCAAACGGGCTTTGCCCGTTTGAGCGTACTATTTTAAATATTGTGCTCTTTTTTATAAGCCATAATCATATTGTACGCTTCATCTTTTAGGTGAAGTTTCTCTTTTTTTAGTTTTTCAAGTTCGATAGCATCCATATGAACACCATCTTTCTCAATTTTATCATCCAGTTCATTGTGTTTTTCAAAGATTTTCGCAAAGTGTGCGTTGTCTACTTTTAGTTTTGATACGACATCTCTATATTCATGGAACATAAATTACTCTCCTGTTTAAATTTTGCTTAAAAGTATTCTACAAAAAAAGCTCTTAAGTCCTGTAGTCAGCGTTGATTTTGACATACTCATATCCTAAGTCGCAACCGTACGCCGTAAAACTCTCTTCGCCAAGCCCAAGGTCGCAGATAATGGCAAATTCGTCTTTTGCCAATACCTTAGCCGCTTTCGCCTCCATCTCCTTATCAAAGCTGATTTCGCCTTTATCAAATACCACGACATCCTCAAAAGCGATAACAAGCGTGTCATAATCAGACTCTACGCCGCTAGCTCCTATCGTGGAAGCTATCCTGCCCCAATTCGGATCGCATCCGAAAAGCGCGGTTTTGACAAGTGGAGAGTTTGAGAGCGCCTTTGCCGCTTTTTCGGCATCCGCCGCGCTTTTTGCACCCTTGACCCTAAAGGCGCATAGTTTCGTAGCGCCCTCCCCGTCTTTTACCATTGAAGTCGCAAGGTTGTGCATTACTATCTTTAGCGCCTCTTTCATCGCCTCTTTATCATACGCACAGCTTTTTTTGTTTGCAAGCAGCATCACGGTGTCATTTGTCGAAGTATCACCGTCTACCGATATAGCGTTAAAAGTCGTATGGCTGATTTGCATCAGAAGCTCTTTTATATCCGCTTGCGGCATATCAGCGTCAGTCGTGATAAAGCAGAGCATCGTCGCAAGGTTCGGATTTATCATCCCTGCACCCTTCGCTATCGCCCCTACTTTAAAGATCCTGCCGTCTTCCAGCTCCACCTTGAGAGCTATCTCTTTTTTCCATCTATCAGTTGTCATGATAGCCCTAGCCGCAGCGTCGCCATCTTTTGAGCCAAAATCAAACTTGTCAAAAGTCGTAGCTATTTTTTCTTTTGGAAGTCTCACTCCTATCACGCCCGTTGAACTCATCACTGGATTTTGTATCTGAGGATATTTGGCTTTTAGGTCTGCAAGCAGCTCTTTTATATCATCCACACCTTTTGCGCCGGTCATCGCATTTGCATTTTTGGCATTTACAAGCACAAAATTCGTCTGAAAAAGCCCAAGCTCCTTAAAGTGCGCTATCGGAGCCGCTTGAAATTTGTTTGAAGTAAACACGGCGTCTATATCACATATAGCGTCCGAATAGATATATGCCACATCCGGCTGGTCATTACCTCTTAGCCCTGCGCTTACACCGTTAGCGAAAAAACCTTCCGGTGCACAAACACCGCCGTGAATTGGTAAAATTTTGAACATAATTATCCCTTTTGGGTATATTTTTTGAAAGTTTATAATAAAAAGATTTTAAATTGAAGACGAAGAGGAAAAAGAAAGCGCTTAAAAAATTAAGCGCCTTTTTTCATTGTTCGAAGAGTTGAAGCTGCTACTTTGATTTTTCTAGTAGTCCCGTCTTCAAGCTGAATTCTTACCGTTCTAAGGTTCGGAAGGAATCTTCTTTTGTTTTTGTTGTTAGCGTGGCTAACATTGTTTCCGGCTAGAACGCCTTTTCCGGTTACCATACATCTTCTTGCCATCGTAAAGCCTTTAAATTGATTAAATTTTTGGCGGAATTTTACTTTAACACGGCTTAAATCTTTCTAAGCCATATTCCAAGTTATTGGCTCTAATCTTTTCTGACAAGTTTATTTTTGTCTATTTCAAGAATATCAGCTTTATCAACTTCTAGGTCACTACCGGCAAAATACCATTTCCCATAAGAATAATTTGCGACCACCCATCCTGAACCCTTACTGTTCACCCAATAAGAACCTGATTCTCGTTCAAGTGGTTTAGTCTCATCCTTCTTGTCTTCTGTTGGTTTAGTTTCGTC
>DIZY01000099.1:38152-41467 GCA_002428055.1 Helicobacteraceae bacterium UBA6016
TGGTTTCATCGTTCTTGGCTTCCGCTGGTTTGCCCTCGTCTTTCTTGACTTCCGTCGTTGCACTTAATCGACCTTTAGTCTCACTATGCGTCAACCATTCTTTAACCTTCATTTTGCTGTCTCCAATTTGCTCTCGATTGAAGAGTTCCGGCATATCAAGTCCTGACTCATACAGGAGTTCCAATCCTCCCACAAGATCATTAAATTCTCCAATCAAGGCGCCCATGTTGGATTTTTGTGTCTCTGTGTTTACATCGTCGATACCAAAGCGGAGACATTTAGCGGCTTCCCGTGTGACTTCTGCACATTTTTCCATTACGATTACTAAGTAGTGGTCTTGAGGTGTCATATCTATCTCCTGATTTATGTGAAAGCATTCTACCCATAAAGAGAGAGAAGTGGTCAAACAGTTTTAAAATTCGTATTGCTAACATTTTTTAACACGGCTTAAAATATAATTTCACAAAAACAGAAGGCTTTTCGATGCTAATAGCGCCAAGTATTTTATCCGCCGATTTCGGCAATCTCTCTCGTGATGTGAAGGCGATATGCGATGCTGGGTGCGATTTTGTGCATGTGGATGTGATGGATGGGCACTTTGTCCCCAATCTTACAATAGGACCCGTAGTCGTGGAAGCGGTCGCAAAAGCGGCTACAAAGCCTCTCGATGTGCATCTAATGGTCGAAAACAACAGCTTTTTTGTGGATATATTTGCGCCGCTCAAGCCTGAATATATAACTTTTCATATCGAAGAGGAGAAACACGCTCATAGGCTTGTCCAAAAGATAAGAAGCCTTGGTATCAAGCCGGGTGTGGTGCTAAACCCGCACACAAATGAGAAAAGCCTGGAGTATCTACTGGATGATGTAGATATGGTGCTTGTAATGAGTGTCAATCCGGGCTTTGGCGGACAAAAATTTATTGAGAGTGCCGTACGAAAAATTGAGAGCCTCAAGAACGAGATAAGCAGGCGTGGACTAAAGACGCTCGTGGAAGTAGACGGCGGAGTAAATGATAAAAATGCGGGGATGCTGAAAGATGCGGGGGCTGATGTGCTCGTGGCGGGAAGCTTCGTATTTGGCTCAAGTGATTATAAAACGGCGATAGACTCTCTCAGATGAGGGTAAAAATCTGCGGAATCACGAAGCTTGAAGACGCATACGCCGCTATTGATGCGGGGGCTGACGCTCTGGGCTTTGTCTTTTATGATAAATCACCTAGATACATCACGCCAAACACCGCAAAAGAGCTGATAGCGAAGCTTCCGCCTTTTGTTGAGAGGGTCGGGCTTTTCGTAAATGAAGAAGCGGCAGTAGTGAATGAGATATGCTCGTTTTGCTCTATCTCACTTGCACAGGTACACTTTGACGCAAAGCCATCTTTTTACGATGCGCTCAAAACAAAACATATCAAAGTCGTAAGAGCCGAAAAAAAAGATGATATTTCTAAATTTTCAGATGAATACCGTCTAGTCGATAGCTTCGTTGAAAGCTTCGGCGGTGACGGAAAACGGCTAAATCTGGAGTGGTTTGATGGCGTAGACACTTCAAAAATAGTGCTTGCGGGTGGGCTAACGAGCGATAACCTAGCCGAGCTAAAGGGTATGGGGTTTTACGGGGTGGATGTCTCTAGCGGAGTTGAGAGCCAAAAGGGCGTCAAAGACAGAGAGAAAATAAAAATATTTGTGGAGAGAGCCAAAGCCATCCCCGCAAAATAGATTTAGTACGAAATATTAGTGTAAATTGTTATGTGACTCAGCGGCGTTTCGCTAAATTTGACTATCTCTTTTCCTCTATATGTGCCATAGTTATTGTATCCGGAAAGCACTTGTCTGCTCTCGGTCTCATATTTGGTTTTACATTTTTGGACTACTTCTCGTTGCGGAGTGGAGTCTCCTCGTGAAAGCCCCTGCCCCGCCATTGCGCCAAGCACTGCTCCGCCTATCGTTGCGGCTGTCTTGCCTGTACCTTTGCCGACTTGATTTCCAAGCGCTCCGCCTATCGCTCCGCCGACTATGCCGCCCACCACATCGTTGCCGCCGGAATTACCCCTTCTCTCGACACTCTCATCCCAACACTCTTTTACCGGGCGTTCACTTGTTATTGTCTTATATATAGGCTCGGAGCGGGACACTTTGACGCTCTCCGTAGTCGTAAAACCCTCCGCAAAAACGGTAGTCGCAACTAGCGCAAGGGCGTATAAAGTAAAAGTTTTCATTTTGAGGCTCCTTTTGTGCAATTTAACACTGAAAGAATACCAGCCCAATGTGAACCGTCAGTGAAACTCAGGTAAATGAAAAGTAAATGAAACGCTTACAATAGCTCCGCTATCTTCGCCGCAAATTCATTAGGATTTTCGCCTATTGCTTCCATTTTGTGCGATACTAGATACTTTGTACAGTTCTTAACAGGCTCTTCATCGCTTACGAAGTATCCCCCGTTTAGCCCGATAGTCAGCTCATTTGCCACCATCCGCTCCGTATCTTTAGAAAATGTCAGTCCTAGCATCAGATATTTTTTGCCCTCTCTGTACTCTTTTAACACGGGCGGTACGGCAAATCCACCCATCGCCTCAGTCAGCCAATCCACAAAGTCCGCATCGGAGACGATAAGCGACGCTTCAGGCGCTACACCACCCATAGGCTTGAAGATTATTGGCAAATCCAGTCTTAAAAGCTCTTTTGCAACTCTCGTATATGTCGCCATTTCAGGACTCCACTCAAATATCTCAAACCTATCAAGACTCGCGCCGATACGAGCCTTACCGTATATCACAAAGTGTGGTACGCCTGCATATATCTTTGTAACTCCTTCATCATAGTTGGTGTCAATAACATAATGAGGCATTAGCTTTTCGATAAGAGCATGCACAGATGTTTTTTGTATCTCTTTTTTGTAGATTGCAAGCAGTTTTTGCTCCACATATTTTCGCCCACGGCTCTGCTCCATGCTCATCGCCGCCCTTGCGTACTCGTACATCAACCTAGGCGCCATCGGTCTACCGTCGTTCATGGCAAGGATGATGGAGTCGCTATCGTGTGGCACGCTACTGCCGTCCGAGAACGAAAGCCCTTTGAATATCCCCATTCCGACATAAAGTATCGTCTCGCCGCTTTTTAGTTCATCCGCTATTTGTGCTATATCTGCCATGTTTTACACCTTCGGCTTTTTAGCTATTACAGTGCATTTAGCATTCCGACTACACAATCTTTTTTAGTCCAAGAAAATGAAAGGTTCTTACAATAACAAGCGACAAAATAAACACAAAAACAGCTTTAAGCGTCAAATCATCTATAAAATTCAACTGCTCCAAAA
>DIZY01000102.1 GCA_002428055.1 Helicobacteraceae bacterium UBA6016
ACTGCATACTTGCCAATAATGCAACGCTTGCAGGGCATGTTGAGCTTGGCGACTATGCGGTGGTAGGCGGCATGACACCGATACACCAATTTGTAAAAATCGGTGAGTTTGCAATGCTTGGCGGCGCTAGTGCGGTAAACCAAGACATTCCTCCGTACTGCCTAGCCGAGGGGAACAAAGCCCATCTAAGAGGTCTAAACCTAGTAGGACTAAGAAGACATATTGAAAGAAGCGACATAGACGCTATCAAAAAAGCGTATAGAGAGCTGTTTTTGAAGGGCGGTTCTATGAAAGACGCTGCCGAAGAGCTATCAAAATCAGAAAACAGATTCGTAGCGAATATCGCAAAATTCTGCCTTGAAACAAAAAGAGGCATACCATACCATAGTAAAGATGCGGGTCAGATAGATGAGTGAAAAAGTTTGTAATTTCTGCGGCGCAGAGGACACCGAGCAAAACCCGCTACTGGCAGGTGAGGATGCATACATATGCAAAAACTGCGTTCTAAGCGCGCACAAAATAATCATGGGCGATTTGGCTTCCTCAAAAGAGGAAATCACTAGAGGCGAAGTCATACCAAAAAAGCTAAAAGAGGCACTTGACGGATATGTAATAGGTCAAGACAGAGCCAAAAAAATAATCGCCGTAGCGGTCTACAACCATTATAAGAGAATCATCAAAGGGTTGCCCTCAGAAGATGACGATACCGAGCTAAAAAAATCAAATATTTTGCTTGTCGGACCTACGGGAAGCGGTAAAACGCTCATCGCTCAAACTTTGGCAAAATATCTCGATGTGCCTATCGCTATCACGGATGCAACTAGCCTTACGGAAGCTGGATATGTTGGAGAGGATGTAGAAAATATCCTTGTAAGACTGCTTCAATCAGCGGACGGCGATGTCAAAAAAGCGGAACACGGCATAGTATTTATCGATGAAGTGGATAAAGTGGCCAGAATGAGCGAGAATCGTTCTATCACAAGAGATGTATCGGGCGAGGGCGTACAGCAAGCGCTTCTCAAAATCATCGAAGGCAGCACCGTCAACATACCGCCAAAGGGTGGCAGAAAACACCCAAATCAAGAGTTTATCCAGATGGATACGACAAATATCCTCTTTATCGCCGGCGGCGCATTTGACGGACTTGGCGAAATCATCAAAAACAGAATATCCGGCTCATCAATGGGCTTTTTGCAAAAAGAGAAGCCTGAGCTAAAAGACGAAAATATATTTGATGCGATAGAGCCTGATGACCTTGTAAAATTCGGTCTTATCCCTGAGCTTATCGGAAGACTACATGTGATAGCGAGCCTAAGGGAGCTTGGTGTAGATGAGCTTGTAAAAGTATTTACGGAGCCTAAAAACTCCATACTAAGACAGTATCAAAAACTTTTTGCGATAGACGACGCTAAACTCACTTTCACTGAAGATGCTATCAAAGCTATATGCGAAGAGAGTATCAAGCGAAAGACGGGAGCTAGAGGGCTAAGGGCGATAGTTGAGGACATTATGACGGATACGATGTATGACCTGCCGGAGCTTGCCGGATATGAAATCATCGTAAACAAAGAGTGTATAGAAAAAAGCGAAAAACCGTTAAAGGTGAAACTCTCAAAATCAGAGTCTTCAAAAAGTAAAAAAGCTAGCGCATAATCAAAGAAAAGGATAAAAGTCATGTTTTTGGATAAATTAATAGGTTTTTTCTCAAGCGACCTTGCCATCGACCTCGGTACGGCAAACACGATAGTAAGTATGAGAGGCAAAGGTATCGTAATTAACGAGCCTTCCGTCGTAGCTGTGCAAACAGATAGATACGGCAAGCAAAAGATACTTGCGGTAGGTCAAGAAGCAAAAGATATGATAGGGAAAACGCCCGGCAATATCACAGCTATCCGCCCGATGAGAGACGGAGTTATCGCCGACTTTGACATAACTGAAAAGATGATTAGACACTTTATAGAAAAAGTACACAACAGACAAGCATTTATCAGACCTCGTATCGTCATCTGCGTGCCTTACGGTCTTACGCAAGTCGAGAGAAAAGCCGTACGAGAGTCGGCAATGTCTGCGGGAGCTAGAGAGGTGTATCTAGTGGATGAACCTATGGCTGCAGCTATCGGTGTTGGCTTGCCCGTAAAAGAGCCGCAAGGAAATGTCGTAGTTGACATCGGCGGCGGCACAACGGAGATAGGCGTAACATCGCTTGGCGGCTTGGTTATTAGTAAATCAATCAGGGTAGCAGGCGACAAATTAGATAGCGATATAGTAAACTATGTAAGAAAAAAATACAATCTCCTAATAGGCGAGAGAACCGCTGAAGAGATTAAGATGATGATAGGTTCCGCCGTCAAGCTGGACGAGCCTCTTGCTATGGCAATCAAGGGAAGAGACCAGATAAACGGTCTACTTACCACAATCGAGTTTACGAGCGAAGAGGTGCGAGACGCAACCAAGGACTCTCTAAAAGCGATACTTGACGCCGTTAAACTTGTCTTGGAGCTTATGCCGCCGGATTTGGCGGGAGATGTCGTCGAAAACGGTATCGTACTAACAGGCGGCGGCGCTCTTCTTAGAGGGCTAGATAAATACATCTCGGAGGCCGTAAAACTTCCTGTATTTGTGGCAGAGGAGCCGCTTTTGGCGGTTGTTAGAGGGACGGCTATAGTCCTCGAAGAGTTAGATCTGTTGCAACAAATATCATATGAGTAAAAAATGGCTCGTTTCTACTCTCTTTGTAGTCTTTTTGTTTGCCGTTTACTATTTTTTCGGCAATCTGCTACAAAGACAGTTGCAACCCGTAACATCCAGTGTTCGACTTGCACACTTAAACTCTTTGGAGTATATTAAAAACACGATTGATAAGCATTTTACGCAAGCGGATACGATAGCGCTCCTCAAGGCGGAAAATGAAAAGCTCCAGCGAGAGGCGCTAATATACAAAAGCGGCATTAAAGATGCGGTATACAAGCAGGGCGCATACGGTCTTGCACTCTTTGATAGCAACAATAGCGCCAAAATTAAACTTTCAAGAGCCCTTTCTTACTCAAATCTTCCAAACCTTTATAGACTTTGGATTGATTTTGAGCCAAGCGAAAAAAACAGTACAAGTATCGTTACCAAGGTCTACGGCATCGTATATCCTACTCAGAGCAAACTAGACTCGGTAGCGTGCGGTATAGTACTAAAAAACCAAAACGGCAAATACGAAGCTTTTTTGAACGGCGACCCAAAGTGCTCGTATGGCGTATATGTCGGCAAATCCAGGGCTCCTGGAGTACTGTACGGCAAGAACCAAGATAAACTAGTAATAAAGTATATACCAACCTGGATGGATGTAAAACCGGGCGACGAGGTAACCACAAGCGGACTAGACAATATCTTTTTTGAGGGCGCAAGAGTAGGCGTCGTCAAAAGCGTTAGTAGTGATAGCGCATACAAAGAGGTGTTTGTTGACGGATATTACAACCCTCTGTCGCCAAACTATTTTTATGTAATAGAAAAAGCCAAATAAATTTGTATAATGAAATCATAACAAGGGGTTAAAGATGAGAAAAAAACTGACTAAAAAAAGAACCGACATACAGACTATTTTGCTGGTAGGCTCAGGACCTATCGTAATCGGGCAAGCTTGCGAGTTTGACTACTCTGGCGCTCAGGCGGCAAAAACGCTAAAAGAGCTTGGCTACCGTGTCGTTCTCATCAACTCAAACCCCGCCACCATTATGACAGACCCTGAATTTGCCGATAAGACCTATATCGAGCCGATAACGGAAGATGTAGTGGCAAAGATAATAGCGCAAGAGGGCGTAGATGCAATACTTCCTACGATGGGCGGACAAACAGCTCTAAATATCGCCATGAAAATGCACGAAAAGGGGATGCTAGAGGGTATCAAATTTTTGGGCGCAAACCCTGAAGCTATCAAAAAAGGCGAAGATAGACAGATATTTAAAGAGTGCATGCTAAAAATTGGAATGGACATTCCAAAAAGCAAATACGCTTACGCCGTTGAAGAGGCGGCTGAGGCGGCAAAAGAGATGGGCTTTCCTCTTATCATTAGAGCTTCTTTTACCCTTGCGGGCGGCGGTTCGGGCGTGGCTTACAATATAGATGAGTTTAAAGATCTTGCGATGAAAGGGATAGAGGCTAGCCCAATCGGCGAAATCCTAATCGAAGAGAGTCTTCTTGGATGGAAAGAGTACGAGATGGAGGTCATCCGTGACAACGCCGACAACTGCATCATCGTCTGCTCCATCGAAAACCTAGACCCGATGGGCGTACACACTGGAGACTCCATCACGATAGCTCCGGCATTGACGCTAACAGACAAAGAGTATCAGAGAATGAGAGACGCCTCTTTCGCAATTTTGCGTGAAATCGGCGTAGATACTGGTGGCTCAAATGTGCAGTTTGCGATAAATCCTGACACGGGAAGAATGACAGTTATTGAGATGAACCCTAGGGTCTCTCGTAGTTCAGCTCTTGCATCAAAGGCGACGGGCTACCCGATAGCGAAAATAGCAACACTTTTGGCGGTTGGCTTCACGCTTGACGAGATAGAAAA
>DIZY01000023.1:0-2004 GCA_002428055.1 Helicobacteraceae bacterium UBA6016
TGTTGTTCTGGGGTGCGGTTTAGAGCTGCCCGTGATTGAATATTATTTGCTCTTTTGTGCTCTGATACCAAGTTATAAAGCGTGTTATCACTAAGCCCTAAGTTCTTTGCTGTTTGAGTGATGGATGTTTGCCCGCTCAAGGCTAGCTGTACACTTTAGTCTTTGAACTCTTTAGAGTATCGTTGTTTATGGTTTGTTAAATTCATAGATGTAACTTTCATATATTTGGTGATCTAGATTATCGGCATATGATGGATAATCTAGAATCCTTTTTTCTGATATATGGTAGCCATTTCAATACCGCATATGTGAACTTTGTAGAAAAACGAGGAATTTAAGCCCAATTTTGGGCTTATGTGATTTTTGGTGGAATTTTAACAACACCGAAGTTTGAAACCTCAACGGCTGCTTGGAGCGCATCAACGGTGTTGTCGATGTTTGACAAAATAATTAAACAAGTTAGATCATCGAGCTGCTCATCTGCCCAATTTTGCACTTCTTTTTTTGTATCTTCCGACAGAAAATTATTGATTTTATCTTTAAATAATAGCAATTGATACTCGGTAATCACGGCTTTTAGTTTGTCTTTTGCGTTTTCTAGAGTTAGCCGCTCTTTTGTTTGGATTTTGTCTTTTGCGGATATCAAGGAACGAGCAAGGATGCAGCAAAAATCAAGCTTTGCCCAGTGGCTGGCAGGGATTAACTTCGAATAAAAGCTTTCGATTTTTTTGGGTTCTATTGAGGTCGTTGAGTTTTGAGATGAAGGCGTTTTGTGGGTGTAAACTTTGCGCGAATCGTGCGAATCGCGCATCAAAACGAATGTCTAGAAATGAATGAGACAAGAGGAGGACAAATGCATTTTGATTTTGTAGGGCTTCAGCTAATTGCTGCGTGTACAGCAAAATCCATTAAAAAACCGAAAAAACAAGCTTTTCAAGCGGTTTTGGTATTTTAAAAAGGAAGATGATGATGTTTTTTTACATAAAAAACAAGCCAAACGCTACCAGCCGCAATCAAGGCGGACATTATTGCTACTGCTGTCATTTAAAGTTCTCCAAAAGTTTTACACTTGCCACAAATGCAATAAATCCGCTTAGTACAGTTACCACGCTTTCCAAGCTTTTGTCAGTTGTGGCATACGCAAGCATGCCGCCCACTATTAGGGCAACGCCTATGTTTCTTATCCCCTCGGCAAAAAATTTTATCTTCTCTTTGTCGTCAAACACTAAAAACCTTACCGGAGGATTAAAGTGAATTCTAACAAAAAATCCAACAAAAAGCAAAACAATAACTCAATCCATCAAGCCGTACCGTATTCGTTGCGTGTATGGGCATCAGAAAAAGACGCAAAATATTGGAATTACATAAAAGCCGGAAAAGGTATTGTTAGTTACAGGCATGCGCTCAGTGACCTGGTCGATTATTTTGAGAATGTAAGGTTCGGGCGTTTTGCACCAAACTCAAAAACTTTGAGCTACTGGAGCTACACCTGGGGTTGGGACTGGAGAAAGGTCGTTCGCTTTTTTGTGCACTGTCTGTCGCAAATTGAGACCATGTGGGCTAGTTTTTTTTTCAGAGAATGGGTCGCAAAAGCTAAAAAAGTAACAGATCAAGTCAAGAAAAGCGTGTATAAGGCTAGAGGCAAAGCATTTGACAGCACGCCAGATGCAAAAGAGCTAGAGGAAGAGCTTGCGATTGCCATGGCAGAAGCGACCGGCGCCAAGAATAAAACAGGCTATGTCCTTAAGATAAGAAAAGAGCTTGCCGCCAAAGATCCAGAAACTTGCCGTAACTTCCAAAGTTGGCTCGACGACTATATGGCAAAAGCAAAAGAGGCCGCGGTGGCCGAAAAAATAGCAAACTTTGATTTTGCTGTGGTGCTTGAGCAAATGGCGGGAACAGTGGGGATTGAAAGAGTTAGAACTGGGCAGCAAACAATAGAAATTGTAATGAGAAACGGCACAAGGTGTGAATACACAAGGCAAGATTTGTATCAAAAGCTGG
>DIZY01000023.1:2065-2557 GCA_002428055.1 Helicobacteraceae bacterium UBA6016
CAGAAAAGATCAGGAAGTTGACCCCATTAAAAGACCATTCAAAGAGGGCGTATTCTTTTTCATACCCACTCTACAACAAGCTCCACAAAAAAAGCGGTGCTATGGGATGTTGCAGTCGTAGAGGCGTATCTTCGTGGTGAATATCAGCTTGTTATATCTGTTCCAGAGCCAGACGATGAATTGACGGAACTTCTTCGTCGAAACTCAAAAACACAAAAAAAGGTATAATTTTGTCCGTACCCATTGTATATTCTTTGCAAATCGCTCCACAACAAGGAGGCCGATTGCAAATCAAAAAAACATACATTTGGGCTTGAAACGGCGTATGGCAGTTCGAGTACAATATGTTCATTGACAACAAGACTGTCAAAAAAGTCATGAGTACCGGCGTTAAGACATCGGAACAAGACCACGCATATATGATCACCAAATACGCTCTGGCGAAGACACTCGAGCTACTTGGTGGACAGTATCAAAAGCGGGAAGAGAGAC
>DIZY01000022.1 GCA_002428055.1 Helicobacteraceae bacterium UBA6016
TTACTCATTATTTTGTATTTTCTAGTTTCGCTCAGCGTCGAAAAGTCTATAAGCATCTGTTGTCTCCTTTTGCTATTTTAACCCAAGCATCAGCTTTATACCCTGTTCTATTATAAAATATCAAGCTAAGAAGAGAAGATCGTCACCCATACAGCTCCCCAAGATACACCTCATAAATCATATCTTCCAACTTGCCACGATACCACTCATACGGTTTTGGATTTTCGACCAATCCTCCAATGCCCTCATCTGTCGGCTTTTCATAGAATGCGGCTTTGCTTTTTATCTTTTCGTGCAGCGCTTTTTTTGTGTATGTGATATTGTATTTTAGATAGTTCTCTACAAAATCCCTCACCTCNNTAGCCCTCGACATTTGTAATCGCATAATAAACATCGAAAAGGTCTCGATATTTTTTCCTATTCCAAAACGCCATACTTTTCATATACATTATGGTCTTGAAAGAGGCTATTTTTAGGTTTGTCTGTTCATATTGGCTTGTCGGCTCGGTCGTCCAAATCTCTTTTTCATGGAGGTTGAACGGTGGGGGAAAAAATTCGACTTTGGTGTCGTCCAAAATATATTTGAGATGACACTCATTCAGGTCGCCGCCTTCGTTTTGGGCATAATCGACCGCCAAAGCGTCGTGACTTATCTTCTTTGCGCCGTAAAAGCTCATCATCTCTTCTATCTCGCCCACAGGCAACTCAAGCATGGCAAAGTCCAAATCTTCGGAGAGGCGGTGATTTATAAGGTGAGACAACGCCGTGCCGCCCACAAATCTCACATCATGCCGCCCAAAAAACTCATTTTGAGCCAAAGCATCCAAGAGCTGTTTTGTTTTTGCTAGCATCTTAGTCTCGTCTCTTCAAATACGACAAATGCTTGTTAAATTTTTTCAAGAGGTCAATGTTTTTTTCTTTTAAGATGTACGGTTTTAGCCTATCCGCCCCAAAATACCGCAAAAGCAGAGCCAGCCTCTCGTCGTCGTAGCCTGAGAGCATGATGGAGATAAATGTAGAAACCTCGTAAATATGCCCGTTTTCTACACTATAAAACAGCTCGTTTCCAAATATCTGCTTATCTAGCGTAATCTGTTTTTGCGACGCCGATACGATAGGTTTTGTCATACTGTTTTGTGAGATATTTGGCTCTGATTTTACCCGCTCCTTGGCGTTTTCAAACTCAAATCCGTCAAGAAATTTTTTATACTCAATACTTTTGTTCAGAGTATTCAACACAAGCAAAAATCCCTCTAGCGAGATTTTACCCTCTTGTTCAAAAAATCTATATGTCGCGTATTTCAAACCAACAAAGCCCGCAAACTCTTTTTGCGTTAGCCCTAGCGCAATTCGTTCGTTTCGTACCGACTTCTTGGTTTGAGTTAACAACTCATCAACTTTGTATGAAGTGACCATATAGCTTAATATTTCCTGTTAATTACTAATATTTTGTTAATTGTATATAAAAATACCGAAAATATCAAGCTAATTACTATTATTTTATTAATTATGCTTTTATCTTGCAAAAACACCCATTCTCATGGTCATCCACAATCCCGCACGCTTGCATGAAGGCGTATATCGTAGTCGAACCGATAAATTTGAAACCTCTTTTTTTGAGCTCTTTTGTGATTTCGTCGGATATTTGAGTGTGGCAGGTGGCGGTGCGGTAGTCGGGTATGTCGTTTACGATAGTTTTGCCACTCACTTTGCCCCAGAAGTACGCATCTAGCGAGCCATATTCTTTTTTTATGTCCAAAAATAGCTTTGCATTGTTGATTATCGCCTCTATCTTTGGCTTGCTCTTTATCACCTTGCCGCTATCTAGTATCCTAGCCACATCATCACCGTCAAACGCCGCTACAGTTTCAAGGTCAAATCCGCCAAAAACCTCTCTATATCCATCCCGTTTTTTGAGCACCGTTAGCCAGCTTAGCCCCGCCGATTGGGTCTCAAGGCTGAAAAGCTCGAAAAGTGCGTTGTCGTCGTGTATCGGCTTACCCCACTCCTCGTCGTGATACGCTACATACACGGGGTCGCTTAGCTTGACCCATCCGCATCGGTATTTGTCTTTCATTTTAACCATTCCTCCCTCTCATCCAAAACTCAAAAAGCGGGTCTTGGAAATAATAGCCCTCGCTTGCCGTTTTGTCGATGATGTCTTTTTTGACCAGACCGCCCAGCGCTGTTTGAAATGAGCCTGATTTTATCTGATATTTCGCTAGATACTGCTCATCGTACAGGCTTTTGCCGCCTTTGTCTAGTATGATTTTGACGCTCTTTTTTTGGTTTGGCGTGAGATTGTCCCACTCTACGGCGAAGAGGTCTTCTTCTCGCTCCATTATCGTGTTTTGCGTTTTTGCAAAAATCTCATCATCCACACGCTCATCGGTCATATTCCATAGCTCATAGGCAAACTGCTGTGTGTAATAAGGAAAGCCCTTTGTCAGTCGAAAAATAGCATCTATATACCCATCATCTATCCGCTTGCCCGTCGCCGCAAATTTGCTAGCGACAAACTCCCGCCACGACTCCTTTGCTATCTCTTGTATCTTGAAGTGTTTGACGGACTTATAAAAAGGTCTTGATTTGTCCAAAAACATCTGATGGAGCAAGCTTTTTTTGCTCCCCATAAATATATACGCCACCTTGTCGCCGTGGCGTTGGATGACACTTCGTAGCTTGGACTCTAGCTCCAAACCCACAATCTCCTGAAACTCATCGAAGACCACCACTATCTTTTGCCCGTTTTTTGCAAATTCATACGGAATATTTAGCACATCCTCAAGGGCTTTTGTCCTATCTTCATTGCTCATGGCTAGCGAAAAGCTCGGATTTCCAGCAGAGTCAAAATTGACATTGATATTTGGGCGAAGCTTTAAGATGGATTTGAAGAAGTTCACCACTTTGTCTGTCGGCTCTTCTAGGCTTTTTGCTAAGACATTAAAATATTTGTTGATAAATTCATCGACGGTAGAGAGATACATCAAGTCCAAAAAAACATACTTGACCCTCTCCCCCTCCAACTCTTCGAGTGTTTTGAGCACAAAAGAGGTCTTGCCAAATCTCCTCGGCGCATAAATGAGGATATTCAAACCCGATAACATATCAGTACGAAGCTCTTTTATCTCCGAGACCCTATTGCAAAAATGCTCATCTCCAACAGCTCCGCCGTAATAAAAAGGATTTGATTTCATCTTCGTATTCCTTTATGTTTAAAACATAATATCTTGAACATAATTAAAGAATGGTTTTTATTTCAGCCCCAACATCAGCTTCACGCCGTTTTCTATTTTTGCCATTTCGTCATCACCCAGCCGCTCTATTCTCTCGCCGATGCGGCTTTTGCTTACGCATCTTAGCTCTTCTATCATGGCATCGCTATCGTTTTAAAATTTGGGGTCAGGTATTCAATCTTCACTTTTTTCTTTTAAGACAGCTTCAAGTGGAATATTTGCGCCACCCTCTTTTTTTGCCTCATAAATGAGCTTCAAATCTTCGACATCTTCGACAGAGGATATTTCGACGCCGTCTTTTTTGAAGTGCTCTAAAACCCACAATAATTTTTCCGTAATCTTGTTATCGGCAACATTTAAAGTGATTGTTTGCATTGTTACGCCTATGTTTTGGAACTAGGCAAATTATATCAAAAATCCAATCGATAGCAAAAAATCAGTGCGGATTACCCACAATAATATCCTTCTGCCTCTGCTTCTTCACGGGGTCTTTTTCGACAAAGATTTTTTTTCTCGTCCACGGGTCCATCTCGGTGTAGTACATCAGCGTCGAGTAGGTCGATGGGGTTGGGGTGAATATCTGTACTTGTTCGGGGTTGAGCCGTAGGCGTGATGATGCGAAGTTTTTCATCGCCGTCATGTCGGCTTCAGAGCACCCCGGGTGGGCGGCTATCATGTAGTAGGTGAGGAACTGTTGCTTGCCGCTTATTTTGCTCATATTTTCAAACTTTTGCTTGAAGCCCAGTAGCGTCTCTTTGTCGGGCTTGCCCATTAGCTTCAGCACTTTTGTCTCGGTGTGTTCGGGGGCTATCTTCATCTGTCCGCTTACATGGTTGGCGGCTATTTCTTTGAGGTACATATCGCCGTACTCTTTGTCCTGATTTATGAGGTCGTAGCGGATACCGCTTTGGACGAATACTTTTTTGATTTTTGGGATTTTGCGGATGTTTCTCAGCAGGTTGATGAGCCGTTTGTGGTTTGGCTTTAGGCTTTTGCATACCTTGTCACCCGTGCATTTTTGGTGGTGGCAGTCTCCTGATTTTAGCTTTTTGGCGCAGTCATATCCGTACATATTTGCCGTCGCCCCGCCCACATCGAAGATATTGCCTTTGAAGTCCTTTGCGGCGGTGAAGCCCTTCACTTCTTTGATGATTGACTCTTCGCTACGGCTTCTTATCGTCCTGCCTTGATGGACGGTGATAGCGCAAAAGTTGCACTCGCCGTAACAGCCGTGGTGCGTCGTGACCGAAAACTTGATAGTCTCCAGCGCTTTTACTTCACCGTCCGCTTTGTAGTACGGATGGACATCTCTCGTGTATGGCAGGTCGTACACGGCGTCTATCTCCGCTTCACTCAAATAGTATTGCGGCGGGTTTTGGATAAGGTATCTGTCGTCTTGTTTTTGGCAAAGCCCCTCGGAGCTTAGCGGGTCGTTGTTGCGATAAAAGAGATGAAAAGCGTCTATAAATTTGTTTTTGTCAGACTTTACCTCGTCAAAGCTAGGCAGGGCGATATACTCCTCTTTTGATTCTTTGCTCACATAGCAAAGCCCTCGTATATCTCGCCACTCACTCCCCTTTCTAAGCGCACTTGCAAGCTCTAATACCGTTTTTTCACCCATGCCGTAAATGATAGCATCCGCTTTTGCATCAAAAAGCAGGGATTTTCTGATATTGTTGCTCCAAAAATCATAATGGGCAATCCGTCTGAGGCTCGCCTCAATACCGCCCAGCACGATAGGAACGGTATTTTTGAAATGTTTTCTGATTAGCCCCGTGTAGACTATGCTTGCCCTATCGGGTCTTTTGGTATTTTTGCCGCCCGGGGTGAAGTCGTCGCTTCGTCTTGGTTTTTTAAGCGCCGTGTAGTTGGCAACCATGCTATCAACAAGTCCCGCACTTACGCCCCAAAAGAGCCTCGGCTCTCCAAGTCTTGCAATGTCGTCGCTCTCCATATCAGGCTGAGCGATAATGCCGACACTATACCCCTTGCTCGCCAGTAGCCGCCCGATAATGGCTATGCCGCTATAAGCCGAGTCGATATAGGTATCCCCGCTTACCAAAATAATATCAAAACGCTCTATCCCAAGCTTCTCTTTTTCTGCGGCGGTTGTAGGTAAAAACATGACACTCTTTTTTTCGTTAATTATATCCAACAACTAGCTGCTATCGATAGCTCTCATTATAGTTACCTTTTAGTATGTATAATACTTTTTAGTGCGTACTTAACATTATAAAATCTCACTAAACCACAAAAAAGGCCAAACAATGAAAAAAGTACTACTGCTCACTCTCCACCAAAAATACGACGGTATCGCAAACGGGAATTTGACAAGGTCGCTCGTGGGCGAGGCGAAAACATTTTTTGAGGCAAACGGATTTGAGATCAAAGAAACAGTGATAGAAGACGGCTACGATGTGGCTGAAGAGGTGGCAAAATTCGGGTGGGCTGACATATTTTTCGTCCAATCGCCTGTATACTGGATGGGGTTGCCTTGGCTTGGCAAAAAATACATAGATGAGATATTTTCTGCCGGAGTAGGTACGGTCACATATACAAACGACGGGCGCACAAGAAGCGACCTGTCAAAAGCATACGGTAGCGGCGGGCTAATGAACGGCAAAGAGTATATGCTCAGCTTCACATACAACTGCCCCGCAAGTGAATTTGATAATCCACACGGATTTTACGATGGACTTAGCCTTGATGAGGCAAATGTGGCGCTTCACAAAACATTTCAGTTTTGCGGCGTAAAACAGCTACCTAGCTACGCCGTCCATGATGTCTACAAGTCTGAGTTCAATTTGGACGAAGCTCTGTCCAAACTTCAAGAACATTTGAAGCAAAATATAAAATAAGGAAAGAGCAATGAGAAATGATTTTGAAAAGGCGATGAATTTTCGCCATGCGTGCAAG
>DIZY01000040.1:0-9782 GCA_002428055.1 Helicobacteraceae bacterium UBA6016
TTGCCGTGCCAACCGCCGACAACGGGAAGTTTGGCAAGAGAGCCGTCCAGATACTTCGTATTTTTGAAATAAAATTGTGAATCAAGCGGTAGATTCATTGCCGTCATCGTCTCTGGCGCTATAATATAACTAAGTAGCCCCATCGGTGGAGCGGATGCAAACGAACGCTCGACTTTATCCGGCGCACTGATTTTGCGCCCTGCCATATCTGAAATATCTTTTGCAAAAAGCCCGCTGCAAAGCAGAAGGCTAAATAAAAGGGCGTATTTTTTCATTAAAAATCCTTAGCATTTGTTTGTTTTGTTCTAGTGTTGTAGCTACCGGTTTTAGGGCTATGTCGGCATTCGGACATCTCATCTTGATATACTCGATATGCCTTTTGCACGCCTCGGCGTCACCGATAATCCCTGCATCAAAAAACTTCCCGCCGTTAAAAAAATCATACCGCTCTTTGATAAGTTCAGAGTACCTAGCCTCGTCAAACACAGGGGATTTTTTGTATGAGGAGGCGGCTTGCATTGAGCGCACGAAGTGGTCTATCGAGGGTCTAGCTATCTCTACCGCCTCCTCCGTAGTGTCCGCCACGCAAAAAGTACGCATAAGGGTGATTTTCGGCTTATGCCCCGCTGTTTTTTCATATATTTCGCTCATCGCCACACACTCATCAAGTCCTAGTCCTTGCGAACCTAGAAGACCAAATCCATTTTTGGCGGCAAAGACGATACTCTCTTCGCTACCGAATGTTGCAATATATGTCGGAATGGCGGATTGAACAGGCTTTGGCTCTATGTCGGCGCAAAAAAACGATACAAACTCACCTTTGTACGAAGCTACATCTTTTAAAAGCATAGATACGCCCTCTACTACCTCAAACATCGCTTTTCGCATACCCTCTGGAGCCACTTTAAAATGCTTAGAATCAGGCGCAAAAGCCCCCTTGGCAAAACCCAGATTTATCCGCCCACCGCTAAGAGCGTCAAGCGTCGCCACCTCTTCAGCGAGACGCACCACATCATAAAAAGGAGCTAAATACCCAGCCGCCCCTAGCCGAATACTCTTCGTCATTGCAACGGCATACGAGAGAAGAAGCGATGGAGAGGGGCAGACACTAAAATCATTAAAATGATGCTCCCCCACCCATGCCTCGTCAAACCCTAGCTCATCAGCGTAACGAATAAGCTCCAGCTGCTCAAGAATAGCAGTATTAGAGTCGCCCGCAAATCTTTCAAATAGACAAAAAAGCCCTATATTCATTTTAGAACTTCACCCTATAATTAGCGCCCATAGTCATACCCACACTGTCAAAACGATAGTGCGATAGATATTTTTCATCCGTCAGGTTTTTGCAATAAACGCCTATTTTGTGCTCCAAGCCATTTGTTTTAAACTCATATCCAACATTCACATCCAGCGTTGCATAGTCTCCTACCGGAAGATAAACATCTCCCACGGTAAATGTTCTTGAGTTATATTTGGATAGATACTTAATAGTAGTACTTGCGCTAAAGCCATCTTTTTGCCATCCCGCAAGTAAAGATGCATTGTGTTTTGGAGCGGTAGTAAGCGGTCTGTATGTGCTGTCATACTCCATATTCAAATAGGCATAGCTAGCGTTATAGAAAAACGCCCCCTCTTCACCTTTGGCGGTTAGCTCGAAACCGTCTCTTTTTGAGTCATATTGATAGTAGGCGACCGTAGTTCCAGATGCGTCGTAAATAGTTTCATTGGAGTTTTTATAATCGTAATAAAAGAGCGATGCGCCAAGATTTAAAGCTTTTGAGATAGCGCTTGAGATGCCTACTTCATATTTTGCCTGTTTTTCGTCTTTAAGGGCATTGTTTCTAAGCGTTCGCACCGACTCATCCGCACCTATCGTTGTATATGTAAGCCTTGCGGAGAGAGTATTTATCGTATCTAGCTTGTATGCCCCGCCCATCGAAAGGCTTTTGGCATCTTTCGCCCACTTGTCTTCAATAAGAGGAAAATTCGTAGTGGAAGGAAACGGGCTGGGTCCGTCGTATTTTTCCTGCCCTTTTGTAATATGTTTTTTATCGAGTCTTGCGCCGATGTCAAGGGCAAGCTTGCCGTCCATTGCATAGTGTTCGTCTTGTAGATATATCCCGTAAAGCTGCTCTTTTCTGTTTACGCCCTCATAATACAGCTGTCCTGTCGGTGAATGCCAGTAGATGGCTTGCGTTCCGACTTTTAGAACATTGTTTGGAGCAAACTTAAAGTACTGTTTCAAATCAAAACCGTAAGTGTTCTCTTTGTTATTATAAATTATCGGCTTTGCCGTCGGTTTTGAGAAAAGCTCCGTTACCTGTTTTGAACGGAACAGGTCGTAAAAAGCTTGGAAATTTGTACTGTAGACATCGTTCCACTCTTTATTTATATTTAAAGCGGCGGCAAAAGTCCTTGTCGGGTCATACTTCCACTTTGAATCGTACAGTGTGCTATCAGACCTGCCTCTTTGGGTCTCTTGCCTTGACTCGTCGGTATAGATTGAAAAATCGGCTTTTAGTCCATTTGCCGCGTATCCGGTTTTGCCAAAAAACGATGTTGTGTTTTGAGCCAAATGATAGTTTTCTTTGCCGTCAGAGCTTTTGACATCAATATTCGCCATATAATAAATATCACCTGTTTTGCCGCCGTAAAGCCCCTGTCCGTCGATTGTATTAAAACTAGAGTAGTCTAGCTTGACTGCGCCAGTCGTTTTTTCCGGAGTTATCGTAGTAACAACTATAAAACCGGCTACAGGTGCATTTTGAGGCGATGTGAAGCTAGTTATCGGCCCCATATTTAGCGAGCTTGAATCTCTCACTATGCGGACATCCGAAATAGCCTCAGGGGATAGATTACCCAGTACTCTTCCTGCCGTTGCGGCATTCATATAGACACCATCGATAATATATCCGAGGTTCTCACCCCCTCTTATCTTGACATAATTGCCTGTTTTGCGCCCTGCAAACGATGCAAATGCACTAGGCGCAAGATTGACAATATCAAATATATTTGACGGATTTGCCGCTTCTATCTCTTTTTTTGTTATGGAGCCCATTGTTGCCTCGCCGCTAACCGTCGGTGCAAACGGGTCGCTTTTTGTTTTTGCGATTTTTTGCACCGTATCAAACTTATCGCCTGGCGTAGATACCGCCCCGCTAACGCCAATACCTTCTATATTATAAACCTCCGCCTGAGCGCTAACAGCCAACATAGCGCTAAGCGCTATCGAATACCTAAATTTTTTTGTCATATTTTTTCTCCTTATTTGGTAATTACAGCCCAAAAACCGCTCTCATCTTCGATGATTTCATAGTGTTTGGGTTGGTGTTGCTCGTTAATTTGCCTACTAAGTTCGGCATTCCCAAATCCGCCGCAAACAAATTCGCTACGCTCTTCAAGTCCATTGGCAAGGGCATAACCTTTGGCAAGCCCCAGCATTTCCTCGGACTGGTCAAAAAAACTAATGCGCAAATCCGTAATTTTGGCTAACGCAATCCCAGGCGCACTCGTACCGTACGATCAAAGCTTTGCGCATTAGTAATGTGTCCCAAAATTATCTTTTGATTAAAGATGTGATTTGCGAGACTTCAGTATAAATCAGAAGGTCACAGCCCAAATTCCTCTTTTATAGACTCAAAAGGAAATCTCTCCGGCGGCATAGTAGTTGTTCGGCGATTTATCATGCGAATAGAGAGCGGCTCTATCCAGTTCCAAAACTCCTCAATATGCTCTTTTGGAAAGTCAATCTCTTTGAGCGTTTTTTTGTACATCGCAAGCCATACCTCACGCCCTTTTTCATCTATCGTAAAAGCAAAATGCCGACCTCTAAGCGCCGGATGTCCGTGCTTTGAGCTAAAAACATCGCCTCCGCCTAGCGCCTCAACGAAAAACTCGGCGGTCTTTTGGGTTCCCATCAAAAACATAGCATCGTCTTTTGGAAAGAGGTCGCCGACTGAGCTTTTACGAAGCAGTGAATGGTGATGTAGTACCATCGCTTTTATCTTTTCAGCCCCAACAGCTTTTAGTATTTTGTTTGATGGAAATATGACGGGAGGATATACGAAATCCATCTTTGCATCACTTGCTCTGGGCTCGTCACCCGCTCCTACAAATTTACTTTGTCCGCATGAGGAAAAACTTGTGATATTCACAAGATTTTCGCTCGGCGCATGGCGTCCGCATCCGTTGTGTTGTTGTTCGCTCATAACTTATCCTAAAACTTAAAATTCAAATTGGCATATATGCCGAAAGGCGCGCCGGTTTGATAAGCTGTAGAGCTTGTGCTTGACGCAAGAGCATTATCGGGCGTTACGATAGAGGAGATGTATTTTTCGTTAAACAAGTTTGTAAGAGTCAGACGAAATACGCCCTCTTTTGCGCCGAATAGATTTTTCTTCGTATATGAAGCGTCAAAGTCTACAATCGTATACGAAGGCATGCTTTGTTGGTTTTGCACATCACCGTATCTTTTGTCCGTATATTTGACAGACGGCGTAAGCGCCCAGCCTGCTATTTTGTATGTAAGAGCGGCTTTTGCCGTGTACTCCGGAGCATCCGGAATTTGATTGCCTTTTACGCTTACAGTCGTATTTGCGGCGGTTTGCATATCATCCGTGTAGTAGTATTTGCTATAAGAGCCGCTTGCCATAAAATCCATAGAATCATTAATGGCGCCGCTAACCGCAAGTTCTGCGCCGTAGCTCATGGCGTCCGCATTGTTCGAGGAGTATGTTACGCCGAAAGAGGGATCGTATACACTTGTTTGTTTGCCTGTTACTTTTGTCATAAAAATATTAGGGTTGTATACGATACCGCCTTTTTTGTATTTGACGCCCAAATCAAAATTATCGGAGATTTCCAGTTTTTGCTTATCCCAAAGCTGCTGAAGCGTTATCCCCTTGGATACAAAGTTTGCCCTGCCGGATACATACGCCGGAAAAAGATTGACATCGTAGCCGTAGCTTCTGGTGTAATCGAAATAGACGCTTGTTTCTTTTGTTGCGGCGTATGAAACAAAAAAGCTCGGCAATAGCTCGTTAAAGTGTTTGTCCCCGACGCTAGCCCAGCTATCAAACACCCCGTTTGAAACGGCCGTATTGTAGTCTTGACTTGTGGCGCCCGTCGTGCCGTTCGTATAGCTTTTGAGTCCGCCTAGCTTAAAGCTAAGATAACGCATACCGGCAGAATAACTCCAAGCTCCGCTATCACCGCTAAACTCTACATACGGCGATTGGAAGTCGTGATAGTTGTTTTTGGCTAGCATCGCCCAACCCGCAAATGTAAGGCCGGACGCCGTAACAGTGTACTTTTTTTGACTAACAGGAGGGCCTGGCGGTTGTTGTCTGTGCGCCCAATATCCCAGCTTCATATTCAAAGCGTTTGAAAAGCTTTTTTCGTAGGCGAGAGTAGCGCCGAATAATTGGTGGTCTATCATCCAGTCTACGACATTTGCGCCGGAGGCATACCAATAATCACCCTTGTCTTGCAAAAAATAAGGCTTAAAAGAGATTTTAGAATCAGGCGTAGGTTTGTATGATATATTGGCTAGCACCATCGTATCGTCAAAATTTTGCTTATTATAATCGTAGTATGAAGATGAGCTCTTATTGGTCGTAAAATCCTTGCTAAAATATCTGCCCAAGTCCTTTGCTTCTGCGTATGTCAATTGATAGTAGTTGTGATGTTCGTCGTTATTTTGTACGACAAACAGTTCAGCCTGCAGTGCATCGTTTGGAGCGTATGTAAGACCCAGCATTCCATTTGTGCGTTTTAGCTCACCTTCTCCTTTGTTTTTATCTCCCTGTGTATAAGAAAGAGACGCAAAAGCCTTGACGCTACAGATTTTTCCGCTATCAACTCTTATAAAACTACGAGTCGTATTGTCGCTTCCGAGCGTCTGCGAAAGCTCGCCGCCAAGTGAATTTTTCGGCTTATCGATAGTCATATCTACTTTGCCTATCAGATTTGAAAAGCCAAGCCCCTTGTCCACAGGCACATACCCCTTATACACATCTATAACCGAGAAATTTTCCATATCATATATTGTTTTACCGCCGCCCGGATTACTATTAACCGGTAAACCTTCCACACTCATTATGCCACCGGGACCCGATTGGTTTTTACCCCTGATACGCACCGCATCATGATATGAACTCTCGTTTGAACCGAATGAGTCTACCGAGCTAAAATTTACCGACGGCGACATATCGATGACCTTATAGACGCTCATATTTGTCTGTTTGCCTAGCGTTTTGATACCCTCTTTTGTGAATGTCTGCGGCGAGAACGGCTCTTTTTGCTCTTGTCCTACAAAAGCGCCGTCACTGCCTCCCGCTACAGTGATGTTCTCAAGCTTATAACCGTCCGCTCCAAGTACGGCCGTGGCAGCAGCTATGCTAATAACTGCACAAAATCTTTTTTTATTCACTTAATTTTCCTTTATTTGATTTGTATATACTGCGCCGACATCTAGCAAAAAACGCCTCCATCCGACATTTTTCGGCTTTACGCCACATAGCGGAGCAAAATTTTCAGCCATAAAAACATCTAACGACTCTTTTCCCATAAAGCCTAGATATTTAAAATGCGAATCCTGCTTTACACAGTTTGAGGCTATCATCTGCGCTCTTTTTTCGCTAAGCTTTGATTTGCAAGCGTACGACAACAGACAGGAGAAGATACGGCCGTACAGCTCGTCCTCGTTTTCTTTATGCTTTTTACAAACCGACTTTCTGTTTTTATTATCAAGGCAGTCAAAAGTTACCGTCTCGCACTCATTGTCAACCTTGACAAAAAACTTCGGATATGCAGAAAAGTTTTTTGAAACATCTTCGCCATGCATCATATTTTCTCCTTCAAAACCTCCCGAAATAGCCAAAACCTGCGTGTACCCCTATCCATCAAGGAGAGTTACGGCATATTTCGAGATAGTCTTATATAAAAATATATATAACGATTAATACTTGCTTTTTAATTTTTCCAAAAAACAAGCGAACGAAATATATAAAAATACATAACGATTTAGGTGTTTAAATTTTGACCACCTAGATGTTGACATTATATTTTTTGTTGGCTAAAATTTCGCTGTATCTTTAAAAATATAACGATACAGCGATACCAGTCGCTTCTTTGTTTCCGGTTTGCAAGGAAATCCGGTTTCATAGACACTCCTTTATAGTTTTGGGTACCGCCTACTCTTCTGCGGTACCCGTAAAATTTTATTCATATTGAGGCAATAGTGGATTTAACAAAATTTTTGACAAATATGCTTTCGCATGCGGTAGACCCCGTTTTATACTTTTTGATTTTTATGAGTCTTATTTCAATTGCGGTCATCATAGAAAGAGCTATCATTTTTTCAGACATTGAGCAAAAAATCGGCAAATACGACTCCGTAGACATTAGACTGATTCTTGAAAAGAGACTTGGAATCTTGGCGACATTTGGCAATAACGCCCCTTTTATAGGGCTTTTCGGCACGATACTAGGCGTTATGAACGCTTTTAGTACGCTAGGCGATGCGGCCAATATCTCTACAAAACTAGTAATGGTGGGAATATCGGAAGCTCTCGTAGCTACAGCTATGGGGCTTTTGGTGGCAATTCCCAGCGTTGCGGCGTATAACTATTTTATTAGGCGTCTTAGAAAAATTCTTCTGTTAAGCGAGGATAGATGAGCGTAAAAACTGCTGATTTAGAGATGGGAGAAATCAGCGAAATCAATATGACCCCTTTCGTAGACATCGTTCTTGTGCTTCTCGTTATTTTCATGGCCACAGCTACACTTATCACCGAAAACAGAATCGGCGTCACGCTGCCGTCTACACAAACAAGCGATGCAAAAACAAAAGAGGCGGAGAACATTACCATATCGATAGACGCTAATTCGACCATTTTTGTCAACGAAAGCCGGATAAATATCGCAATGCTAAGCTCGCTACTGAAAAACAAAAAAGTGGCAATACTGAGAGCCGACGCAAAAACCAGTTTTGAATCCGTAGTCGCCGTCATAGATGAGTGCAAAAAAGCGGGAATCGCAAAATACCAAGTAGACACGAACAAAAAATAGTATGCAGAGGAATTATTTCGGCGTTGCACTTGTCGGCTCACTTATATTACATATCTCACTTACTGCATTGTTTCACTTTACCGCATTAAATGCAAAGCAACCGATACCCCTGCAAACCGAACCGATAACGCTAAGCCTATACGAAGAGCCAAAAAAGGATGAGTCGCCGACGCCGCAACCAAAAAAAATAGAAAAAAAACAAAAAATAGTACAAAAACAGCAGATACCACGGCAACCGACAATAGAGCCAAAACAGATAAGCCCCGATCCTATAAAAACAGCGACACATACACAGACCCCGCAAATAGCAAGCGAGGCGCAGCAAAAACAAATAATCCCAAAGTCATCCGCCCTGCCAGATCAAAACAGTGACGAGGTCAAAAAATACCTGTCGCAAATCAGAAAAATCTTGCAAAAAAATTTAGAGTATCCGCATTTTGCGAGAAAAGCAGGATTAGAAGGCGTGGTCATCGTAAACTTTTGCATTAAGGCGGATGGTAGTCTGTCTAATCACTCGTTAAAAATCATTAAAAGTAGCGGCTCTTCAGTATTAGACAAGCAAGCGCTAGAAACCGTACAAATCTCAGCCCCGTTTGCCGTTCCGCCAAAAGGAGAGCTAGAAGTGTCTATTCCGGTTTCGTTTGCGCTAAACTCCTAAATATCCACGCTATCGCAAGCCGCCGCCGCAAATACTCGCTTGGATTCATCCGTATATCCATGCAAATCCATTACAACAAGCGGCGGCAATATCTCCAAATGCGCGCGGCTTGAATTTTTGATGCGAAACAGCGCTAATTTTGAGACCTTATCTGCCTTGGCGTGAACAAACCTAATATGCGTAAGCGCCGCACCTTTTAGCTTTGCGACTTCGCCTATAACAGCTTGAAGTTCTCTTGCATCGTAGCAAAAGATGATTTCGCCGTTTGGCTTTAGCAGTTTTTTTGATTTTTGTAAGAATGCGTCAAGAGGAAGTTCGTCGGCGTAACGAGATGCCAGCAGTGAGTCGTTTTCACTTTTTTGTACACGACTTGGATAAAACGGTGGATTTGAGACGACAAAGTCAAAGCCCACGCCTGCATACTCCAAAAAATCTATATGCTCTACCGTAGCAGCTATATTATTGCTTTCGGCATTTTGACGACAAAGATTCGCCATTCTCTCCTGTTTTTCGACAATAGTAAGCTCAATATTGCGCTCTCTGGCAAGCAGCAGTCCAAGTACTCCGCTACCTCCACCAACCTCAAGCACACGCCCAGACTTGACAAAACGAAGCGCAAAATCCCACAAAAACATCGTATCGCTTGTGTAGCGAAAGCCGTCGCGGTATTGCGATATTCTCATAGACTCATCTGATATAGTTTTTTTCGTTCGCTTGAGCTTGCCACACCTAACGCCATACGGTATTTAGTGATAGTGCGTCTCTCCAGCTTTACGGTAAATTTCTCTTCTACAAATTTTAGCGCCGCTTCATCAGAGAGCGGTTTTTTGCGGCTTTCGGTGGCAAATAGCGTTTTTAGATACTCTTTGATAGCTGCCGCCGATGTATCTTCGCTGATTGCGGTCGAAAAAAAGCTTTTGATAGGCCAAATGCCCCTGTTTGAGGCTAAATATTTGTTTGCAATTGCCCTAGAAATCGTAGAGACATTCAGTCCAAGCTCATCGGCGATATTTTGGAGCTTCATGGGACGAATTGCGCCGCCTTTGAAGTAGTC
>DIZY01000040.1:9874-16352 GCA_002428055.1 Helicobacteraceae bacterium UBA6016
ATTTTCCATCGTCTCTATAATGATTTCCGGATAGTACGCATCGTTTATCTTGACCTCCAGCTTTTCGCCGTCATCAAATACGAAAATATCGGGGATAATCTGACCAGACTCCTCCAGATACTCTATCGCCGGAGGATTTTTGAGCTTTTTGACGGCGTTCATCGCCTCTTTAAATTTTGGATTTTTGGCGTATTCGGCGTAGCTTTCTAGATTTTTTACTATCTCTACCGCTAGCTCATAAACAACATTATCAAGCCCCGCATCTTCAAGCTGAAACAGGTAGCTCTCAACAAAATCCAAAGCGCCGATACCCGGAGGCGATAGATAGATAAATCGTCCCCGTATCCTCTCTATCTCCTCTTTTGACGCCCCGGTATCGGCCTCAATAGCCTCATAATCTCCGTCAAAAAAACCGCCTTCATCCAGATGTTCTGCTATTTTTGTGGCTATTGATTGGCTTCTGACGGTCGGAAAAAGCGGCGCATCTATCTGCTCACTAACACTCTCAAATAGCGATGTATACTTGAGCGCAAGCTCCTCTCTAAACTCTTTTTTCCCTACCTTCTCGAAACTTTGATAGTGCTCGTCTTCGTGATACTCTTTCTCTTTGTCCTCTTTTAGCTCCTCGTCATGCCTTTGCCTGACTTCACAAAAAGGGTTATTGGCTAGATTTTCGCTTAGTCTATCTCCAAGGTCGCTTAGTCCCGCCTGCAACAGCGGAAGCCAGTTTTTCAAGGTTGATGAGAGCTTGCCCTTTTGGGCGGCGACTAGCCTTTGTTTCATACCTGACTCTTATCTCCGAGATAGTGTTGCTTGACTATTTCACTACTCATTATCTCTTTTGGCGTACCCTCCGCAAGAAGTGCGCCTCGTCCTAGCACATAAGCCCTATCGGATACCTCTAGCGCTTCTCTAAAGCTATGGTCGGTGATGATAATGCCGATACCCTCGTTTTTTAGCTCGACTATTATTTTTTGGATTTCGCTAACCGCAAGAGGGTCTACCCCCGCAAAAGGCTCGTCAAGGAGCAAAAACTTTGGGCTTGGGGCAAGCGCTCTTGCTATCTCCACTCGTCTTCTCTCGCCACCGGATAGCGCATAAGCAGGGCGGGAGCGAATAGGCTCGATGGAGAGCATCTCAAGAAGCTTGTCGGTGTGTTGCATTACAAGCTCTTCATTGTTGCCGTGTACTATTTCACACGCAAGCTCAATATTCTCCTCAACCGTCAAATCTTTAAATACGCTAGACTCTTGCGGCAAATAAGCAAGCCCGATTTTTGCCTTTTCATGAAGGGCTAAAGCCGTAATATCTTTGCCGTCAAGCACTACACTACCGCCATCTATATCGATAAGTCCGCAGATAGAATAAAAAAGCGTCGTCTTTCCCGCTCCGTTTGGACCGAGCAGACTTACTATCTCTCCCGAGTCGAAATGCACGCTCACGCCGCCTAGTGCGGTATGTTTCTTGAAATGCTTTTTGATATTTTTGGCTTCTAGCTTATGCACACTCTACCTCGTAAATTCTGGTTTCAATCTCTTTTGTTATTCTTATCCTAACAAATTTCATTCCCGCACCTGCAAGGAATTTTTCTATTTTTTCATCCGCCCACTCCATAAAGTGCCAGCCGCCCTCTTCCAGATACTCAAACATCGCTTTTTCAAAGTATACGCCCGTGCCGAAGTTATAAAAATCATAGTGAAATATCTTACTAGTATATTCATTCATAACGGCAAAAGTGGGCGAAGAGACCTCACCCTCTACCCCAAAAAGAGTGGCAAAAGCCCTAACAAGTGCGGTCTTACCGTATCCAAGGTCGCCATAAAGCAAAAAGACGCCGCCCGCAGGAAACGCCTCTTTTATATACACGGCGACTTTTGACAGCTCGCTCTCGTTTTTGACCTCAAACGCTTTTTTCACCTATCAAACCTTGTTCGACACGGATATGACTTTTTGCAGCGTCTCATACGCCTTGCCGCTTTGCAGTGCATACCTAGCCATCTCAAGTCCGTCTTTAATATCTCTTGCTTTACCTGAAGCCAGAAGAGCCAGAGCGGTGTTCAATGCGACAACGGAGGTTTTTGCTTCATCGGCTTCGTTTTTTAGCACCGCAGTAGTAGTAGCGGCGTTTTTTATAGCGTCTCCGCCGAGTATCGCCTCTTTCGGATATAGCTTTAGCCCGTAAGCCTCAGGGTCTAGCTCATGCTCGCTCACCTTCTCCCCGTCAAAAAAGGCGTATTTGCTCAATCCGCCTATACTCGCCTCGTCCATTCCATCGTTGCTGTTGACGATAATTCCTCTTTTTGAGCCGGTATTTGCAAGCGCTTGTGCACACTTTGTCGTCAATGACGAATCATATACGCCGACAAGATGTCTCTGTACGCCGGCAGGGTTACAAAGGGGACCAAGCATGTTAAATATCGTGCGGTGCGGCAAGCTTCGGCGGATAGGCATGATATGCTTGAGGGCGGGATGATAAGTAGGGGCAAACAAAAATGCAAACCCGCTCTCCAAAAGCACCGTAAGCTTCGCATCACGGCTGTCAAGCTCTATCTTGACGCCCAAAGCCTCCAACATATCCGCACTTCCAGACTTGCTCGTAATGCTTCTATTTCCATGCTTTGCTACGAATAGCCCAAGAGATGCGAGCAAGAAGCTCACCGTCGTAGAAATATTAAAACTCCCACTCTTATCTCCGCCCGTACCGCAGTTGTCGATAAGCATATCTTTTATCTCTGGGGGAGTCTCGAAAGGCACCATAAAAGAGCGCATCACCTCTACCGCCGCCCTTATCTCATCTTCACTCTCGCCGCGCTCATACATCGACACGAGAAACGCCCTCGCATCATCCTCGGCTACTTGCCCCTCAAAAAGAGCCGTAAAGTTCTTTTTTGCCTCTTCGTAACTCACGCTATCTCCCTCACAAACTCATCCTGTGCCGTTTTTGGAATGGTCTTTGTCGTCGGCACTTTGAGCACTTCGTATCTTTTGACACTCTCCAGATACCTTATCTCGACTACATCGCCGACTCTGACATCCTTTGATGCCTTGACCTGCGCACCGTTCAGATAGACCACGCCATGCTCTATCATGTCGGCAGCTATGCTTCTTCTTTTTACTATGTTTGTCGTATTGATGAATTTATCTATCCGCATACTCAAATCTTTATTGCTTTTTGAGATTATATTAGCGAAAAACTATTTAATTGGAGTAGAATTTGCTTACATAATCAAAAAACTATTGCGCTTCTTTAAAAAGTTGGATTAGAGGATAAAAAATGAAAAAAATAGTTATCGTATCGCTTAGCGCCGCCATTTTGGCTTGTGCACAAAACTCTAATACAATAGGTCTTGGAGTCATATCTTTGGAGCAGCCGTACAAGGGAGCAAAGAGTAGAGTTTTGGTTTTGCCTTATTTTGAGGCTCGCTATAATGGATTTTACTTTAGAGGATTAGAGTGTGGATTTGAACAAAAAATTGACGGAGAATTTGGCGTTGGGGCGTTCGTCAAGGCGAGATTGGACGGATACGAAAGCTCTGATTCGCAGTATTTAGAAGGAATGCAAAATAGAAAAGATGCCCTAGAGGCAGGAATAAGAGGTTCGTTTGGCAACCATCAAGCCGGAAAGGTCTCTATTTTTGTCTCAAACGATATATCAAATACCCACAAGGGATATGAGCTTGGTATAGAGTATTCAAAATCTTTCTTACAAGGCAACTCATCATTTACCCCTTTTGTATCACTCAAAAGAGAGAGCGAGAAGCTGACAAACTACTATTACGGCGTTAGACAATCAGAATCCACACCCCTAAGAGAGCAGTATTCGACAAATGGGGCTACAAATGCCCAAGTAGGGATCAGATACGGATATAAACTATCGGAAAATATAGCTATCACAAGCATGGCTACATATGGAAGATTTGACGAGTCGATACACAAAAGTCCGATTGTAAACCAAAAAGACCAAACAAAGCTTTTTGTAGGCTGTGGATATAAGTTTTAGGGGCGTTGCTAAAAACGATTTAATACAAAAATAGTAATCTTCCGTTTTCTTTGAGCCACGCCTCACTCTCTTTGTATGCGGGTATGAGGGTTGCGACATGCGCCCAAAACCGATGAGAGTGATTGAGCTCTCTTAGGTGGCAGATTTCGTGGATTACGACATATTCGATGACACTTTTGGGGGCCCCGACTAGTCTTGAGCTGAAGCTGAGATTTTTTCTAGCCGAGCAGCTTCCCCATCTGCTTTTTGCGTCTCGAAAGCTTATTTTTTCGTACTTCACACCGTAAAACGATGCAATATCTTCTACTTTCAGCGCAAAACCAACTCGCATTTACGGTAGAAAATATCTCCGTAGCAAAAGTAAATGTCTCCGCTGCAGAGTCACAAATAAGAGATGTGGACTTCGCCGAAGAGAGCGCTAACTTCTCAAAGAGAAATATATTGGCTCAGGCCGGAAGCTATGCTATGAGTCAAGCGAATGCGGTACAGCAGAATGTATTGAGGTTGTTGCAGTAAGAGTAGTATAAACTCATTTTTTGCATATACGGCTGTATCTTTGCCTGCAATACATACACTATAAAAAAATAAAACTCACCCAAATATGCGAAAAAGATGCGAGAAAAAACGCTAAACAAAACCCTTTAAAGCACGATATAGCTGGACACTGTGTAAAAATAATTCATTGCAAATAATTATAAGTCACATAAAAATAATATTACAAAACTACTCACTAAGGGATTTTTATGGGCTTTCGCATCAACACAAACATAGCAGCAATGAACGCCCATACAAATGCTATAAACAACAACAGAGAGATAGACTCTTCTCTTGCAAGGCTCTCCTCCGGTCTTCGTATCAATACAGCCGCAGATGACGCATCGGGACTTGTAATAGCCGATAGCCTAAAATCACAATCAAACTCTCTAGGTCAAGCTATCAAAAACGCAAATGACGCAATAGGCATGGTAAAAATAGCCGACAAAGCTATGGATGTTCAGATAAAAATACTAGACACGATAAAAACAAAAGCAACGCAAGCGGCAGCAGATGGTCAAAGTCTAGCTTCCAGACAAGCCATCCAAAACGACATCTCAAAACTACTAGAAGAGCTAGACAACATAGCAAATACTACTTCTTACAACGGAATAAATCTCTTGTCTGGAAACTTTACCAACAAAGAGTTTCAGATAGGGGCATACTCTAGAGAGACCATCAATCTATCTATCGGTGATACTACTTCTGCGAAGATAGGCTCTACTAGATTTGAAACAACAAAAAGCATTAGCTCCGCCGCCGACCTCAGCACTTCCTCAAATGCCATACATATCATAAAAAACGGCGTCACCACAACAATAGCCGGAGTCAAAATCTCAAATACGGCGGGCACCGGACTCGGGGCTTTGGCGGAGTCTATCAATAGAGCCTCAGATGTTACAGGGGTAAGAGCCAAAGCCATGGTGCAGTCTACCGGCACAGCCGCCGTAGCGGCTGGTAGCACTACCAATCTTGTAATAAATAGCATAACAATAGGCGCCGTAAAAGATATAAAAGCAAATGACTCTGACGGCAAACTCACTAACGCCATAAACGCCGTTACCACACAGACGGGAGTAGTAGCTTCCGTGGACGCTCAAGGCAGGATGAATCTTACAAGCGTGGATGGGCGGGGGATTGTGGTGACGGATAGCTCCACGGGGGGGGTGGCGACACAAACAGCTACACTTACGACAGCTACCGCTGGTGTGAACTATCTGTATCAATCTACTTCAACATTAACAATGGGCGATACGCTCTCATCATCATTTAAAATAATTATAAATGGGACAACTTATACGCCGCCGACTCTGAATGATAGAACTTACAACGGTGTAGGCGCAAATCTTGACCTTTGGGTGGCAGGTGTAGCAAATAGCGCTTTTGGCGCCGCCGTTGGACTTGGCTCTGCAAACAATTTGAATTTTTTTATTGGCTCAAGTGATGACACTGCAAATGGCGCATCTATACAGGTCATCGGTACGGCTGACGATCTAACAAAGCTCGGAATAACAAACGGATCAGGAATTACTGGTAGCGCCACTGTTTCCGCCCCTAGCGGTTCCACCGGCTCGGTTGGCTCCACCCTTATGAGTATCACCTCCGCCGCCGCTACCAATTTCGGTAGACTCTCTCTCATCTCCACAGGTTCGGCGGACATTCTCATCTCAAGCGCCGCCGTTGGAGGCTCAATATTTGCCAACAGCTACGAATCTACAATAAATCTCCGCTCAATATCCAATCTCACTATCTCAAACTCCGCCCTAGCGATAGGAGCGTATGCAAACAAAGCGCAATCAGCGGGAGCGACAGTCTCTATCGGAATGGGAGTTGGCGTAACCACTAGAGCCGGAGCTATGATGGTTATGGATATAGCCGAATCTGCAATGAGGCAGCTGGATACGATAAGAGCAGGGCTCGGTTCAGCGCAAAACCAACTCGCAT
>DIZY01000040.1:16470-16636 GCA_002428055.1 Helicobacteraceae bacterium UBA6016
ATGTATTGAGGTTGTTGCAGTAACCTAATATTAATGTAAAAATAAGAGTCGTCCATTTTCCTTGAGCCACATCTCGCTCTCTTTGTATGTAGGTAGCAAGGTTGCGACATGCGCCCAAAAATGGTTGGAGTGGTTGAGCTCTTTTAGGTGGCAGATTTCGTGGATT
>DIZY01000040.1:16710-19136 GCA_002428055.1 Helicobacteraceae bacterium UBA6016
TCTCGAAAGCTTATTTTTTCGTATTTCACGCCGTAGAATGAGGCTATATCCTCGGCTTTTGGCGTTATGATACGCCTTGCTTCATCTCTCAAAAACTCCCTAAAATGCTCTTTTTTTGAAAGCGTCAGCATGGATTCGTCAAAGAGATATTTTTTTCTCATTTTATTATCTATATCAAGCGGAGTCTTTGAGCCAAGATAGAGAAAATGCCCGCGGAGAGCATCTCTTTTTGCTTCAAATTCAAGCTGTTTTTTTATCATTCTTTGCAGTTTTGAAGCATTGGCGACGGCAAAATCTAGGCATTTGGCGTCGGGGATATAAGGCGGTGCGCTAACTAGCAATACCCCACCCTCGCCTACCTCTATACGAAGTTTTCGACTTTTGGCATCTCGTTTAATTTCGATTTTTTCAAACATTTGATATACTTTTTCTATACATAAAGACACATTATATTAGGATGATAAGATGAGTGAAATAAAAAAAATAGACCCAACTTCTGAAGAGTTCCAAACAGAACTCAAAAAAACAATCGATTTTACCGACAAAGTAATAAAACAATTTGGCTTCGCATACAATCCCGATATGGAAATTACGCAAAGCATCCAGTTTGGCTTGACTAGAAATAAGCTCATATATGACAAAAGATACTGCCCGTGCTTCTTTGTAACCGGCAACAAAGAAGAGGATAGAATCTGCCCTTGTAAACCGGCTATTAGTCACGAAATTCCGGAGGATGGCTCTTGTCACTGTGGGATATTCTGTACGCCTGAATTTGCGGCGGCAAAAGCGGCGGATGAAAAACTAGAAGAGGCGATACACGCGCACTCAAGAGGACTTACAAAAGAGGAGTGCGAACTGCTGCTTGCAAAAGTTCAGCTTGACTCCGAAGAGCTTGAGGCGCTTCTTGAGGCTAGAACGCTCGGCATGGTAGGCTTCAAACTAGTGGATGTGAGAGAGTGGATGGAATATAAAGGCTTCAGGATAAGAGGCGTTGACTTCCTTGTGCCGACTACAAGCTTCTATGACTCCGTAAAACAGCTAGAAGAGTTCAAAAACGAAACTGTCATCGTTTACTGTCATGTAGGCTCTAGAAGCGCATACTGCCAAAGCGTACTAAAAGACCTTGGTTTCGGCAAAGTCTCCAACCTGACGCACGGAATAGTGAGCTACAGGGGCGAACTGGACAAAGGCTAAGCCTTTGAGCCTCGCCCAAATCCTACGCCCAACTTCGCTTCCTGAGTTTATCGGGCAAAAACACCTACTCGGAAGTAGCGCTCCGTTTCGCAGACTCATTGAGGCGGGTTCTATCCCGCACTCTTTTTTCTTCGGCCCTCCGGGAACCGGCAAAACCTCGCTAGCCCGCATCATCGCCGCAAAACTAGAATCTGCTTTTTTTGAATTTAACGCCACAAGCGTCAAGATAGATGACATTAGAAAAGCGGTAGACGCCAACAAAAACTCATTCTCAAAACCTCTAATATTCATAGACGAGGTTCACAGGCTCTCAAAAACACAACAAGAAGTGCTGCTACCTATCATGGAAAACCACTTTGCCCTTATCATCGGAGCCTCCACCGAAAATCCATTTTTCTCCCTCACCGGAGGTATCCGCTCCCGTTCGATGCTGTTTGAGTTTTTTTCTCTTACCGATGATGATTTGCGTGAGACTTTGACAAAGGGGCTTGCGAAGCTTGGCAAAAGCGCAAACGACGATGCGGCAGAGTATCTAGTGCGAAGCTCCTCGGGGGATGCAAGAGCTATGCTTACGCTTTTGGATTTTGCCGCAAAACTGGAGGAGAATATCACGCTAGATACGCTCAAAAGGCTCCGTCCAAATAGCCTTACGGATGGCACCGGAGAGTCGGAGACGCACTACAATCTCGCAAGCGCCCTCATTAAAAGCGTAAGAGGCTCCGATGAAAACGCCGCCGTGTACTATCTAGCAAGGCTTCTCGCCGGCGGCGAAGAGCCTAGATTTGTCGCGCGCCGCCTCGCCATACTCGCCGCCGAAGATATAGGCAATGCAAATCCAAACGCCCTACAACTGGCAAACGCCGCTTTTTCTTTGGTGGAAAAAATAGGTATGCCGGAATCGAGAATTATCCTCTCTCAACTAACCATATATCTAGCCTGTTGCCCAAAATCAAACTCCGCATACATGGCGATAGACGACGCCTTGGCGCTAGTGGAAAGCGGAGAAATTCAACCTGTGCCGCCCCACCTCAAGGACGCGCATTTTGCGGGCGCTAAGAGTCTTGGACGAGGAGTTGGCTACAAGTATCCGCATGATTTTGGCGGCTGGGTGGAGCAACGGTATACGCAAAAGCCGCTTGATATTGTAAAGCTAAATGATATAGGATTTGAGAAGACGCTAAAAGAGTGGCTTGGAAAAATAAGAGTTGATGTTACGCGCTAAAACGAACTAG
>DIZY01000039.1:0-7170 GCA_002428055.1 Helicobacteraceae bacterium UBA6016
AGTGTGAAAAGAGCCTACGAAACCATAATCTCCTCGATTAACAGCTCGATAGAGCCGCCCATGTAGTCGTTTTTGAAAATCGAAAATCTAAAGTCGATATGCTCATTCTCCCTTGGAAAGGAGCTTGCCCGAAAACATACCGCTTTTACTCTTTTGTCGCCGCAGACGAGAGTCGCTTTAAATCCGGTATCTTGGCTGATTGTTTTTAGTTGCGACACTTTTGTTTTGTTTCCCAGAAAAGTCGGCTTTTCGTTCGCTTCGCCGTACGGCTCGAATTCGTCCAGTATCGAAAGAAGTTCCTCGTCAATCTCGCAAAAATCTATCTCTCCGAGACACTCTTTTGAGCAGACTCTTTTTTCTTCGGTGCCCTCTTCGCTATAACAGTCGTTAATCGCTTTTCTGAATGCTTCGATGTTTGCCGCATCCAAAGAGACCCCCGCAGCCATCTTGTGTCCGCCGAAATTGCCAAGAAGGTGCGCATTTTTGGCTATTAGCTCAAAAATATTGATGTCCATTGCGCTTCTGGCGCTTCCTTTGGCGTGGGAGCCGTCTATACTGAAGACGAGAGCAGGTTTTTTGAGCGCTTGCGCCAGACGGGAGGCTACGATGCCTACCACGCCCTCATGCCATCCCTCTTTTGCGACGACTATTACGCTATCGTCTTTGTTTGCCATCGCTAGAGCCTCTTCGGTGACTGCCGTCTCTATCTTTTTTCGCTCCTCGTTTAAGGCATCTAGCTTGTCAAAAAGAAGCAACGCCTCCTCAATGCTTTGCGCCCGCAGAAACGAAAAAGCCTCCTTGGCAAGCACCAGTCGTCCGGCGCTGTTTAGTCTGGGGCTTATTTTGTAGGCGATGTCCGTGGAGCTGAACTCCTCTTTTGCGAGTCTCGCTTTTATCGCTTTTATCGCGGGTCGTTTGGAGCTTTTGATGGTCTCTATTCCCGCTTTGACGATTGCCCTGTTGATGTCTTTTAGCGGCATTACATCGGCTATCGTGGCTATGGCTACGAGGTCTAGGTAGTCTCGCATATTTTCGTTGCTCTCAAGTTCTATTTTGAGAGCCGCCATAAAGTACCAGACGACCGCCGCGGCACATATCTCCCCATAGGCAAATCCTTCGTCTATGCGAGGGTGTACGATGGCGTGAGCGTGAGGGAGTTCGCCTATCGTATGGTGGTCGATGATGATGAGCTCTATTCCTCTTTGGCGGCAAATTTCGGCTGCATCGATGGCGGCTATGCCGTTGTCTACCGTGATAACGATAGAGCCGTTTACCCTCTCCAGTATTCCGACTCCAAGCCCGTATCCATCGTTAAATCTGCATGGAATGATGGTTTCGGTAACCGCTCCGTGTTTTTGCAAAAACTCTTCCAGTATAGCGGCGCTTACTACGCCGTCCACATCATAGTCGCCTACTATCGTTATCTTCTCTTTGCTAACAAGCGCCTGCTTGACTCTTTTTGCCGCTTTTTCGTTATTTGGCATCGTGTGCGGGTGCGGAAGTTTTGAGAGCGAGGTGACGGTGTCGTTTTCAAATCTGGATTTTAGTATCTCTAAAACATCTTTTTTTGTAAGAACGCTACTTTGCATCTGAGACACATCTGACAAAACTCTTATTATCTTTTGCGCTACTCGCTACGCTTGCCCGTAAAAATCCGACGACTATCGCCGTGTTTGAAAAGTCGTTATTAGCTTCACCGCTCCAGTAGTATTTTGGTTGCGTAAAGCCGTGTTTTGCCGTATACTCTTTTTCGTTCGATAGTTTGAAAAAAGCAAGAGAAAAAAGCTCGCTCGCACTCGGCAGTCTCACACCTTTAGCCTCGCAAAACGCTTTCGCCTCTTTAAAATCCATTCTGTTTCGTTCGCTTTTATCCCAATTCAGGAGTTTTTTCTGCTCTTTTTCTGCCTCTTTGAAGCAAACAAGATAAAGGCTCTCTCTTTTTGCGACAATATTTGCATCTCTGTTTTCAAAAGAGTGGTAGTAGATTTCGGCGTTGTTTTGGCTATTTTGTGTGGAACTTGCATAGAGCGATTTTTCCGCTTTTTCCCGAATTTGATGTGGAGTATTAAACAACTCCTCAATACTAGGCACTCTATAGCCTTCGCCAAAATTTTTACACACGGCATCTCTCTCTTCCTGTGAAGAGTAGGTGGTTTGGGGGGTTGGCAGAATATATGAGCCAATCTCATTCTCGGCGCTTTGTGACGCCGCTAGGCAGGAAGCGGCAAGAAGAGCCGCCAGCTTAATTTTTAGACGCATCACTCTGCTTTTTGGCCTCTTTTGTGAATGCCAAAATTATTTTGTTCGGGTTTTGGAGTCTGCTTGTAAACTCAGGATGGAACTGCACCGCCACAAACCATGGGTGCTCTTTTAGCTCGACCGCCTCAATAAGCCCTTTTGACTCGCCGCATACCAGCATACCGGCGTCTTCAAGGGCTTTTCTATATTTGCCGTTTGCCTCATATCTGTGTCTGTGTCTCTCTACTATTCGTTTTTCACCGTCATACGCTTTTTGCAGTTTTGAGCCCTCAAGCGTATCGCACTCGTATTCACCTAGTCTCATCGTGCCGCCCATCGGCGTTTGGTGCGTTCGTATCTGCTTGTTTCCGCCTTGGTCAAGGAATGAGTCGATTAGGTATATGACAGGCTCTCCTGTTTCGGCGTTAAATTCTATTGAGTTTGCCTCTTTCATCCCAAGTACATTTCTAGCAAACTCTACGATACTTAGCTGCATTCCAAGGCAAATGCCGAGAAACGGTATTTTATTTTCTCTGGCGTATTGTATTGCGGCTATCTTGCCCTCTACGCCCCTTGTGCCAAATCCGCCCGGAATCAACATTCCGTCGCAATTTTTCAGCTCATCCAAATCACCGTTTTCCAAAGCTTCGGCATCTACCCATTTGAGTTTTATCTTCGTATCTATCCACGCTCCACAGTGTACGAATGTCTCCGTTAGCGACTTGTATGATTCTTTGAGATCTATATATTTACCGACAAAAGCGATAGTCATCTCATATTTTGGCTCAACTATTCGTTTTGTTAGCTTCTTCCACTCTCTCATATCAGGCTCTAGCTCGCCCAAATCCAAGTGCCTAGCTATCGCCTTAAGTACGCCCTCTTTGAGGAAATTGAGCGGAACTTGATAGATGGAGTCTGAGTCCATTACCTCGATAACAGATTCCGGCTCGACATCGCAAAATAGCGCTATTTTTTTCTTAATATCTTTCGGAAGCGGCTGTTCTGTTCTGCACATTAGCATCTGCGGATTAATGCCGATTCGTCTTAGTTCTTGCACCGAGTGTTGCGTAGGTTTTGTCTTGAGTTCACCTGCCGCTTTGATGTAAAATACCGGAGTCACATGAATATTCATAACATCGTTTTTAAGTTCGTGTTTTAGCTGTCTTACAGCCTCCATAAACGGCTGACTCTCTATGTCACCTATTGTGCCGCCGACTTCGACTATTAGCACATCTTTGCCTTTTGCGGCGGCTTTTATTCTCTTTTTGATTTCATCGGTTATGTGGGGGACTACTTGTATCGTTTTGCCTAGATACTCCCCTTTTCTCTCTCTTTCAATGACGGTTTTATAGATTTGTCCCGCCGTAAAGTTATTTTTTTTGGAGATGCTCTCATCCAAAAATCTCTCATAGTGCCCAAGGTCAAGGTCTGTCTCGCCGCCGTCAAATGTGACGAAAACTTCGCCGTGTTCAAGCGGGCTCATAGTGCCCGGGTCTACATTGAGATACGGGTCCATTTTGAGAATTGTTACATTCAGTCCGCAATGTTTTAGCAGTGTTCCCACGCTTGCGGCACTGATGCCTTTGCCCAAAGAGGATAGAACGCCGCCTGTTACGAATATGTATTTTGTGTTCTTAGTCATTTTGGAGTTGCCTAGTCGTTTTAGCTGGAATTTTACAAAATATTGCTAAAATACTGGCTTTGTTGTCGCAAGTTTATCCCGAAGCTTGCAAATATGACCAGAGAGGATGGTGATTTTTATGCCGGGAACAATACTAAGAGAAAATGAAGGCTTCGAAGAAGCTTACAGAAAATTCAAAAAACAGTGCGACAGAAACCTTGTTGTTACTGAATCAAAAGCTAGAAGATTTTTTGAGACAAATGTCGAAATAAAGAAAAAAGAGAAAATAGCTGCAAGAAAAAAGATTCTAAAAAAACTCTACATGATGAGAAGATACGAGTCAAGACTATAATTAGTACGGCAAATCGGGCGAAGCCCGCTTTGCCTACGCTAGTTAGCTCCTTTCGGAGCAGATTACTTTTCGTCCCCGCCGTTAAACATCTCCGAAATTAGACCTTTATCGCTACTCACCTCGGCTTTTACAACTCCGGCTATATGCGCCACGATGAAAACCGCAAAAAACCAAAATGCCAATTCGTGCAACTCTTTTACCAAAGACAGACTCTCTTTGCTTATTCCAAGAGCTTCCCTGTAATACATAGCTAATCCGCTAAATGCCATATATAAAGCCGCTACATAAAAAAATGCATGTGCATATTTGACCGCAGCAAACTCCCTTGAAGGCGCTTCCTTTGCTTTGCAGCTCGGAAATTTATCTTTTTTTGTCGCAAATGCATAAAGTCTGAAGGCAAGCAGGCCTATAAAGAAAAATCCTAGATAGTAGTGCCACTGCCACATATTGTCACGAAAGATTTTGGCTATCTCTTTTGCTTTATCGTCGGCTACCAAGACTCCTATTTCAGATAGTTTTACCTGTATGATTTCAGCGTTTGTCTTGTAGTTTAGTACTGTTTTTCGCAGTATATATGTGAGCATAAGTCCAAAAACCGCAATTGCGCTCAGCCAGTGCCAAACTCTTAAGTTGACGCTTCTTTTCTCGTTGAAAGCACCCATTTTTTGCTCCTTTTTGTCTATCTACTGTAAAATTACATTCTAATAGATATAGATTAATTTAATGTTAACGGAAAATAAAATGACGCACAAATATGATTTAATAGTTGTCGGTGCAGGGCATGCAGGGATAGAGGCGGCGCTTGCGTCTGCAAAAATGGGGCTTAATACTCTGATGCTTACTATTTTGGTAGATAGAATAGGGGCAACAAGCTGTAATCCCGCAATAGGCGGACTCGCCAAAGGGCATCTTGTCAAAGAGGTAGATGCGCTGGGCGGCTTCATGGGCGAGGCAACCGACAGATGTGGCATACAGTACCGAATACTCAATGATGCAAAAGGTCCTGCCGTCAGGGGCTCTAGGGCTCAGATAGACATGGATGAATACAACAACTTTGCAAAGACGGTCTGCCTAAATACTGACAACTTGGAAGTCAAACAGGATTTGGTAGTAGACCTTATAACCGAAGGCGACGAGGTGCGCGGTGTTATTACGGAGCTTGGCAATAGATACCACGCAAAAGCGGTGATTCTCACGACGGGGACATTTTTAAACGGGCTTATCCATATAGGCGAGTTTCAAAAAGAGGCTGGCAGATTTGGTGAATTTGCCGCAAAAGGGCTTTCGGATAAATTAAGAGCTTTGGGGCTTGAGGTGGGGCGACTAAAGACCGGCACATGTCCTCGAATTGATGCAAAAAGTATAGATTTTTCACGCCTTGAGATACAAGGCGGAGACGAAACGCCGATACCGTTTAGCTTCAAAACCGACAAAAAAAGCTTTGCCCCAAATCAGTTACCGTGCTATATAGCCCATACAAACCAAAATACGCACGACATAATTAGAAACGCATTTGATAGAGCGCCGCTTTTTTCAGGACAGATACATGGTGTGGGGCCGCGGTATTGCCCTAGTGTTGAGGATAAAATCAACAGATTTGCCGACAAAGATAGGCACCATCTTTTTATTGAGCCGCAGACCAAAGAGGCGGATGAGTACTATATCAACGGTATGTCTACGAGCTTGCCGATAGATGTACAGGTGGACATGATACGAAGCGTTGAAGGGCTTGAAAACGCCGCCATCACAAGATATGGATATGCGATAGAGTATGACTTTGTGCAGCCCACCGAGCTTTATCATACCCTTGAGACAAAAAAAATGAAAAATCTCTATCTGGCGGGACAAATCAACGGCACGACTGGATATGAAGAGGCGGCAGCACAAGGGCTGATGGCTGGAGTTAACGCCGCTTTAAAAATCAATGGCAAAGAGCCTTTTATTATTGGAAGAGAAGAGGGATATATCGGTGTGCTTATCGACGACCTCGTAACCAAAGGAACCAATGAGCCGTACCGTATGTTTACATCAAGGGCGGAGTATAGGCTACTGCTCAGAGAAGATAATGCCGATATGAGACTCTCTGTATATGGACATGCGATTGGGCTGGTGTCGGATGATTTGTATGCAAAAATGCTACACAAAAAAGAGAGTGTTTTTGGCGTTTTGGAGAGCCTTGAAGAGAGGTATTTTACATCCGCAAAAGAAAACCTCAAGCTACTTGAGGAGATAGGCGAAGAGCCTATTAGCGATAAAGTCCTATATATAAATCTAATCGGCAGAAATAGCTTTGACGCTATAAAACTATCAAAATTTCTTCCTGAGGCGGCGCATTTTGACGATGAGATAAAAGAGCTAATACTTACCGAGTGCAAATACTATCACTACATCAAAAAGCAACAAAAGCAAATAGAAAAAATGAAAAACTACATAAATGTAAAGATTCCCGACGATTTTGTATATGAGGGTCTGCCGGGGCTAAGTTTTGAAATAGTTGAAAAACTCAAAAAAACAAGACCTGCCACTCTCTTTCATGCAAGCATGGTCAGTGGTGTTACGCCTGCCGCTATAGATGTTATCTTGATGTATGTCAAATTGCTTAAAAAATAGAATAAAATTGATTTAAATCTGTTATAAATTTATAATTTTGAGATATAATTTATAGCTTTACAATTTGACCACAATTGTGTCAAATAGGCTATTTTTTTATTTTTCAAGGAGCAACTTATGGCTGTTGATGAGTCAAAGAGGGATTTTATCCTTACCGCCCTCGGAACATTCGCCGGTATAGGCGGTGCCGCAGCGGCATACAGCATGGTGAAGACATGGGATCCGCTTCCTAGCGTAATTGCTGGTGGCGTAACTACGGTTGATGTGTCCTCTATGCAAGGCGGGGAGCTTAGAACTGTAGAGTTCAGAGGCAAGCCTGTTTATATACTTAAAAAAACACCGGATATGG
>DIZY01000039.1:7223-38272 GCA_002428055.1 Helicobacteraceae bacterium UBA6016
CACCTAGGCTGTATTCCGGCGTATGCATCGGAGACAAAGCAGTTCAAGTGCGCATGCCACGGCGGCGAGTTTGATGTAAACGGCGTAAATACTTTCGGACCTCCTCCAAAACCACTTGTTATTCCTCCGTTTAAGGTAGTTGGAACAAAGATAATGCTTGGTGAAGAGGGCGAAGAGTACAAAAAAATAGCTCCTGAGCTAAAAGCGTAAAGGGAGGAGAGATAAATGGCAATTGATAAAAATAAAAGTTGGATAGACGCTAGACTAAATACTACTGCTCTAACCAAAGTAATGATGACGGAGTATTGGATTCCGAAAAACATTAACTTTTTATGGAGCTTTGGCGTTGTTTTGGCGACGCTATTTACGCTTTTGATAGTTTCTGGAATGTTTCTTTTGATGTACTACAAGCCTGATACGGCTCTTGCTTTCGATAGCGTCAATAAGACAATAATGCAAGAAGTAGCATACGGGTGGCTGTGGAGACATATGCATGCGGTTGCGGCGTCTGTTGTTTTCCTTGTAATCTACATACATATGTTTGTTGCGATTTATTACGGCTCTTACAAGGGCGGCAGAGAGATGATATGGATAAGCGGTATGCTTTTATTTGTAACATTCTCTGCAGAGGGCTTCTCGGGCTATATGCTTCCATGGGGTCAAATGAGCTACTGGGCTGCGCAAGTTATTACAAACCTATTCGGCGGTATTCCGTTTATAGGCGCCGACCTTGTTATTTGGATTAGAGGTAACTTTGTTGTTGCGGACGCTACTCTAACAAGATTTTTTGCCCTTCATGTGGTGATTCTACCTCTAATTATTATGGGTATTGTTGCTCTTCATATGTACTCTCTTAGAATTCCTCATGTTAACAATCAAGAGGGTGAAGAGATAGATTTTGAAGCTGAAGCTGCAAAATTCCAAGCCGGCGACAAAAAAGGTTCAAAAGTTATGCCTTTTTGGCCTACATTTTTGGCTGAAGACTTCTTTATTCTTTCCGGTTTTATGATTTTCTTCTTTTTCCTAGTTTTCTTCCATTACAATTTTGCGATGGATCCAATCAACTTTATGCCAGCTGACAGCATGAAGACACCACCGCATATCTACCCTGAGTGGTATTTCCTATGGTCTTATGAGGTTCTTAGAGGTTTCTTCTTTAGCGCAAACCTTGGTCTTATAGCATTTGGTATTGCCAATATTATATTCTTTGTACTTCCATGGCTTGATCGTGACCCAAGCGTAAAACCTGCGCACAAGCGACCTCTATTTAGAGTTTGGTTCTGGGCGCTTATCGTGGTTATGATAGGTCTTACGGTTTACGGCAAACTTCCTCCTACCGGTATCAACGCATGGATAGGATTTGTATTCTCGGTAGCATTCCTTGCGCTTCTTTTGGTTGTGCTTCCGGTTATTTCTAAAATCGAAAGCAAGAGGAGCTAAGTATGAGAGAACTAAAAATACTAGCGGTATTAATATTTTTTGTAGGTCTAACATATTGGGGCGTTGAGCCTTATGCCCATCATGTTATGCACCCTGAAGTTACACCTGCGGATTTTACATTCAAAGATTTGCCAAAACAAGCACTTAGCGGCGATGCGGCAAAAGGTAAAGAGCTAGCGGCGGCACAGTGTGTCACATGCCACTCTATCAACAAAGAGGGTCTAAAACTAGCAATGAGCGATGCGGATGCTGCAAACACTTACGGTGTTGTTCCACCGGATTTGTCAAATGTTGCGGCCATATATGACCACAACTTCCTTGCCAATTTTATTCAAAATCCTGAAGGCACGGTAAAAGCTAAAGCCGGTAAATATGCTATGCCAAATCTCGGAATAGGCGCCGAAGATGCGGCTCACCTTGTAGCGTATTTTGACTCTATTGCGAACAAAAATCTTACGGCAAAACAAATTACGGACGAAGCGTGCGTAAGATGTCACTCTATTAAGTATGAAGGTACGCCAAGATTGGCTGTTAGCGACGCTAGAATCAAAGAGTATATGGGTTCTTTTCCGCCGGATTTGTCTCAAATGATAAAATCAAAAGGCGCGCATTATCTTGACGGTTTCATCAATGATCCGCAAAAACTTCTTCACGGCACGGCTATGCCGAGAGTCGGTCTAACAAAAGATGCTCAAGAAAAAGTAATAGCTCATCTTGAAAAAGTAGGCGATCCGAAAAAAGACGAGAGAAACTCACTTGCTCTTTGGATTTTGGGATACTTTGCAGTTCTAACGGTACTCACATACCTATGGAAAGTTTCCAAATTTAAAGAAATCCACTAAAGGTGCAAAATATGACTAAAAAAATAATACTAATAATAGCGGCGGCAATTTTGCTGCCTGCCGGCCTATTCGCCCAAGATAAAGCAGCGATTATGAAAGATATGAAAGCTCAAGAGGAAGCGTTGGTTTCCATCCAAAAAGGGCTATTATATAGCTCAAAAGCGGGTGTGGCCGACGGCGTAAAAGCTTTGAAAGAAGCAAATAAGGTTGCGGCTCTAAAAGAGGGACTTGTTAATTATCTGCCTGAAAATAAAAAGGCGCTTTATAAGACTGCCTTAAAAGAGGGCGAGCTTGTTAATAAATACGCAGATGAAATGCTAAAAAAGCTTGACAAAGGTAGTTACGGAGAGGCGTATGCCGCTTACGGTAAAGTACTGAACTCTTGCAACACATGCCATGTATATATCAGAGGCTGGAAGTAATTTCCAGACCCACTCTTTCCCGGCCTTTAAAAAGGTCGGGAAAGTTATTTTTCTTCGAATCTTCCTAGACTCATAAGTTTTGAGTATCTTTTATCCATTCTATCTTTTTGGCTTAATTTCCCAAGACTCTCGACACTATCTAGAAAATATTTTTTTATTGCCTCTGCCGCACCCTCTTTATCTCTATGTGCGCCTATGATGGGCTCATCAACTATATCATCTATTAGATTTAGCGATTTCAGGTCTTCAGGGGTTATTTTTAGCGCACTTGTAGCAGTCTCAACTTTTGAGCCGTCGCTCCAAAGAATAGCAGCACAACCCTCAGGAGAGATAACGCTAAATACGCTATATCTCATCATGGCAAGTTTATCGGCAACACCTATTGCCAAAGCGCCACCGCTACCGCCTTCGCCAATAACTATAGATACCGTGGTTGTTTCTAGTTGGCTTAGTTCTAGTAGGTTTCTGGCTATCGCTTCTGATTGACCCCTCTCTTCCGCACCAAGTCCAGGGTATGCACCCGGGGTATCAATTAGCATAAGTAGCGGAAGATTGAATTTTTCCGCAAGTTTTGCCGCACGAAGCGCTTTTCTGTAGCCCTCAGGATGTGGCATACCGAAGTTTCTTTGGATTTTATTTTTTGTGCCTCTGCCTTTTTCTTCGCCTATTACGACGCAGCCCGTATCGCCTATTTTACCGATAAAGCAGACTATCGAGGTATCGTCTCTAAAGTGCCTATCGCCGTGTATTTCATAAGCGTCAGTCATGATAAGGCTTATATAATCAAGAGCATACGGTCTATCTTGATGGCGTGCTAGCTGAAGTTTTTGGTAGTCGCTAAGGTTTTTATATGTTTTTATAACCTCTTTGTCTAGCTCTTTTTTCAGTATTTCAGCTGCATGAAAATCTTTTTTAACACTGCTTAGATCTATCTCTTCTTGAAGTTGCTGGATTTTTTTTTCAAAATCTAAGTAAAAAGCCAACTTCTTAGACCTTTTTGAATATTACGACGCCGTTTGTGCCGCCAAATCCGAAAGAGTTGCTCATCGCTACCTCTATTTTGCCTTCTCTAGCGTTGTTTGGCACATAGTCCAAGTCGCAATCTACATCCAGTGTACTGTAGTTGATTGTAGCCGGCATTACGCTGTCTCTCATTGCCATTAGCGTTACGACCGCCTCTATTGCTCCCGCTGCTCCTAGACAGTGACCTGTTGCGCCTTTTGTAGAGCTGACCGGTGGGCAGTTTTCTTTGCCGCCGAATAGATTTTTTAACGCCATAGTTTCATACCAGTCGTTATATTTTGTACTAGTGCCGTGCGCATTTACATAGTCGATTTTAAATTCGCCGACTCTGCCTTTTGCAAAATCTACAGCCGCCTTCATCGCTCTGTATGCGCCTTCTCCGCCCGGAGCCGGAGTCGTTATGTGGTTTGCGTCGCCGCTTTCGCCAAAGCCTATTATTTCGCCGTATATGTGAGCGCCTCTGGCTTTTGCCGCCTCATACTCTTCAAGTATCAAAGTGCCGGCACCTTCGCCCATAACAAAACCGTCTCTATCTGTATCAAAAGGTCTAGACGAGTGTTGTGGGTCATCATTTCTAGTAGATAGCGCTTTCATAGCGGCGAATCCGGCTATGCCGATAGGACATATAGCCGCTTCCGCCCCGACCACCAACATTGCGTCGGCTTGACCCAACATAATGCATTTGACGCCTTCGCTGATGGCGTGTGTTCCAGCGGCGCATGCAGTGACAGCGCAGAGGTTCGGACCCTTAAGACCCAGCTCAATACTTACGATTCCGCCGAGAAGATTCGCAAGCGCCGAGGGAATAAAGAAGGGGGAAACTCTTCTGTGTCCTTGCTCTGAGAGGATAATAGAGTTTCTCTCTATGGTAGGCAGACCGCCTATGCCGCTAGCCGCAGAAACGCCGAATCTCTCAGAATTTATTGCATCTTTTTGCAAGCCGGAATCTTTAAATGCGTCTACTGCGCTTTTTAGCCCAAGCTGTATAAACCTGTCTGATTTTTTAACCTCTTTGGCGTCCATTACGGTTGTAGGGTCAAAACCTTTTACCTCTCCAGCTATCTGTACCGGAAAGTTTTCCGGATCAAATAGTGAAATCCTTTCGATGCCACACTTGCCATCTAGTATAGCCTCAAAAGAACTTTTTGCGTCTAGGCCCAAAGAAGATACGATACTTATACCTGTTACTACTACTCTTTTCACCAGTCTTATCTCCGAAGAATTTGAAGTGAGATAAAAAAACTCCGAGAGATTCGGAGTTTTATCTATTTATTTTTTTATACTTTCGATAAATTCTACCGCATTTTGTACAGTTTGAATTTTTTCTGCTTGGTCATCCGGAATTTCAACATCGAATTTTTCCTCAAGCGCCATAACAAGCTCAACAACATCAAGGCTATCTGCACCAAGGTCATCTACGAATTTTGACTCAGGTTTTACCTCGTCAGCGCTAACATTTAGTTGCTCAACAACAACCGCTTTTACATCATCAAAAATAGCCATACAATTTCTCCCAGAGGAATTTTTAAAAAATCATTATAACAGAGCTCTATTAAATTTACACGCCAAATAAGCTAATTTTAGCATTACATTAGCATTCCGCCGTTTACTTTGAGCGTCTCACCCGTAATATACGAAGCTTCATCGGAGAGCAAAAATGCTACTGCACTAGCTATCTCTTCAGGTTTGCCAAATCTTTTTAGCGGGATTTTATCTATATAGTAAGTTTTTATCTCTTCTTTGAGCTCATTTGTCATGTCTGTTTGGATAAAGCCGGGTGTCACGGTGTTAAATCTAATGGCTCTGGTTGCGCCTTCCGCCGCAAAGCTTTTTGTCATTGCTATCATGCCGCCTTTGCTTGCCGCATAGTTTGTCTGCCCCGCATTGCCTGTCTCACCGACTATTGAAGCTATATTTACGACGCTTCCGAATTTATTTTTGCTCATTGTTTTGAGAGCTTCTCTGCATCCTATGAATGTAGATGTAAGATTTGCTTTTATGACGCTTTCGAAATCTTCAATTTTCATTCTAAGGGAGAGTTTATCATTGGTGATTCCCGCATTGTTTACCAAGTAATCCAAGCTACCGTCGCTATCCGTTATTGTTTTGGTAGCATTTACGAACGCTTCTTCGTCACTCGCATCAAAGCCGATAACTGCAGCCTTAAATCCACTCTCTTCTATCTCTTTTTTAAGGCTATCTGCTTCTGCGGCGCTACTTCTATAGTTTATCCATACCTTTAGCCCCTGTTTTGCTAAATATCTAGCTATTTCCGAGCCTATTCCTCTGCTTGCGCCCGTAATAAGTACATTTTTACCCGTAAAAGTCATATTTATCCTTTATATTTCAATTAATGATTCATCCATTTCGGACGGTTTTTCTAGTCCCATGAGCGCCAATACAGTCGGTGCAATATTGTTTAGCCCACCATCTTTTACGCTTTTTACGGCTTTGTCGATAACAAAACAGTACACGGAGCCGACCGTGTGATTTGTGAGCGTATGTCCTTCATCATCTTTCATCTCTTCACAGTTGCCGTGGTCGGAGGTGAGCACTATTGAATAATCTTTTTGTTTTGCTTTTTCGACTATTTTGCCTAGGCACTCATCTACGGCTTCCACCGCCCTGATTGCCGCCTCAAAAACACCTGTATGTCCTACCATATCACCGTTTGCGAAGTTGACGACTACAAAACCGTACTCTTCATCCATCGCTTTTAGCACGGCGTCACACACCTCGTATGCGCTCATCTCCGGCTTTTCGTCGTATGTTTTTACCTGAGGACTTGGAATTAATACTCTTGTTTCATTTGGATACGGAGTTTCTACGCCGCCGTTGAGAAAAAAAGTAACATGTGCGTACTTTTCTGTTTCAGCCGTGTGCAGTTGTGATAATCCCGCATTTGATATGACCTCTGCCAATGTATTTTTTGGCTCGTCTTTTTCAAACAGTACGGGATAAGAGAACTCTTTTGAATATTCCGTCATTGTGGCTATGTTGATATTTTTGTATTTGCGCTCAAAGCCGTTAAACTCTTTGCTCCCAAGGGCCGCTACTATCTCTCTAGCTCTATCGGATCTGAAATTGGCAAAGATAAATCCATCACCCTCTTTGATGCCATCAAATCCGTCAAACGAGACGGCTTCTAGAAATTCATCGGTTATCTCTTTTGTGTATTGTGACTCTATGTATTCAAGAGGCGACAAAGCCGTTTTCGGCTCAGCGTTTGAAATAGCGTTGTAGGCTTTTTCGACCCTATCCCATCTATTGTCTCTATCCATCGCATAAAATCTGCCGCTTATAGTTGCTATTTTTATATCTTCATCACATACTTTTAGCAGTTCGGTTACAAAGCTTCTCGAAGATGTCGGACTTACATCCCTGCCATCCGTTATCGCATGAACCCAGACTTTTTTGCCAGCTTTCTTGGCTATTTCGGCAAGTCCTATTATGTGCGTTATGTGTGAGTGTACGCCACCGTCCGAAACGAGTCCCGCTATATGTATGTCGCTTGAAGTCTCAAAAAGCGTTTTTAGTTTTGGGTGTGAGGCCAAAGAGCCGTCTTTTAGCGCTAAAGAGACTTTTACGAGGTCTTGGTAAAGTATTCGCCCGCTTCCTATGGACATATGCCCGACTTCACTATTGCCCATTTGTCCTTCAGGAAGGCCGACGCTTAGTCCATGTGTTTTGACTAGCGAATACGGTACATTTGCAAATAGATAGTCGTAAGTCGGTTTTTTCGCCGAGAAAAAGGCGTTATACTCTTTTTTTGGGGAGTAGCCTATGCCGTCCGTGATTATCAAAACCGTTTTTTTTCGCATACTGTTCAAAGCCCTTTCGTGCGGTATTTAGCTAAAGTTTACTAGAATTTCGCTTTTATAACAAGAGGGATTGACTCAATGTTTTATTGGCTTTACAGCTTTTACGGCGTAAACATTTTTCACTATATCACGGTTCGTGCGCTTATAGGTTTTTTTATAGCTTTTTTACTAACTATTGTGATGATGCCTAGTTTTATTCGTTGGGCAAAATCCAAAAAAATGAAACAGCCTATATATGCATTGGCTCCAGAGACGCATCAGGGCAAGAAGAATACTCCGACGATGGGCGGACTCGTTTTTATGTCTGCAACACTACTTGCGGTTTTGCTATCGGCAAAGATGGACGACCTATATGTGCTCTCTTCTATTTTTTTGATGCTTGGCTTTATGGCGATAGGCTTGACTGATGATATAGGTAAAATATCCGGCGGTAAAAATGAGCTGGGGCTCTCAGCTAGAGGCAAGCTGTATGGGCAATTTTTTGTTGGAGTCGTCATTTCGTCGTTTATGTTTTTTTATTTAGATTTCCCAACCTCTTTTTATCTTCCTTTTTTTAAAAGCCCTCTTTTTGACATGGGTATTTTTGCTATTCCTTTTTGGGCGCTCGTTATTGTTGCAGCAAGCAATGCCGTCAACATTACGGACGGCTTGGACGGTCTAGCTACGGTACCTAGTGTATTTGCTTTTTTCTCGCTCGGTATACTTATATATATCACCGGAAATGCCGTATTAAGTAGTTACCTTTTTATGCCAAAGGTCATAGGCGTCGGCGAACTTGCCGTTGTGGCGTTTTGCATGGTCGGTGCGCTTCTCGGCTTTTTATGGTACAACTCAAATCCGGCCGAAGTATTTATGGGCGATAGCGGCAGTCTTCCGATAGGCGCCTTGATGGGTCTGCTTGCCATAGTGTCAAAAAGTGAGATTTTGCTCATTCTTATCGGCTTTATCTTTGTGCTTGAAACGATGTCGGTCATTATCCAGATAGCCTCTTTTAAATCGAGAGGCAAGCGGGTATTTTTGATGGCGCCGCTTCATCACCATTTTGAGATGAAAAAATGGGCTGAGAACAAAATAATCGTGCGGTTTTGGATAATTGCGTTGTTGTCGAATATCATTGCGCTACTAACTATTAAGATACGATAATGACGCTATTTGGATACGGCAAAACAACAAAGGCGATAGCCGAAAAATTTGGAAACTGTAGGGTTTTTGACGACAATATCAAAGAGATAAAGAGCGATGAAAAAGGTAATACACTTTTTCCATCACACCTGTTTGACCCCGACTCAAGTCATTTGGAGGTAACAAGCCCCGGCATACCTCCGCACCACCCGCTCACGGCAAGTGCGGCGCATCTGATAAGCGAATATGACCTGTTTGCGGACAAGATGCCTTTTAGTATATGGATTAGCGGCACGAACGGCAAGACCACGACTACGCAGATGCTTCATCATCTGCTTGAAAGGCGTGGAGCGGCGGTTGGCGGTAATATCGGCTCTCCGCTGGCTGAGATGGACGAAAACGCAAATATGTGGATACTTGAGACTAGCTCTTTTACGATGCACTATACCAAAAAAGCAAAGCCAAATATCTATCTACTGCTTCCAATTACGCCCGACCATGTAAGCTGGCACGGTAGCATGGAAGAGTACGAGGCGGCAAAGCTAAAGCCGTTTGCTTCGATGAATGAGGGCGAGATGATAGTCGCTCCCTCAAAGTACAAAACTGTGCCGACAAACGGTTTTTTTGTCGGATATGATAGCGCCGAGGATTTGGCGGCATATTTTGATGTAGACGCCTCTAAACTGAAATTCAAAGGGGTGTTTCTCGTGGACGCTTTGATGGCGTTATCCGTAACAAAAGCGCTGTTTAACGAAGTGGATTATGAGCTTATCAACTCTTTTAATATCGATGGGCATAGGCAAGAAGAGTTTAGAGACTCTTTGGGGCGTCTTTGGGTGGACGATAGCAAAGCAACAAACCTTGATGCTACTATCGAGGCGGTCAAAAACTACGAAAATGGGCGCATACTTTTGCTTCTTGGCGGAGACGATAAGGGGCAGGAGCTGACTCTTATGTTTGAGTTTTTGGCTGGCAAAAATATTGAAGTGTTTGCGATAGGCTCAAACGAAGAGAGAGTTGCCGATTTTTGCGCAAAATATAAAATAGCTTGTACGAAGTGCGGAGTTTTGCAAACTGCCGTCCTTGAAATGTCGAAAAAAATCGACAAAAACTCGGTTGGAATGCTCTCGCCTGCAGCAGCAAGTCTTGACCAATTCAGCGGCTACAAAGAGCGTGGAGAGAAATTTAAAGAGTTTGTTCTCGCCTTAAGCTAGTTTTTAAGTGGAAGCGATTATAATTTCGCTTCCTTTTTAGATTTCTAAATTGGCTCGATAGCTCAGTCGGTAGAGCAGCAGATTGAAAATCTGCGTGTCGGCAGTTCGATTCTGCCTCGAGCCACCACCCTCAAAACATTCAATCACAACATCATTTTTGACAATCAACCCAAATAATCCATAATCTTCTCGCCGATAAACTACAAATACTTTTGAATCACAAATAAGCCAAATAAGATATAATATAATATATCCAAAAGAAACAACAAAGGCTAATACAATGCAAGCAATGCCGGAACTAAACACAAAAAAAGCCCTTTTTTCTTTGCCGCCCGTAATATCAAATGAACTTGACGCAGTAGCCAAAGAGCTGCACAAACGAAAAAGCCATATCGTAGCGGAGGCTTTAGAGATGTATTTTGACCATCTCGATTTGAAGCTAGCCAAAAAGCGATACGAAGATGTCAAAAGCGGCAAAGAGCAAACAATACCGCATAGTGAAGTGCTAAAAGAGCTAGGACTATAACTTGCCTTATTCGCTAGAGTGGACGAAAAACGCACTTACAGACCTAAAAGCACTCGATAAACCGATAAAGGCATTTGTGGCAAACAGTCTTACGGAGTTTATAGATAGTTTTGACGCCGAGTACGAAAACAACCTTATCAAAACAGGCAAGATAAAAGCCCTAAAAGGCGAGTGGAGCGGATTTTATCGACTCAAGCTCCGCACTTATAGGGTCATATATGCAAAAGAAGCGGATAAGCTCATAATCTTAATAGTCAGAATATCGCACCGTAAAGATGTTTATGAGTGATGATGGATTATCTTAACGGAGTTAAAGGTGGCGGACAATGGGGCGGTGGAGCGGACTGCCTCCTAAGCTATAAAAAAGTAGCCTGTCCCCATTTATCAAAGTCGTATGAGTGGTATAGTAGTAAGCTGGAAGATATGATTTATGAGGTGTATCTTGGGGAGTTGTATGGGTGAATATGAGAACGGATGCTGTACAAGAGGAGCAAATTTTTTAAAATGAGCAAAACAGAATTTCTGAAAACATTAATATTAACCACGGCAGCCTTAGACGAGCAGCTAGTGCTTAATATTATCAAGGAGTTTAGGCATTTAGATATATTGATAATAAACTATGCCACCGATAATTTAGATATTTTAAAACTACAAGAATTGGCTAAAAATTTTGATTTTGATAGCTTTGACGCATATTCTCCGAAAACAAGAAATATAGATGAGATTGAGCTTAGATTATCGGACGCAAAAGAAAACAGCTTAGTTTTTATTATTGGACTTGAAAAGATACTTATAAACACAACTGCAAACAAGTTTCAAATTAAAAGTGGTGATAAAATTTTTAATTTGCATTCATACGATAATATTGATTCTATTGGGATTATGTCTCTTATAGATGCGCTATATAAAAAGTTTAATTTTCATTTTTTATTTCTGGCACATACTAGCGTAGATGTTAGTGACAGGGTGGTTAATGATTTGGAGAAATATGATATAGAAATTTTGAGCATTAAAAATGAAAGTGATAATTTACAAGAGATAGAAGCTGATATTTTTCAAACATTAAAAAATTCCCCATATGAAGACGCATTGGAATTACTAGAAAAATATAAATCAGCGCTTGATGAGCGCTCCATCAGACATTTACAAGTAACGATTTGGCGGCAACATGGTTTTCAAGATAAGATAATTAAATTTTTAACGACAAATTTTGAAATATTGCATGACAGCGAAAAAAAGCATTTGGCGGATTCGTACTATTTTGATGAAAAATACCATGAAGCATATGAGATTGCAAGTTCAATTGCCCAGCATAATCCTATGCTGCTTGGCTTAAATACGCTTTTGTTAAAAACCGCAATAAAACTAAATAAATTTGAAGAAATATATGAGTCTGTTCTTGGCGTAGACAAAACGGATATAAAGGCGCTTGAAATAACTGCTGATTATTTTGAAAAACATAAAATTTTTGATAAAGCCATAAAGTTTTACGAGAGGCTTTTTGGTATCACAAAAGAGCCGTATTATTTATTATTACTAGAAATACTTAGGTTTGAGCACAATAAACCAAAAAATGGACACATTGCAGAACGGCAAATAGTAAGTGTTTTGTCAGCATATAGCGATGAGAATTTGGGTATTGAAAAAAGTTACAGGCTTGGAAGAATATGGTTCGATGTTTATAATAGCCCATATATGGCTTACTATCATTTTAATAATGTTTTAAAAATCTGCTACAACATTCACTCGATTGATGCTGCAAAATACCGTATGGAATTGCTTGCCAATCATGGATATTCAAATAAAATAATCAAGACTGGGTATCAGAAAAAATATCCTGATAGGCTTCCGACAATTAGAATTAAAGAGCTGTTTAATAGTCTACTAATTCTTACATGTGACAAGACTGGCTACTTAAGCTGGCAAGAATTTATTGATAAAGCACAGACCAAAGATACATGGAAAAAATATTTAAGCGCTAGAACTATTAATACACTGCGAGAAGTAGATAGCAAAATTAATATCAATGACATACATAAATCCATAATATTCAATGATTTTAAAGATAATGAACTAATAGAAATGATTACATTGTATAAAAAGGCATCCCTTTCGGATGAGCAAATAAATACAATCAAAGAATCGTCAGAGGCTATTATTGTACAGTCAAAAAATATTTTAGAACATATATGGATTCGATACTATGTAGCTGATTTTTTTATTCATATAGGTGAAATGCAACTTGCCAATAATCATGCAATATCACTGTGGCATCTTGCTAATCACATTGATGATTTTGAGGCGGCAAAAGTGGCTAGACTTTTGGGGACGCTTTCTTGGGGTGTGGCTCAATATAAAAATGGAAAAGAGATAGAGGGAATAGCCTGTATAGCGGTAACAATAAAACATTTTATTGAAATACAAGAAATTGTCCCATTTCTTGAAGATGGATTAAAAATTATTAACATCTGGATTCAAAGCAATAAAGAATTATTTTCCGAGGTTGATTTTGAATTTTTTATACAGTTTTTCAAGAGACTTACACCTAGAAATGCGAATCAAAATGAGGTGTATGAGTATATAGCCAAAAAAGACTGGAATGCTATATATAATTTGCTTGGCTATAAAGTCTATAATCCGGACAAATATGACTCCCAATGGGTAATAGATTTTTATTATTATGTAATTGCGACTGCACATTTAGAACATATAGCTGTAGATTTTGATTTAATAATGAATAATATTGACCGCCTTGTAGATGCATTCGCTATAAGAAAAGATCAGCGAGCTAAATTGCTATATTCTTTTGCCCATTTAATTTTCATGAACTCTGAAAATAAATATTTACCGGAAATAAGATGGAAAGCGTCATTAAAGTTGCTAAATATATCCATTCAAGATTTGGAAGAAAAAAGGAAAACTCTTAAAAATACATATGAGAGAAGTTTTATATCAGATGACAGCAGGGGAATATACAAATTTTTTTTGCTAGTGAATCTTTTCCTATTTGAGAACGAACTATATTCTAGTGAAATAGAAAAAGTTACACTTATTAAAAATGTCATTAATGCATTTGATTATTTGTCTTTACGCACTTTAAAAGAAACAAAAATAAATAAGGCAGGCTCACAAATTACCACTGAATTGGAAAGTTTGGAAAAAGAGTATTTACGGCTGACTGATGAACTCTCGCAATATAGTTTTATAAATTTTAAAGAGGCGTTTTTGACGACGGAATATGAAGAAAAAAGTAAACGCTATGCGGAACTTAGAAGAATTTTAGAAGAACAACATCCTGTCTACATGAATGATTCATATTATGAAGAAATTCCAATGACAATCATTCAATCAAAAATGCATAATGATGAAATATATTATCAATATACTGACACAGAAATATTTGTCTGCTATTTGCTTATTACAAAAGATTTTATTGATTTTGGGCTTATTAAAAGCGAAGCCCATTTTGATAGGCAAGTTGTAAAAGATTTGGCTCAGCAAATTCAAAGTTTCTCGAATAAATCACAGTATGATATGAAGGATATTGAAAAATCATATTTTAGTTTGTCATCTCAGTATTTTAAACCTTTGCTTGCACATATACAAGAAAATAAATATAAAAAAGTTTATATAAATCATGACTTGTCGCTACCTTTAATTTCTTCAAATTTGATTAGATTGCGAGATGGGTGGTTGGTTGAGAGTGTGGATTCTATAGTCAATTTGGTAAATAAAAATTATTTTTTTGACAGAAACTCCAATGTTTCATGCAAATTTAGTATTGCCAATCTTGGCAAAGCGTCAGATAAACAGTTTCTTGAAACAAATAAATGGATAAACGCAAGTCAAATTAAAAATAATATCGAAGATTTTGAATGTAACTTAGTAAATATTGCCGACAAAATGCGAAACAATGCATCAAACTCACTTTTAATAATCAGTCATGGCATTAAAGAGGAAAATAAAAATATCTTAACTGGCGCACTGTCTATTGAGGGAGAGTTAAAAACATATACAGTTGATGATTTTAAATTTATTAATGGGCTGGAATGCGTATCTTTTTTGAGTTGCAGTGGGGGCTTATTGTCTACTGGAGAACACGAAACAAGCAACGCCATAATAAATAATATTCTTTCTAAAAATGTCAATAGTGTAGTTTTATGTAGATGGGATGTGTTTTTGGAGCCATCATTGAAAATATTCGAAGTAGTTTTAAATGCAAATGGGAATATTGATGAATCCCTAAATGCGGCTATTAAAAAATATTTGCAACAAAAGCAAAATTTGCACCCAGTATTTTGGGCTGGTCTTGAGGTTTGGAAGAATTAGGTATAGCATCAAAAAAGCTCCCACACTCCACGCACACAATCAACCTTGACAATAACACCAAATATATATATAATCGTCCTTGTATAAAAGGATAAACTATGAAAGAACTGTTTAAAAAAATCATAACAGACTTCATTGAAAAAGAGCTCAAAGGGGTAATGTCCAGAGAGTATAAAATCCCGCTAGATAGTTCCAAAATCATATCTCTCATCGGTGTGCGTCGGAGCGGTAAGAGCTCTATTTTGTTTGATTTGATAAACAGACTGCGAGCGAGCGTGCCGAGAGAAAATATCATATATCTCAACTTTGAAGATGATAGGCTTTTTCCTTTGAAACTAGGGCATTTGGATTTGATATTGGAGGGGTATTTTGAGCTTTATCCGGCAAAAAGAGATGAAAAAATCTATCTGTTTTTGGATGAGGTGCAGGTCGCTCAGGGGTGGGAGCTGTATGTCCGCCGTATTTATGACACGCTAAATATTGCTGTTTTTGTCACGGGTTCTAGCGCCAAGCTCCTCTCATCCGAGATAGCCACGAGTCTTCGGGGCAGGACTATTGGCTTTGAGATTTTTCCATTTTCGTTTGCGGAGTACCTAAAATCAAGAGAGATACAAGTCAATCTGAGCTCCTCAAAATCGCTTAGCTTCATCAAAAACGGTCTTGAGAACTATCTAGTTGATGGCGGTTTTGCCGAGACTATTAATGAAGACAGCTATATCAGTCGAAAAATTTTGAGCGATTATTTGGAGCTCATCGTTTTTAAAGATATAGCCGAGCGGCACAATATCTCAAATACGGCGCTTCTGAAGCACCTCAACAAATATTGCTTCACAAATATCTCGACGCTGCTGAGCTTTACCAAGCTTTATAACGAGTTCAAATCCCAAGGATTCAAGCTCTCCAAGGATACGATTTTTAACTATATGGCATACCTCGAAGATGCGTATGCGCTTTTTACCGTGCCGATTTTCCGCAACTCCATCAAAGAAGAGCAGAGAAATCCAAAAAAAATCTATGCAGTAGATAATGGATTCAAAAAAATCTATGATTATGCGATAGGCGAGGACAAAAGCAAGCTTTATGAAAATATAGTTTTTTTGCATCTGAGGCGGCAGACAAAAGAGATATACTATTTCAAGCAAAATCAAGAGGTTGATTTTTATGCGAAGCTAGACGATAAAGCCGTGCTGGTAAATGTCAGCTATGAAATCAAAGACGAAAAAACGAGGGCTAGGGAGATAAACGGTCTTGCGGAGGCGATGGAGTTCTTGAATATATCAGAGGCTACATTGGTCACAAAAGAGGAAGAGAGCGTAGTGGAGGCGGCGGGTAAAAAGATATTTATCGTGCCGCTTTATAAGTATTTGCTAGAACCAATAAAAAAAGGATAAATAATGAAAAAAACTTTCCAACTAAACTTACCGAACAAAAATTATGACAGAGCCGTAGATTCTGCAAAGTATGAAATCAGACAATACATCAAACGGGAAAAAAGAAAGCCGTTGCCTGAGGGTGTGGATTTTTGGGAGTTTGACTGCAAATTTGGTGTGGATGTGGCTAGCGCTGAAGTGATAGCTTTTTCACAGATAACGGCGCTTGTTGATGAGGCGGCGAAAAATACTTTAGAGGCTTTTTATATTGAGATTTTGTCAAAGCCGGGACACAAAAAAACAAAAAGCGAAGATGAGAGCTCGGAAACTTCCGAGTAGCTCTCTTTTCTCCGCCTTCTTTCCTCATAACTTCATAAAAAATCAAAAAACTTCCTATGCGCTCATTCTTTTGCTTCTTTTGAGCTCTTTAGTGATGAGCTTATTAGTATAATATTTATACTTTTGGTTCATATCCTCTATCATCTCCATATACTCCAGTAAAAGCACATATCTGTAAGGTACTCCCGCATGTTTCCACTTCTTTGCCGTGATAGCCGCTATGCCAATGGTTTGGCAGAATATCTCAAGATTGGAATTGATGATATATAGCCGTTCCTTGAAGCTTTGATAGTCTGTTGAGAGTTGTTTGTTTGCTTGCATTATACCTCCTTTGGATAGTCACATAATAGTATATTTTTTATACTTAAATCTTTCCTCTATCCGTGTTTAATCTTTTTTCTGCAAAAATCTGTTAAAACAGTGCAGGATAAATATATGACGCTAAAAGGCCTATACGCCATAACGGACGAGAGTCTGACCCCGTATGAATTTGTGGACAGATATGTGTGTGAGGCTATCCATGGGGGCGCCAAGATTGTGCAGTTAAGGGATAAAACTCTTAGCGATGAGGAACTCTATCCGGTTGCAAAAAAAATAAAAAAGATATGCAAAAAAAAAGGGGCTTTGTTTGTACTGGACGACAGAGTTGTTTTGGCAAAAGCTATTAATGCCGACGGAGTTCATATAGGCGGCGATGATGCATCGATAGAGCTGGCCAGAGAGATACTTGGAAGCAAGAAAATAATCGGCGTCTCCTGCTACGGGGATATAAAGAGAGCAAAAGAGGCAGTCAAAAAAAGCGCCGACTATGTTGCTTTCGGCTCTTTCTTTGTCTCAAAAACAAAGCCGCACGCCAAGGTTGTTTCGCAAACTGTTTTGACAGAGGCAAAAAAGCTGGGAGTTCCGCTATGCGCAATAGGTGGGATAGAGGCTTCAAATGCCCCCTCTCTAGTGGATGCGGGCGCGGATATGATCTCCGTTATTAACGCATTATGGAGCGGTGATGTTAGGAAAAATGCAAAAGAATTTGCAAAGGTTTTTTGATATATGCCGATGAAATGGTTTTTGGATAAAACTTTTAGCGGCGATGAGGCGGAAGTACTAAAAACTATTGCCAGCACTGCAAATGAGGGCATTTGGATAGTGGATATTAGCGGCGATACGCTATTTGTAAACGAGAAAATGGCCGCTTCGCTTGGATATGAGATAGAAGAGTCGCAGCGACTAAATATATATGATCTTGTTTGTGAAGAGTGCAATATCGATGTCCAAAAACCAAACATATTGGCAGACAGACACGAGATATGTCTAAAACACAAAAACGGTTCCGAGAGAATATTTAGCATCAACACATCTACTTTTTTCGGCTCTAACGGTGAATATGTAGGCTCTCTCGGGATGCTTAGCGATATTACGGAGATAAAAACAAACGCCTCTGAGCTAAAAGAACAAAAAAAGATACTTCAAGCCGTGATTGAGGCGGGAAACTATCTGTTTTCAGAACCCGATATTTTAAAGGCTCTTGAGGGCGTCGTCTCCACGATAGGCGCTAGATTTGCGCTAGATAGATGCTTTTTGTACGGCAAAGGACTTACGCAAAGCTTTATACAAACCAAAATGCTCCAGCTAGCCGCATATATGGATAAAAATAGTGCTCTAACGGCGAGCAGTTATGACTGTTTTGAGTTTATCAATTGCGAGAGCTGTTTTGACGAGATTAAAAAAGCTTTACTAGATGACGGTTTTTACGAATCGGCTATCCAAAAGACCGATAAGCCGATTTTGATGCTCTCAGAGTACGGAATATCGTATATACTTGTTTTCCCGTTGTTTGTCCAAGATGAGTTTTGGGGCGTTTTTGGACTTAGCTGTGCCGAAGGCAAGCCGGCAATGAACGAGATTCAAAAAACAGCCCTTTCCACAATGAGTAAAAATATAGCCTCCGCCGTCGAAAAATTTTTTGTGACAAGACAGCTAGGCAATATAAAAACAGAGCTTTTGTGTATCAATCAAAATCTAGAAGCCGCCGCAATGAAGGCAATCGACGATAAGCTGAAAATAGAGCAGGAAAAAATACAAAAAGAGAGGGAGCTTTTTGCCGTCAAAGAAAAATACCATCTTTTGCAGCAAGACGACGCCTACAATAAGCAGATAAAAATATTAAGAGACGATTTGTCGCACAAGAGACAAGGTAATTTTTTGTTCGAATCGTTTTATAAGCCTCTGGACATACTAAGCGGCGATATATATGGACTTATTAAAGTCTCTCGGGACACCTCGTTTGTGTATATAGTTGATGCTATGGGAAAAGGGCTTAGCGCATCTGTAACAGCGGTAGTGTCGGCCTCTTTTATTAATAATTTAGTCGACAATGCGGTATTAAAAGAGTCGTTTGAGCTAAGGGGTCTCGTAGAGTCGTATCAGGCATTTATAAAAAAGCAGATTAACGAAGATGAGATAGTGTGCGCCGTGTTTGCGTATATTGATGAAACCGCAGGCGTTATGGAGGTTGCCAATTTTTCAATGCCGGAGATTTTGTGTATAGCCGACGATGAGGTAAAGACAATCAAGGCAAATAATTATCCGATTACCCAATATTTCAGCGGCGTAAAAATAGAGAGAGTGCCTCTTTGCCAAATAGAGCGCATTCTTATATCCTCGGATGGGCTTAAAGATTCAAGATTGCACAACAAGGGCGTGTATAGGGAGCTTATGTACGATGATTTTAGAGAAAGCAATACAAAAAATATGTTTTTGAAAAAGCTATTCTCCAAAACAATGAATCCAGATGACGATCTATCGTTCGTGCTTATATCCAGATATGAACCGCAGGCGCTTAAAAAAATAGAATTTGAACTGTTGCCGAGTATCGAATCAATCGTAGAGTGTGTAGATTTGAATCTAAGGAGGCATTTGAGTGACTATTTTGAAGGTAAAAGCTTAATGCAGGTGGAGTGTGCGCTAAATGAGATGTTAATGAATGCGGTCGAACACGGAGCTTTGAATATCTCTTATACGCACAAGCACACACTCTTGGAGTCTCACGGCTATGAGGAGTATTTGGAAGATGCAATATCGAAACTAGAGGATGCCGAGAATAAGAAAATTTTCGTTAGTTTTGAAGAAATTTTGCTAAAGAGCCGTAAAGCGGTTATAATAAAAGTAAGAGACGGCGGTAGCGGTTTTGATGTCGGTACGACATTAAAGGCTTTGTCGTTCGATAAAAATCTGCGTTTTAACGGAAGAGGGATACTGATGAGCGACAATGTGCTTGACGCTCTTTTTTACAATGAAATCGGCAATGAAGCCAATATGATAAAATTCTTATAAGGACGACTTGGTGGAGCTTTTTATAGACAAGATAAAAGATGGGCTAAAGATTGTAGTTAAAGGCGAAAGTATATCGATGCAAGATGCGATTGAGTTTAAAAAACAGCTTTTTTCGGCAGTATCAAAAAATTCGCCCTCAAAACTTACGGTTAGTATAGAAGATGCATGCGCACTGCCGTCATCTATCATAGGCGCTCTTTTGAAATGTAAAGAGATTGAGAAGATAGAGGTGGAGGTCATTGTCAAAAAAGCAGAGTTAATGGATTCGCTAGATAATCTTGCGTTGGCTGAAATACTACGCGTAAAATCCTACTAAAAAGAAATAGCTATGAGTACAAATTCACTTTTAAAAATGCAAACCTTCGGAGTGGCGGGAATTTCCGTGATTTTTGCGATTGTCGCCGCTTTATATGCAAAGGGGCTCATTATCCCGTCAATAATTTTTTGTATCGCCGTGTTATCCTTGTCCGGATGGCTTATACATAGTATATCCGGCTCCCAAGTGCTTCTTGAGAATGCATTGAAAGTCTCAAAATCAGTCTCGGAAGGTTTTTTGGAAGATAGGATAACAAACATAAAAGACGACGGAACCGTCGGGCAGCTTTGCTGGAGCATCAATAATATGCTAGATCAGCTGGAGGCTTTTATGCGAGAGGTGGATACTGCGGTTGAGTACGCCAATAACTCCAAATTTTTCAGACCGGCGCTCTCGAAGGGTCTAAAGGGGCTTTTTGCAACAAATATGGAGGATATTAATACGGTCATAGGCTCCATGAAAGAAAACCACGAATTTCACAAAAAAAACGCCCTTATAAGCTCCCTCTCGAGGCTCAGCTCAAATAGTCTAAACAAAAATCTATCAGCTATGCAAGACGACCTTAGCAGAAATACGACGATGATAAACGAAATATCAAAAGATGCAGACGGTATAAGCCGTGAATCCGGCATCGGAATGGAAAATATAAAAACAATAACGGACGATATGCAACGGTTAATGCAGTCCGTATCAAAAACAGACTCCGCAATTAACCAGTTTGCGCACAGAATCGGAGAGGTGTCCAGTGTTGTGGGCATTATCAAAGATATAGCGGAACAGACAAATCTGCTGGCTCTAAACGCAGCGATAGAGGCGGCGAGAGCCGGCGAACACGGCAGAGGCTTTGCCGTCGTGGCGGACGAGGTGCGAAAACTTGCCGAAAAAACACAAAAAGCAACCTCGGAGATAACATCGTCAATAGCCGTAATAGAGCAGGAGATGTCCGATATTATAGACGACTCAAATGTGATTACCGAGCTATCCTCTGCTTCCAACGAAAATGTTATGTCGTTTGCCGAAATTTTTGAGAAGATCAAAGAGGAGTCTGGGCGTCTGTCTATCGGTTCCAAAACAATGGAAAAGCAGATATTTATGGCGCTTGCGAAAATAGAGCATATCATCTTCAAATACGATACATACGGCTTTATTATTCAGGGTAATGTCAACAAGCAGATACCGTCAGAAAACGAGTGTAGGCTAGGTGTATGGATTGATGGCAGCAGGTCAAGCGTTGCGGCAGGGCTAAAAGAAAATCATAAACTTCTACACACTAGCATCAAAAATGCGCTAGAGTGCATCAAAGATCCGAACTACTATAACAAAGCGGAAAGTATCTACGAGTATTATGTGGATATGGAGACATATTGCGACAAGATGTTTGCCGCAATGGACGGTTCTCTAGCCAGCTAGCGCTAACCCCAAAAGCCCGTTTTGCAAAAAAACGGGCGCTCACTTTTTATTTACTCATTTTTTACTTTTTATCTTTATAATTATGTGTTATAAAAATTATAATTATTGGATAAATTGATATGAAAAAACAGATTTTTTTATTAGCCTTTCTTTCCGTCTTTTCATTTGCATATAAGGACATAAGTTCTGATGAGGTAGCTATATTTGCCTCATCTCCCGACTCATTGGTGGTGGATGTAAGGCTTGAGGAGGAGTGGCTTGAGACAGGGGTGATAAGCACCGCCGTTCTTAGCACATATTTCGACAAACAAGCAAGACCGCTTAAGGCGGAGTTTTTAAAAAAACTGGCGGAGGCGACAAGAGGGGATAAGAGCAAGCAGATAGTAGTTGTTTGCAGAAGCGGTCTTAGAAGCAAGCTTGCGGCGGGAATATTGGATAGAGAGGGATACAAAAATGTTTACAACTATAAAGACGGCATGGTAAACTGGCTAAGTGAGAAAAGAAGCGTCGCAAAGCCGAAGTTGCAAAAATAATCAAAACCTGTATCTTTAGCTAAGCAAATTAAGCTACAATCTATAAAAATATTTGAAGCGGGTTTATTTGCCGTATTTTTTTGAGGTTATTTTGAGATGAGAAGCTTAAATATTATGATTGTTGACGATTCGACACTTACTATAAAAAAAATAGAAAATATAGCAAAAGAAGCGGGGCATAGCGTTGTCAAAGTGTGTGACACCGGAGCGAGCGCTGTTGAGGCATACCCTATCTTTTTGCCGGACATTATAACGATGGATATTACGATGCCGAATATGAATGGAATCGACGCCACAAAAACCATTATTTCAAATTATCCAAACGCCCTAATAATTGTTGTTACCTCTCACGGACAAGAGCAGATGGTGATGGATGCGATAGATGCAGGCGCAAAGGGCTATGTTCTAAAGCCGATAAACCAAGAAATGCTGTGTAGCACCATAGAGAAAGTCTATGAGAGATATGGAAGTATAAACAATGATTAAAGCCGAAAAGTGTCGGGAGATTTTCGACTCAATTGAGTTTGAGGTTTATGCGGTGGATATTTCTACCGACAAAGTAGTCTACGCTAACCAAGCTTTTAAAAACAATAGAAAAGATATTGATTCCAAGCCTTGCTACACCGTTATTAACGGCAGAGAAGAGAAGTGTTCTTTTTGCAAGAGAGGGGAGCTGTTGGACGCTGAAAACAGGCCAAACGGTAAAACGATAGTTTATGATTTTTTTAACGAGCTTGATGAAAAGTGGTATCAGCTGCAAGAAAAAGCGGCTAATTGGGATGACGGGGCGGTCGTCAAGTATGTCATAGCGGTTGATATAAGCAAGCTAAAAGAGACTCAAAACAGACTAGCCGAGGCTCACGCCGAGCTGGCAATAAAAAACAGAGAGCTTGAGATAAGTCAAATTCAGCAGGCAAAACAGGCGCAACTAGGCGAGCTTTTGGATTTGATAGCGCATCAATGGAAGCAGCCGCTTAATGCAATTTCAATTCTTTTTGGAGAGCTGAAAATCCTTCAATCTACCAACACCCTCGATGAAGAGTCGGTAATACAAATATATACCGAAGGAAGAAAAGTAATAGAGAGTATGAACGCTATGCTGGCGAGCTTTCGCGGCTTTTTTAACCCCTCTGCCGGCAAGGTTAATTTTGATGCATTGAGAGTCATCGGCGAAATATATGAACTATTGAGAAAAAAGTTTGAGTTTGAAAATATTGAGGTAGAGCTGCCCTCATGTAAAGAGCCCATTGTCGTTAGCGGTGTGCCAAATGAGTTTGCGCAGGCGGTGCTGGCTCTGCTTGTTAATGTCGGTGAGGCCATTGAGGCAAAGAGGCAAAAAAATGAGTTTAAAAAAGCGGCATATAAGGGCGAACTAAAGGTTGCAGTTACAACGAATGAAGAAAGTGTCTCTATCTTCTTCTACGACAATGGAACAGGTATTAAAAGTGAGCTTTTGTCTAAAATCTTTGAAAACCGCTTTACAACCAAAGGTAGCAGTGGCGGCAGCGGAGTAGGGCTTGCGATGGCAAGACTTATAGTGGAAGAAAAAATGGGCGGCAAGATAAGCGCCCAAAATCACGAAAACGGAGCGTGTTTTATAATTACATTGCCTGTTGTACAGAGTGCGAAGGTCTAAAAATCATACTTTAGTGAAAGTGTTAGCATATCGTTGTCGTATCGGTAGTTTTGCGAATACCTGATTTCGTACAATACTCTAGCTGAGAGATTTTTCGTAATTTTGTTTTTGTACAAAAAATTTAGTAGCGTAATATCGCTATCTACTAGCACCGAGTCGTCTATGTCAAACATTGAGTAGCCGACCGTAAGGCTCTGTCCTTTTAGTCCTAGCACACTTGCATCCAGCGTAGAAGATACTCTGCCCATTTGTGAATTCGCTATCGCCGAAGCGCCGTTGTCTTGGGCAAACATATAAGGCATTGCCACAAACTCCGGATACCCGCCCCAGTTTCCAAACGCCGTTACCGTTTTGTCGTTTCCTGTGAATTTATTGTACGCCATACTGCCGCTTAACCCTAGCGCTTTGTTTGCCAAAGAGGCTTTGGCTCCGTATAGCTCGTATGAGCCGCTAAGATTCATGCCTCTTAGAAATTCGGAGAATTTACCGACATCTTTTACGCTGTAAAACTGCGCTTCAAGGGTCAGTTTTAGATTTGCGTTTAACTCTTGTTTGTGGGCAATATCTGCATAAAAAGTGTTTAGCACATCCGGGCAGTAATAGTTGTAAAGCTGTATTTTTGGATTGTTCTCGTAGATGACCCCCGCCATGTAGACGCCGTTATGTCCGACTAGCTTTGATATATCTATCGGGTCGTTATTTGTGTCTATGCTTTTGTTGTCCGAGGAGGGCATTAGGGATGTGTATGTCTGCTGCGACATACTCCGAAACTCCGAGAAGGTGACAAGCCCGTCTAGTCCCGACATTCTAGTGATATACGAGAGTATTATCGTGGTATCTGAAATATCATTGTTTGTGAGCGTATATGCTTCAAAAAGGTTTGGAATGATGCGGTAGTCGTATGTGGAGACTATGGGCGTGTCTATCTCTTGGCGTCCTAGCGTCAAAGTAGTTTTGCCTGCAGTGTAAGCGATATTTGCCTCGCCTAGTATCGAATAAGGTGTTTTGTCCAAATCAAACATATAAGCGTCTATTTTTTTCGGATTTTTCTCTCTAAGCCCAAAATCCGTTGTCGTATACCACGCCGCTTTGGCTTTGAGTCCGCCAAACGACCCGCTTTCAAAGCCTACCTTGCCGCCAAATCCAGGGGTGTTTTGGTCTAGCTTGACCCCTTTTCTATCGTCATACACATACATCGCTTTGGCGTAGCCAAAGAGCGTACTATTTTTTAGAGCCGACTCTAGCTCTCCCGCATTCAGTGTGCCTGCCAATAAAACGGCGTAAAAGTATTTTTTCATATTTCGCTATTTTGCACTGGAATAATACATTTAAATACCGTTCCATGCCCGATTTTTGTGCTGACCTCTATGCTTCCGTACAACTTCTCAACCTCTTGCTTTACAGCGCTCAGACCAATGCCTCGTCCAGATAACTCCGAGACCCTCTCTTGCGTCGACAGGGCATTTTCAAACACTAGCATCAAAGGGTTACTTGGTATATCGATACCGAGTTGCTGCGCTTTTTTGATTAGCAGCCTCTCATCTATTCCTTTTCCGTCATCAGAGACGCTCAAAACTATATTATCGCCCTCAAGCGTAGCTTTAAACTCCACTTTTCCTATTTCACTTTTGCCGTTTTTTACCCTCTCTTCAGGGCTTTCTATGCCGTGGTCTATCGCATTACGAAAGAGATGGATAACGGCTCTTGCGAACTGTGCGTATCTGTTGGCATCTACGCCAAACTCTCCGCCCTCTATCCGAAACTCCTCTACCTCTTTACCCATTCTCTTCGCCAGCGCCAAGCAAAATTTTGGATATGAGCCGAGAAGCTCGCGAAACGGCTTGTATTTTAACTCTCGCAAATGTAGCCTGATTTGTGCAGGAGTGAGTGTGGCTATGTGTTGCTCGATAAATTCTAGTTTGGCTAAGTCAACAGTGAGTTTTTCATTTGGGCTGAAAATGTCGTAGCCTAATATCTCATAAAGCGTAGACATATCTTTGTCAAAAGCGGTTTGCAGTCTATGGGCATGCTCTTTTTGCACTGTTTTTGTTTGCGAGAGAAAGTTTTCGGCTTCATGCAAGGCTTGCGTTATGTGATAAAAGTTAAACTGCGAGAATATGCCTTTAAAAGTGTGAATTTGCCTCTGAAGCTCATCGCTATCAGTGTCGCCATGTTGTAAAAACAGTTTAAACTCTTTTATAAGGCTTTGAATGTCGTCTTTTTCTTTAAATACTGCAACGACAAACCTCAGCCGCATCTGCTCCTCTTTTACCTGTTCTTTTAGCGCTAGTTCGGCGGTTATGTCGTCCAAGACAAGCATCATACTTCCGTTGTCCAACATTTTATATTTGGCAGATAGGGAGAGGTCGTTTATCTTATAGACGGCAGGCAGTAATGAAATGAGAATGTGGGTTTTAAAATCATCTTGCGAGTCAAAGATTCTCTCCAGATTTTTTTTGAAAAGCTCGGCTGAAATTTCGTCATTTTCATATACCAAATCCGCTATCGATTCCCCGTCTATTGGGCGTCCAAACATCGTTTCGCACTCTTTACTATACTTTTTATTTACTATTAGATTCTTTCCAAAAGACAAAAACCCCTCCGCCGAGTTGTTGAGAAGTGTTGCTACCTGATAGAGCGCCTCATTTGTATTTTTTTGCAGAGCTGAAATCTCTTCGTTAAATTTGGACAACCGCCTATTCCAATAAATTGCGCCCAAAATAACAACAAGAGCGCCGGCAATAACTTTCCACACCAAAGTGTAATCAATTCCTTTTTGCACCTTTATCGATACATGTTTATTGGATATTTGCTCTCTTTCTTGCGGGGTTAAAGTCATAACGCCTTTATTGAGAATATCCCTTAAAATCGGCTCTTCTTTTAGTACGCCGATTCTGAGTTTGTTGGAATAATCCGGCAGCTGTCCGGCTATTTTGAGGTTAAAAAGCCCCTCTTTTTTGATGGCATACGCTGCCACGATAAGAGAGCGCATTGCCATATTCGCCTTTCGCTCCGATACTAGCTTTACCGCTTCATCTTCGCTTACCGTGCCTATGACTTTTATATTTGGATACTCTTTTCGTATCCGCTCCTCCACCATCGTATTTCTCGGAAGTGCGATGCTCTCGTCTGAGAGACTTCTAGGGTCGGCGATAAATGGGTGCTCCTCTCTCGTCACAAAGACATTCGGGTCATAAAAAATAGGCTCGGTAAAAATAAGCCATTTATCTCGCGCCGGAGTCTGATTGAGAAAGCTCATCATCTGACACTTCCCTTTTTTTGAAGCATCGACGCTCTCGTCCCAAGTTTTGACCTTGTAAAGCTCTATCTTTAGTCCGGTTCTTTTAGACACAAGCGCTATAAGGTCTGCGGCTATGCCTTCATGCTCCCCTTTTTCGTTAATTCGCTCAAAAGGAACCCAGTCCGGGTCTACGCACATTTTTACACTGCCGACCTTTTGTATATACGCTTTTTCTTCGGGCGTCAGCGACACGGCCACCCCGCTCTCATCTGCACTTAATGCAAATAGATTTGAGCCAAGCAATGCGGCAAAGATAATAGTTATTTTTAGTATGTTAAGCATCTGATTATTTTAACACAATCGGTTAATAGTAAGGTATAAAAATTTATAGTATTTTTTGGAACAAGAGTTGCTAATGAAACAAGAACACGCTTTGACTCATTTTTCCCAAAACAACTCTCTATCTATTATGGTTTTATGCCAAAACGAGGGTTGTTTTCCTCTTGTTTTACTCCAATCCAATCGTATATCCCAACTTCTCTATGCTAAATGCGATGGATAAAAAATGTGCTGTGGCTTGGTATTGAATGAGTGTTAGTTTATTGTAGCAATAAATGGTGTGCCCGACAGGATTCGAACCTGTGACCTTCAGAATCGCAATCTGAAACTCTATCCAGCTGAGCTACGGGCACATCTTGGGGATTTAAGGGTGTGATTGTACCAAATTTACCCGTAAATCCTCTTTAGGCTCTCTAGTTTTGAACTGGCGTTGAGAAGTAGCATATCAGCAGCCACAAGCGCCGCCATGGCTCCCGCCACCACCGCACCCCTTGCAGCTATACACGGGTCGTGCCTGCCTGTGAGGTTCATCGTCTGCTCTTCGCCGCCTGCGTTGAGTGTTTGCTGAGAGAGAAATATCGACGGGGTTGGCTTGAAATAGACCTTTAGCTCGATGTCTTGCCCCGTGCTGATACCGCCTAGTATTCCGCCCGCATTGTTGGATAAAAAGCCGTTTTTGTCTCTTTGGTCGTTGTTTTGACTGCCTCTCATTGCCGAAGCTTTGATGCCTACGCCCATCTCTACTGCTTTTACGCCGTTAACGCCCATCATAAGAGAGCCAAGCTCGGAGTCAAACTTGTGATATAGCGGCTCGCCTAGACCCGCAGGGACGCCCTTTATCCGCACTTTGACTGCTCCGCCTACCGAGTCGTGAGCATCTCTCGCCTCTTCTATCTGCGCCCTCATAGCCGCTTCATTTTCAGGGCAAAGGGCAAATATCTCACTACCCGCCGCAAAATCAAAATCCTCGCCGCTTGCGACCACGGAGCCTATCTGAAACACGCCGTACTCGACAAAGATACCAAACTCTCTCAAAAGCATTTTCGCAAAAGCCCCAGCCGCCACTCTAGCCGCCGTCTCTCTAGCGGAACTTCTGCCGCCGCCGCGATAATCCCTAATGCCGTATTTTGACAAATATCCGAAGTCCGCATGCCCGGGTCTAAAGCTATTGGCGACACCGCTATAATCGCCCGATTTTTGGTCTTTATTGCGGATAAGTACGGCTATCGGTGTGCCCGTAGTCACGCCCTCAAAGACACCGCTTAGAATTTCCGGTGTGTCGTCCTCGTTTCTTTGGGTGGTAAGCTTGTTTTTGCCGGGGCGTCTCTTATCCATTTCGCCAAGCAAAAATTCCATATCGACCTTCACGCCTGCAGGCATCCCATCTATCACACACCCTATCCCCGCACCGTGCGATTCGCCGAAAGTCGTTATTCGAAGGGCTAACCCAAAGCTATTCACCCGTTATCCTTTTTTAGTATTTCCAGAGTCTTTTTGGCGGCTTCTTGCTCCGCCTCTTTTTTACTAGGTCCCGCCGCAGAGGCAAAAGGTTTTTTATTGATTAGCACCTCTACCGTAAACTCTTTTTTGTGATCCGGTCCGCTAGCTCCGACCATCGAATACTCAGGAGTTACCGCAAACTTGGCTTGAGTAAGCTCTTGTAGCGCTGTTTTGTAGTCGCTAAAAAGTGTAATCAAGTCAATTTTTGGATATGCCTCTTCGATAAGGGCGATGGAGAGCTCCTTTGTTCTTTCAAGTCCACATTCGAGATACACAGCTCCTATCAAAGCCTCAAAAGCGTTTGAGAGTATGGACGGTTTTTTCCTTCCGTCATTATTCTCCTCTGCCGGAGAAATCATAATATACTCCCCTAGTTTCAAAGCCTCAGCAAGCTTAGTAAACCCTTTTTCATTGACGAGAGAGGCTCTGATTTTGGAGAGGTTGCCCTCATTGGCGGCTGGAAACTTCATATATAGATATTCACCGACTATCAAATCCAAGACGGCGTCGCCTAGATACTCAAGTCTCTCATTGTTATAAGGCTTCTTGCAGCTTTTGTGCGTCAAGGCCTGTGTCAGCAGTTGCTTATCTTTAAACTCTATGCCAATGCTTTTCTCTAGGTTCTCTAGCCCCATGTTTGCTCCTAAAATTTCTCAGCTTCACTTTTGGCGACTTGGTCGCACTCTTCGTTTTGGGGGTGACCGTTGTGTCCTCGCACCCATACTCCACGCACTTTATGAGGCTTTGCCGCTTCCATATACTCCGCCCAAAGATCCGTATTTTTCACATCTTTAAAATTCTTTTTTATCCAGCCGGCAAGCCAGCCGTTGATAGCGTCCGCCACATACTTTGAGTCCGTTATTATATCTACTATACAGCCGTTTTTTAAGGCTTTTAATCCCTCAATCGCCGCTTTTAGCTCCATTCTATTGTTCGTCGTATGCGCCTCACCGCCGCTAACGGTTTTTTTGTGAAGCTTGCCATTCGTCTCATACTCCAGTATGGCGCAATACCCTCCTGGGCCTGGATTGCCGAGGCTTGAGCCGTCCGTGTAAATACTTATTTTTTTCACCAGCTCTCCAAAAACGACGAAGCGTCGTTAGTTTGTTTCAATATACCTACAAGCACTTTGCATTCCCCTATTGCGCCACAGCATTTACAGGAGAAGAAATAGTCTATATCGAGCGTGCCACATTTTTTGCAGACAAATTCAAAGCTCAGATCGGCTTTTAGCTCCGGTCTTGAACGGCTCACGGCGCTTACGACATCAAGCTCAAACACTCCGCTCTCTGTACTACCAGACGATACGCCTTTTGCCTCCAAAACACCTTTTACTAAGCTATTGCCGCACTGCGCAAAACTCTCTTTATCAAGCGTTGCATTCCACAAAATATCTAAAAAATGAATATCGCTGTTTTGTCTTAAAAACTCAGCCGCTTTTTTCTGGTCTACATACAACAGCTCTAGCAGATACTCTCTAGCAAAATAGTCGTTTGAGCCGCAAAGAGAGGCCAAAATCGACATCTTCTCATCAAAAGTACGAGCCGTCTTTAGTGACAATATGCCTTGCAAAAATTCGCTTCTTCTCTTCTCGTCAAACCCCATCTCTTCAAGGGCTTCCAAAGCTTCAAGAGCCTTCTCGTAGTCTGCTCGTTTTTCGTAAATGTTGGAGATTTTTGACAGAGCGGAGGCATTTCTAGCGACAAGCGAGAGGCTTTGTGCATACGCCTCGACAGAGCGTTGTAAAAATCCGCTTTTTGTGTATATATCGCCGAGCTTTTCTAGCACTTCGGCTCTTTTTGCCTTTTCAAACGGCGAGAGCCACTCTAAAAGCGCAAGATATACCTTTAAAGAGCGCTCATAATCACCGCCGTCAAAATGCGCTTTTGCGACCTTGGATAGAAGCTCGTAGCTTCCGGGGTGCGCCTCTAAGAGTTTTGCATAGTCGCTAGCCTCCGAATCCACCGGAAATTTACGCAAAAATCGCTTTATTCTTTTTGCTTCGCCGCTCTCTTTTAGCTTCGAAAAAAGCATCGCCAAAAGCGTACCGACCGACAATATCAGCAAAAACGCCATTATCCCAAACAGGGGATCCCGATAATCCAAAAATAAGCTACCCATAGGGCGATTGTACCAAAATTCGGTATAATCAAACCATGATAAAAACCGAATCCATTGAAGCTTTAAAGGGTATGATAGACATCGTGGATGTCGTCTCGAGCTATGTCGAAATCAAGAAAATGGGCGCAAACTACAAATCTCCGTGCCCTTTTCACGCCGAAAAAACTCCAAGCTT
>DIZY01000039.1:38367-47209 GCA_002428055.1 Helicobacteraceae bacterium UBA6016
ATGTACAACTTCAAACTCGAATACGATGTAACGGCGGGAACGGCAAAAAAGAGCGATATACTAGAGAGATTCAACGAATACTTCAAGAAATGCCTTGAAAACAACGACACGGCAAAAAACTACATACTGGATAGAGGCATCTACGAGTCAAGTATCGAAAAGTTTGAGCTAGGCTACGCCCCTTCCTCATCTGCGCAAATAGAGTTTATGAAAAGAAGCTTTTTGCCGAGCTCTGAAGCTGTAGAGTGCGGAGCGATGGGGGATGAGGGCGGCAGGGTGTACGCTAGATTTGTCGAGCGTATCAGCTTTCCCATCAAAAACCAAAACGGCAAAGTCATAGGATTTGGCGGGCGAACCATCACGAACCACCCCGCAAAATACCTCAACTCTCCGCAAACGACGCTCTTTAACAAATCAAAAGTGTTTTACGGCATCCACCTAGCCAAAGAGGCTATCGCTAAACAAAAAACGGCGATAGTGTGCGAGGGATACATGGATGTCATCATGCTTCATCAAGCAGGCTTCAACAATGCCATAGCAGTGCTGGGAACGGCGATGACAAAAGAGCATCTGCCGAGTATCAAAAAGGCGGAGGCAAAAGTCGTGCTAGCCTTTGACGGCGACAATGCGGGACTTAGTGCGGCGTTTAAGTCGGCAAAACTACTTTTGGAGCACGGCATAGACGGCGGCGTAGTCATCTTCGATAAAGGACTAGACCCTGCCGACATGGTCAAAGCCTCTAAGATAGAAGAGCTTGCACTGATGTTTCGTAAGACAAAACCGTTTATTGAATTTTTGCTCGAAAATATCGCAAAAAAATACGACCTCTCAAACGGTCTTGAAAAAGAGAAAGCGGCAATAGAGGCAAAAGAGATCTTATCGCTTCCGAGCGCTATATTTGCAGAAGAACACAGACGGCTTGCGGCGGCTATTTTGAAGCTTCCGATGGACTTTTTGAAAGCCTCAAAAAAGCAAAACGCACAGCACACACCCTCGCAAAAATACGACCCTGCGGAAGCCGCGGCAATAAAGACGATGATAAAAAATCACACGCTTCTCGATATGGTGCTAAATAGAATAGAGGCTGAGATGTTTGAGTACCATAGGGAGCTGTTTTCACTTGTGGCGGCTGGGGATTTTGATTCGCCAGCTCTTTTGGAGCTAGACGGAAACGACAAAATAAGTGAGATGAGCGAGGAGGAGCTTGTGGGGTTTCTTATCGCAAAAAGTTCTATTTTTTACGACAAGATAATCCAAAAAATCAAAAATTCAAGAGTTCTAACACCAGAGCAAAAGTCGTTTTATCTACGAAAAGTAATGAGTATCAAGGAGAGGCTCAAAAAAGGGGAGCTCTGCGAGATAGATAGAGAGTTACTCTCCAAGCTCCACATAGACTGAGCCGTACCTGGATATTACATCCACATCCAACTTTATTTTTTCGTTTTTAAAGTCAAATTCCACAAATTTACCGTTCATGTGCACATCCGGCTTTTCGCTACTGAATAGTCTTATGACATCTTCTTTTGGCATACCATTGTCGCTTGTTTCGCCGCCGCCAATGCTTGGAACCGGCGCATCGAGTATTGGCGTAATAGAACTATTGAATTTTTGCAAATCAAACGGTTTTGTAATAAAGCCGGATATGCTTAGTTTTTCAAAGCTTTCTATCAGCGCAGCGTCAAATGAACTTGAGACGGCTATGATTTTTATAGCGTCATAGGCGCTATTTTCTCTCATTTTTTTGACTGCTACCAAGCCGTTCATAACAGGCATATTGTAATCTATGAACATCAAATTAATGCCGTTATTTGCGGCCAGAGTCCTTAGTGCGCTCTCTCCTTCGTTAGCCTCAAATATATCTTTTATGCCTATTCGTTCAAGATTTGAACGAATAATTTTTCGTATCGTTTGGCTATCGTCAACTATCAAAACCTTATACGACATTACATTGCTGCCGCTACAAAAAGTGAATATTTAGCCGGAATCTCTATCTTTTTTTCTTCCAAAAAATTTTTGGCTGCCGTATTTAGCCACTCTCTATCCGTTATTATACTCTTTGCCACAAAAAAATATTTGCCGTTTTCCTTGGCTATATCGTATCTGTTTACTATTACCGACAAAAACTTCTCCTCGCCTTTTAATTTTGTTTTGAAAAAAAACTTTTTTGTTTTATTGTTGATTGAAAACTCTTTGAGCTCTCCGTATCCCTTTTCTTGTAGATAAAAATCAAGCGCTGCTCTTGCTACAAAAGATAGCAGTTCATTTTTATCTTCAAAATTTTTTGGCGACTCCGTATTTGCCACTACTTTTTGCGGATTGACAAAAAAGATAGATAAAGCCCCAAGAATAATAATTGAATTACAAAACTTTATAATTGAAATTTTATCAAAAATAAGATTTTCTTTTGCGGTGTTTATAGCTTTAGAAGAGTAATTTTAGATTAATAGTGTTATTTAATTATTAATCTATATAATTTGCATTACTTTATATGTGACTCGCAGGGGAGACAATAGCTTGGAAAAAGATGAAGTATTTGAGTTTATACTTAAAATTAGAGAAGCGGTACTAAAAAAGCTAGACGATACGAAGACGCCTACTTATCCAAAATATTACGAAAAACTTTTCAGAGAAGCTCTCATAGATGCGGACAATGGGGAAGTTACGAAGTTATTTCAAAGGTACTCGGAGAGCTCCACAAAAGAGGATAAAGACGAAGAGCTTGAGAGATATATGGGCATCTCCAAAAAAAGTCTTGACGCCTTCAGTACAAGTAACAAGTCAATCTCCCAAACAGTCATGGCGCAAGGCGACTACCTAGAAAGTATCAATCTAGACGAGGTCAATAAAGTACATGTGGACTATCAAAAAATTATGCAGTCGATGCTCTCTTTTCAGGGTCAGCTCTTAGATGAACTTAGGCGATCTGATGAGCAAATAAGAAAGCTTGAGAGCGAGCTAGAACAAGCGCTGAACGAATCAAAAGTAGACCCTCTGACAAAGCTTATGAACAAAAGAGCCTTCACGGCAGACATGGAGCAAATAATCTCAGCTGCGGAAGATAGGCAGCTCAATATGTCGATTCTATACATAGATGTAGACGATTTCTCAAACATAAATTCCGAGTTCGGTCATCTTGCGGGCGACAAGGTGCTTATTTTCCTTGCCAATACATTCAAAAACTCAATCAGGGACGGAGATAAAATATACAGATACGGCGAAGAAGAGTTTGTTATGGTGTTAAATAGACTTGTACCGGAAAAATCGCTTGAGATAGCAAATCGTATTCGTTCAAAAGTAGAAATCTCAAAACTAATTTATTCAGAACAAATACTCAAAGTTACAATATCGATGGGGGTTGCTCACCACAAAGAGGGCGATATGGTTGAAGATATACTAGCAAGGGCAACGGATGGCCTAAAAGAGGCAAAACTAGGCGGAAAAAATCTGGTTAAAGAAAGAGTCTAGTGACCTCGACCGAACTGCTAAAAAAACTTATCTCATTTGCAACATTAACTCCGAATGAAGCTGGGAGCTTTGAATTTATCAAGTCATATCTGAATGACTTTGCGCTCATAGAAACCGAAAAAGAGGGCGTAAAAAATCTATTTTTATACAAAAAATTTGGCTCTGGTAGCCATATCTGCTTTGCTGGACATATAGATGTAGTGCCTGCCGGCGGAGAGTGGGCAAGCGAGCCTTTTGAAGCTACCGAAAAAGACGGAATCATATACGGCAGGGGAGCAGCCGATATGAAGGGCGGAGTGTCCGCTTTTTTGTACGCCCTCAAGCATACCGCCTCATTTAACGGCACTCTCTCTACGCTTATTACCAGCGACGAAGAGGGCGATGCGATATACGGAACCGTGCTTATGCTTGAGAAGTTAAAAGAGCTTGCGATGCTTCCAGACTTCTGCCTAGTGGCGGAGCCGACATGTGAGGCAAGCTTTGGAGATACGATAAAAGTGGGACGCAGAGGCTCCATCAACGGACGAATAAAAATCATAGGCAGGGGCGGACACGCCGCATATCCCGAAAAAAGCGACAGTCCGATAGTGGCGCTCGCAAAAGTTTTGCCCTATCTAGCAAACGCCGTTTTGGACATAGGAGATGACTATTTTGCTCCTAGCAAGCTCGTTATCACCGACATCAAAGGCGGCTACGGCAAACACAATGTAATCCCTAGCGAAGTTGAAATACTATTTAATATCAGAAACGGCATAACTACCGACACAAAAACCGCAAAAAGCTTTATCGAAGACGCTATGGAAAAAGCCGAAATACAAACTTTTGAACTAAGTGTCACGCAAAGCTCAAACTCTTTTGTTATAGAAAATACGGATGAAGCGCAAAAATATTTTGAAATGCTAAAAAAATGTGTCAAGGATATAAGCGGTATAGAGCCAAGGCCATCGACGGCAGGAGGAACGAGCGACGCTAGATTTGTCTCCAAATACGGTGTCGGCGTACTAGAATTTGGTGTAAGAAACGAAACCATTCACGCCCCAAACGAATGTGTGAGCACAGATGAAATAGAGAAACTAACAAAAATTTTTCAAGAATTTATCAGCAGAGTAGCCAAAAACTGAGCCAAAAAGAGAGTTTTGCTATAATTACGCCGCTGTCCCGGTAGCTCAGATGGATAGAGCGCAGAATTCCTAATTCTGAGGCCATTGGTTCGAATCCACTCCGGGGCACCACCTAACCATTTTATACCCTCCAACAAAGTCCAATCAACCCCTTAAAATAAAGCCTTTAACCTCTCTTAATAGTCCAAGTTAGTATAACACGGTTTACTGTAATTTAATATTTTTTACTGTAAAACATACTGTAAATTTATATTGTAAAGAAAAACGCCAAATTTTTACAGTAAAAAGGATTGCAGTAAAAAATGCCTAAGATAGCTACACCCCTTACAGATACGACAATCAAAGCCCTAAAGCCAGCCGATAAATACAAAAGTGATGGTAGCGGGTTGTATATCATCATAACCAAGGACGGCGGCAAGTGGTGGCGTTTTGACTACACTAGACCGACAGGCGGCAGAAACTCTATAAGCTTTGGAGATTATCCGGCTGTAACGCTTCAACAGGCGAGGAAATTAAGAGAAGAGGCACGCACAGGGCTAAAGCAAGGCATAGACCCTAGCGAAGAGCGCAAAGAGGCAAAACAGGCAATAAAACTGCAAGGGCGCACATTTGAAACGGTAGCAACTGAGTACATAGCCAAAAAGACAAAAGAGGGTAAAAGTGATAACTACCTTGTAAGCATAAGCGGCAAACTCTCAAAATACATTTACCCGCTTATCGGCAAAAAGCAGGTGAGCGAGATAAAACGCTCCGATGTAATGGAAGCTCTAAAAATAGCAGATAGACAAACGCCCCATTCAGCCAAAAAAGCACTCCAATACACAAAGGCGATATTTTGCTACGCTGAAGATATGGGGTATGTAGAGGCAAGTGTAATATCCTCCGTAAAAGCTCAAAATGTGCTTACCAAAATAGAGCCGGAAAATTTCAAACACATCACAGACCCAAAACGCTTTGGCGAGCTACTAAGAGCGATGGACGACTATAACGGCGAGTTTGTGACTAGACAGCTTTTGCGCTTTATGCCCCTCGTTATGACTAGACCGACGGAATCAAGAGAGGCAAAATGGTGCGAGATTGACTTCGAGAAAGAGATATGGAGTATTCCGGCGGCGAGAATGAAAATGCGAAACGACCACATAGTGCCGTTAAGTAAGCAAGCCATACAGATACTAAAAGAGCTTTTGCCGTTTACGGGGCATAGAGAGCTAGTATTTGCAAGCCCGGTACGAAACGCCGAAAAGATGAGCGAAAACACCATAAATAAGGCACTCAAAAAGCTAGGTTTTGGAGACGAACAAAAGGGGCACGGCTTCAGACATACCGCATCTACAATGCTACACGAACATATCAGCGAACACGGGGCGCACTCTCTCGTTATAGAGGCTTGTTTGGCGCACAAAGACACTAACGAGATAAGAGCCGTATATAATAAAGCCGAATACATAGCGGAGAGGCGGCGGCTTATGCAGTGGTGGGCGGATTATTTAGAGGGGTTGAAAAGTGTTTGATGACGATGAGCTAAAGTGGGCATACGCTCAAATAAGAGAACTTCAAACAGAAAATGAACTTCTAAAAAACAAAGAAGTTATAAAAGAAAAAATATTAACAGAGCCGCCAGAAAGTATAAAATCAAAACTTTTACTTTACGGCAAGCTAAAAAGAAAAGCTAAAAAATACAAAGACTTAATGATGATACTAGAAAAATATGATATTTATCCAGAGTAAAAAAATTAACTGAATGCTACTAATAAAGGCTTTGCAAGTGTAGTTTTATATTTATTTAAGATATTGAGCAGAACTTTATAAAGACATAGTGGCGTTTCAAGTGAAAACGATTTATTATCCAAGTAAGATTATTTGAATTTATATCGGTTTGCTACACCGAAAAAAACAGAGTAAAATAATCTTATCGTTAATAAAAAAGCGGGTCTTTAAAATGGTAGATAGATTTTTTGCGAGAGAAGAGATGAAAACTTTGTCGTATATTCTAAAAAGATAAAGACAATTTTAAGTCGATTTGAACGGAGATTGTTTTGACTACGGCTAAGTTAACGATGGAATTCAAAAAAGAGGTGATATGAAAATATCTTTTTGAGGGTAGCTTTGGAAGCCTTATTTATAGGGGTGCGGGAACACTCCTATAAAACCTCCAAAGCGGTGGTAATCTCATATTAAGAGTATCGAGATTTTAGCAAGGTATACTAAAAGTAAACTTATAGTGTATGTTTACAGTATGAAATATGACCTAACTACCGCTCTACCCTCCTTAATCCATAAGGAGAAAATATTGCAATCAGATAAATTTATCCGCATAAAAGAAGTATGCGACAAGGCAGGCATAAAACCTTCTACCGTATGGCTATGGACAAAGCAAGGCAAATTGCCGCAACCCGTAAAGCTTTCTAATCGTGTAACTGTTTGGCGTTTATCGGAAATAGAAGCGTATGTTAGTAATGGTGGCGCAATATGAGACCGTCAAACATAGAGCTATTTTTTGCCGACAAGCTCCTAAACGGCGAGACGGTCACAAACAGAGGTTTAAACGAGTGGGCTAATAACCCGCTTGATTATATTAGCAAATGGCGCAAAGAGGGTGTAATTATCCTTGATAGCTGGGTAGAAAATGAGGAGACGGGCAAAAAGTATAAAATCTATTGGCTTGAGAGAAGCAAGGAAAATGTCAAGCGTTTTAAAAACAGTTTAGGCAGAAAAAAGAGAAGCCGGAGATTATAAAACAAATAGGAGTTTTACGCTCCTATTCCGTCATCTGATAAATTCTAAGGTAGTCTATCGCTACTTTTAACAAAAACGCCCACGCCCTACGATACACAAAGGCGGGGCGGCACTTCAAAAATAGGGGTAAAAAATGAGCCTCCGTAGTGCGTTCCAAAATCTGCCTAAATATCTATCCATTGACAGCATAGAAAGCTACTCAAGAAAAAGCGGGCGGATTGACAAAATCAAAGAGTTTTTTGAGCTAAAACCGATAACGGATAATGCAAGAGTTAGCGGACATCTTAAAAAGAAGATTAAAGGCAAAGACAAAGATAAGCATAAAGACATAACGGGCGGACTGTATGCGCCAAATGCTCCCTTTAGCTTTGCAATACTCAAAGATAACCGCAACGATTACCGCTTTGCGTACTTCATAGCATACAGCCTAAAAAGCTACAAAGAGCATAAGGAGTTAAGCGAAACTGCAAAAGATACGCTAGACAAGCTTTTTACTGTTTGTCCGCCGTCTAGTATTGATATTTGTTTTGACACGCCTACAAAGCCAAACTTTGAAGCATTAGGGCTATTTGGCAAGGTTACAAAACCTTACCGCAAATATGAAACACGCTACTTAAATGAGCCGGAGCTTTGCGGCATAGATAGAGTAATCATATACGACAAATCACTAAAAGATGAGTTAGCAGGTACGCTTTGGCGTATAGAGTTTACTTTGCCTATAAGTCAAGCGTTGCGGTTCTATGAGCCGCCGATTGAAGAGATGGAGCGTGTAATAACGGCGGTGTTTTGAAGCGGCAAAAGTTAGGATAAAGTTAGGCTTAAAAACAACACAAAAGGACACAGAAAAAGCAACGGCAAAAGGAACGCTTTAGACCGTCCGCAAACCCCCTTTTTATAAGCCTTTGCGGGCTTTGTTGTTTTTAAAAAGGAATGCAAAAATCAACACCCAAAAGTGAACAGCAAATGAACGGCAAAAAGTCCGTTAAAAATCCGACAAATAAACGCCCCTTTATCGTACACCATTTTTATAAGGGGGTATATCCGAAAGTCTGAACTTTGAAGCCCTGATTTATCGGCTGATAGGTCACATCTTTATCGCTTCTAACAAGGTGTAAACTAACCTGTAAACACATTACAAAAAATCGCACACCTCCACGCTAGACAAAACGGCGACCGTTTCCAAATTTGAAAACCGCAACAAGCAAATATTAAACGCCCTAGACTCAATCTATCCCATAACGATGGATATAACAGACAGCCTAAAAAGGCTATTTGATGGGCTAAATTAAAATGAGGGCATAAGTAAGTAATCGTTTGATAGTATGCCTATGTTAAAAACTAGATTTTGACCGATACCTTACCGATAGTTTATAACAGCCGAATATCCGGCATAGTGTTTTGACTCAAAAAGAGAGACACTTTTGTTTTTTACTGTAATCTATGCTGTAAAATCAAAAGGCTACTTTGCTAAATGCTCTATTTTATAGGCATTGAAAGCACTAAGTTTGAAGTCACTCCGG
>DIZY01000076.1 GCA_002428055.1 Helicobacteraceae bacterium UBA6016
AGCCGTCATCTCCGCAAATCCCGACATCATAATCGCCTCCGATGAAGCATTTGTTAAAAGTGTATGGAGCGACAAGAGATGGGCTAGCGTGAGAGCGGTCAAAAACAAAAAAGTCTATCTCGCGCCAAAAGACCCTGTAAATTTCCTCGATAGACCGCCCTCTTTTATGCGTATTTTGGGTGTTGAATGGCTCTCCTCGGTCATTTATCCAAAAGAGTACAAAAAAGATATTTTGAGCGAGACCGTCTCCTTTTACAAGCTTTATTTGCGAAAGAACATTACAAAAGCCGAAGCGGCGAAGATACTAGGGAAGTGATATGAAAGTTTTATTAGCTGTTTTTCTATTTTTTGTATCCCTTTTTGGGCGTGAAATTACTGATATGGCGGGGCGTAAGGTGGTCGTACCGGACAAAATCACAAGAGTTTTCGGCTCTGCTCCGCCATCCACATACGCCGTGTATGCGATAGACCCCTCGCTCATTGTAGGGCTCAACTTCTCACCGTTCAAAGGCTCAAACGAGGCCTCCGGACTTCTCGATAAGAGATTTGTCTCTTTGCCCGTTGTCGGTGGGCTTCAAGGCGGAGTGCAGGGCATCAACAGGGAGTCGCTGCTAACCGTTCACCCTGAGATAATACTTTCATGGCAGAGCTCCGATGCGTGGAAAAGCAACTCTGCCGCAAAGCTTACCGAGAAGATGACGGGCGAGAGCAAGATTCCTACTGTTTATCTCGAACTTGAAAAGATAGAGAGTATGCCTGCGTCATTTGTGTTTTTGGGTGATTTGCTAGATAAAAAAGAGAGGGCAAATAAGCTAGTAGAGTACGCCAAAGCTGCGATAGCAAAAACAAAAGCTGCCACAGCCAAAACACCCAAAAACTCTCTTCCGATAGTCTACTACGCCGAAGGTACGGACGGTCTTGCCACTGAGTGCGAAGACTCTAGTCACTATGAGGCGATAGCTTACGCCGGAGGGGTCAATCCGCATAAATGCAAAAACAAAGGCGGCATAGGGCTTGAAAAGATCTCGATGGAGCAGGTGATGGGCTACAATCCCGACATTATCATAGCGCAGGAGAAAATCTTTTTTGACACTGTAAAAAGCGATGCAAAATGGAAAAATATCAAAGCGGTCAAAAACGGCGAAGTATATCTAGTGCCAAAAGCGCCGTTTAACTGGATAGACAGACCGCCGTCATTTATGAGGCTTCTAGGTATACAGTGGCTTCAAAGGGTAATTCTCAAAAACCAAAGCGATGCACAGCTGATAAAAGAGGCAAAAGAGTTTTACAAGCTCTTTTTGAATGTCAATATCGGCGACGCACAGGCGGCGGCTCTTATGGGGATTAGATGAGGGCTGCTTTGTGGATAGCTTTGGCTACGGGGGTGCTTGTATTGTCGGTTTTTATCTCTATGGGAATGGGGCGTTATGATATACCCATAGATAAGCTAGTCGCTTTTTTGTCGTGGGATTTTTTCGGTTTTGGCGCCCAGCCTATAGACTCCGATCTTTACTCAAATATCATTTTTGACATTCGGATGCCTCGTATCCTAGCGGCGATGATAGTGGGGGCGGCGCTCTCGGTATCAGGGGGAGCTTTTCAAGCGATGTTTGTCAATCCTCTAGTCTCGCCCGGGATACTTGGCGTACTTGCCGGAGCCTCCTTTGGGGCGGCTCTTGGGATTATGGTGAGCGAAGAGTGGATAACCGTGCAGCTACTCGCCTTTGTATTTGGTTTTGCGGCGGTTCTTGTGGCTATGGGCGTAGCGGGGATATACAGGGAGACATCTAGTAAGACGATACTTCTGGTGCTGGGCGGCGTAATATCAAGCGCTCTTTTCTCCGCTCTTCTCTCGGTTGTCAAATACACGGCAGACCCGTACAACAAGCTTCCGACGATAGTCTATTGGCTAATGGGTTCGTTTGCGGCGGTGGATAAAAATACGGCGTTTATCGTCTTTGGACCCATGCTTGCGGGTATTATCGTGCTCTCGTTGATGGGCAAATACCTCAATATCCTAAGCCTTGGCGATGATGATGCAAAGGCTCTAGGCGTTCGTGTGGGGCTTGTACGAGCTGCGGCTATATTTGCGGCTACGCTCATATCCGCCCTTACCGTCGTTGTGGCGGGAATGATAGGATGGGTAGGGCTAATTATCCCTCACATCGCCCGCTTTTTGGTCGGTCCCGACAATAGAGTGTTGCTTCCGATGTGCGCCGCACTCGGGGCGGCGTTTCTTGTGGTCGTAGATACGCTCTGCCGTACCGCTCTTAGCGTAGAGATTCCCGTCGGCATAGCCACTTCTCTCATCGGCATCCCGATATTTATCATAGCGCTCAGAGGCGCAAAAAAGGGGTTTGCGTGAGCGTTGTACTGTCCGCCGAAAATCTGCACTTTAACTACGGCAAAAAAGAGATTTTACGGGGTATCTCTTTGGAGCTCAGGGAAGGCGCCGTGTTATCCCTGCTAGGTCCTAACGGCACGGGTAAAAGCACGCTTATGAGGGTGCTACTAGGACTATTGTCGCCAAAATCAGGGCGTGTGGCAGTGCAGGGCAAGGAGCTTACAAAATATAGTGCAAAAGAGCGAGCAAGGCTNNCAAAGCTCTAGCGTGGCGTTTGCTTTTAGCGCACTGGATGTCGTACTGATGGGGCGGGTCTCTATGCAGTCATGGTTTGCTTCTCCAAACAAAAAAGATAGAGACGCCGCTATTTGGGCGATGGAAAGGCTGGGCATCGGATATTTGGCGACAAGAGCGTATCCGACGATGAGTGGCGGTGAAAAACAGCTGACGCTGATAGCTAGGGCGCTGGCACAAGAGGCAAAAATACTTGTGATGGATGAGCCTGTATCAGGGCTGGATTATGGCAATCAACTCCGACTTTTGGAGACTATTGTGTCACTCTCATCCGAGGGGTATTCGTTTCTAAAATCCACCCACTTTCCCGAACACGCCATGATAATAGGCGGCGATACGATAGCCATCAAAAACGGAGTCGTAATAGGCGAGGGCGCAAGCCGAGATATAGTCACAGACAAACTTATCGATATTTTGTACGACACAAAAGTAGAGATAAAAAACACCGATTGCGGGTATCCGGTGTGTGTACCAAATTTTTTTAGGAGTTTTCATGATAGATAGTATTGACTTTGCCAGAATGTACAAAGAACACAAAAAAGCGTCAACATTTAAAGGAAAAAAAGCCGCAGATTGGGATGAAAAAGCTGAATCTATGAGCAAAAGAGTGATAGATAGCCCATATACGGCGGAGTTTGTCTCAAAGATGAACCTTGAAGGATGCGAAAGTCTGCTTGATGTTGGATGTGGGCCCGGCACGATAGCGCTTGCTCTTGCGCCGAAAATGAAAAAAGTGTGCGGTATGGACTTTTCGACTGGAATGCTTGAGTGTTTTCTTAAAAATGCAAAAGAGAGAAATATATCCTCGGCAAAAACTGTTCATCGTTCATGGGAAGAGAGCTGGGATGATGTGGAGGAGTTTGACATCGTAGTCGCCTCCCGCTCCATAGAAGTTAAAGACCTAAAAGATGGACTTAAAAAGCTAAATGCCAAAGCCAAAAAGGCGGTCTATGTAACATACAAAGCGGGCGGTAGTTTTGTGGATGAAGAGATACTGGAGTTTATCGGCAAGGATATAGTGACGAGACCCGATTATGTCTATGTGCTATTGATACTAAGAGAGATGGGCATATATGCAAAGCTGGATTTCATAGATACACCAGGCGGCTCCGTATCGTATGAGAGCAAGGATATGTTTCTTAGCTCTTTAGAGTGGAG
>DIZY01000142.1 GCA_002428055.1 Helicobacteraceae bacterium UBA6016
GATACGCTAAAAAGAGGCGATGCTACTAGTAAAAAAGAGATTATGTATCATGTGGGTAGACCAAATGAAAACGGCTTTACGCCTAGAGTGTGGCATACACTAGGTCAAGATTGTACGAATTCACATACAAATATCTGTTCGGCAAACGGTCGTTCAAGTTCTTTGATGTGGGTAAACGATGACAGAACCGCGCCGGACTGGGCAAACTCGAAGCTTGTACTTCTTGCCTCTTCTCATGCAGCTGACGCTGGTCACTACTTTCAACAATCTGCGGGACAGATAGCAAAAGCTAGAAAAGCTGGCGCAAAACTGGTAGTTATGGATCCTAGAATGTCAAACTCTGCCGGTATTGCAGACCTATGGATAGCTTGCTGGCCGGGTACTGAAGCGGCGATTTTTCTTGCTATCGCAAACAGAACACTGCAAGAAGGCAAACAAAATACACAGTTTGTTAAAGATTGGTACAGCTGGCAACCTCTTATGGATGACAAAAACTATCTTGAATACCTCAAAAAAGAGGGTTTCATAACGGCTCTCCCAAAAGACGGTAGCTTTGAAAGTTTCCTTGAAATGCTCAAAGATATGTACAAAGACTATACGATGGAGTGGGCTTCAAAAGAGAGTCATGTTCCACTCGATAGACTTGAGAAGCTATATGAGTATTTCGTATGGGCGGGCAGTCAAATAACATCGTTTAACTGGAGAGGTCCTTCTGCTGGAAACAGGGGTGGATGGCTATACGGCAAAAACATGATATTTGCTCTCTCTCTTGTGGGTTCTATGCAAGGCAAAGGGCAACTCGGCTTTGAGCATATGAAGGCTATATTTGTGGGCGGCAAAGGCGGTAAATCTTGCCAAGCCGAAAAAGCTCCGAACGTAGATGAGTGGAATGAGCTTAGCTGGCCGCCTGAGTGGCCTCTTGCTACTTTTGAGCCTTCTATGTGTCTTCCTCATCTTCTAGCCGATACGGCATGGCAAGAAAAATGGAGAGCAAAAGGGCTTACAGTTCCGTCCAAAATTTCCGTATGGTTTCCAAGGCAGTATAACCCCGCTTGGATAAATCCGGATGGCTTTAGATGGGTAGAGGTGTTAAAAGACGAAAGCAAAATGGAATTAACGGTAAATCCATCTCCAACTTGGTCTGAGACAAACTGGTATATGGACTATATCCTTCCGACGGGTCTTGCCGCGGAGAGACATGACCAACACTCTGAGGCTTCAAAACCTGAGGCGTGGACGAGCTTTCGACAGCCTGTTTTGAGGGTTATGCTAGAAAAAAATGGTTGGAAGCCAAAAAATCCTGCTCGCGCTACGCTTGAAGCGCACATGAAAGCTGGTCTTGGCGAAATATGGGAAGAGAATGAGATGTGGATAAACCTTGTGTTTGCCGCAGACCCTGATGGAAGCCTCGGCATTAGAAAATACTGGGAGTCTTTGGCAAATCCGGGCAAACCTGTTACGATAGCGGAGTATTACAACGCTGCGTTTGCAAACTTGCCAAACCTTGTAAAGGCGGCGAATGCGGCGCTGGAGCAAAAAGTCAAAAATGCAAAAACTCCTCTTGAAAAAGAGCTTGCTGAGTTTGCTAGTAAATTTCCAAACTACGACTTTATGAGAGATAGAGGTACATGGACAGAGAGAACGGATGTGTACGACATATACAAAAAAGAGCTTCACACCGACCATGAAAAACATACGCTAAAAACAAGAGCGATGCAGTTTTGGCAAGCGCCTGTAGAGTATCCGGTAGCAAATATCAAAGTAGACCCTAGAACGAGCGTGGCGTATGTGCAAACCGCAGAGGGTAGACACAATGTCGGCGTTCAGTACAACGGAAAACTAGTTGACGGCTTTGAGACGCCTAGCAAAAAACTTGACTTCTATGTTGATTGGATGAAAGATTGGGGATGGCCTGAGTATGCTATTCCTATGTATCCAAAAAATGACGAGCAGAAGAAAAAATATGAGCATGTAACAAGCCATGTAAACCATATGTATATGAAAGAGCCAAACTCATTTGCGCTTAATCCGATATTTAGACTTCCGTATAACATCCATACGAGAAGCGTAAACTCAAAATGGCTTATGGAAATCAGCCAAAACCACAATCCAGTGTGGATGGCTCCGGGGGATGCTAAAAAACTTGGCGTAAAAACCGGCGACGCTATAAAAGTAAAAGTGCAAGACGTAGTTACAAATCTTGAGGGCGGCTACTTTGTCGGTATGTGCGTTGTTACGGAGGGTATTTTGCCCGGTACTCTTACATGCTCGCACCACGCGGGAAGATGGAGACTTGTTGATAATGTGCAGATTCCCGGCTTTGAGCAACCGCTTGTTGTTATGGGCGCCGGAGCTCCTATTGCCGAAGTTAAAAAAGAGGGCGAAAACTACTCTTTAAAATACAAAGACGGTATTAAACCGCAAGACGTAAAAGAGTCAAAAGAGTTTGGAGCGCACGGTTGGCCGTACGCCGAATTTAATAAAGATATGAAACATGTTCATTGGAATGGTCTAAGCGGAACATTCCAAAACGCGACATTCTCTTCAAATCCAGACCCTGTAAGCGCGGCGCAATGCTGGCATAAAAAAGTACTCGTTGAAAAAGCGGGTCCAAATGATAAGATAGGCGACGTAAAAGTCAACATCGAAAATAATATGAAAATATTCCAAGGCTGGAGAGATAAACTAACTCGTCCGGCGCCGGGGCCTGGCGGACTAAGAAGGCCAGAGCATCTAAAAAGACCATGGGTGCCTCTAACAAGAGAAGCCTATAAAATGCCTAGTAAAAGTTAACTACTGACCTTGTGCACAAAAAAGTGTGTGAGGTTAGCTATGCTTCTCGAAAACGTAAGTTTTCGTAGCCTCAGGGGGTAGCAAGGAACATTCATGTCCTTTGCCGCCAA
>DIZY01000018.1:0-26917 GCA_002428055.1 Helicobacteraceae bacterium UBA6016
ATAAAGTGCAAACATTTTTTCGTAACATACGAGCCCCAGCGTCCGTACGGTTGCAAAATATACGGATTTAAAGGACCACAGATGCCAAGCCTAACCGTATTTCAAAGTAGCGGTATGCAGTGTCAACTGTTTGAACAAAAGGTAATAAAAAAATGAGAGTATGGATTTTTTTGCTTTGTGTGGTTTTGTTTGCTGGGTGCGCCGTTAAGGAGGCAGAGAAAAAAGCGGAGCCAAGTGCGCCACCATTGCCGCCGACAAAAATAGAGCCGGAGGTCAAAATCCCGCCGCTTTTGCCTTCAAACAAAAAGCCTTCCGAGATAGTAAGCCAAACACCGACAAACGGTTTTTACAGAGCGCTTGACAACTCTATCGGATATTATGAAAAAGTAGCAAAAAAGGGGGTGAATTTTAGTTTTTACGACCAAAACTACACCGCAAAAGAGATGATAGACTCTCTCAAGCTTTTTAAAGAGATTTCCAAACTGCCGAAAAATGAGTTTTTATCCCGCCTAGACTCCGACTTTTTGGTATATGAGAGCAAAAATGACAAAAACAGCTCACTTATCACAGGCTACTACGCTCCCGTACTCAAAGGCTCTTTCGCAAAAACCGAAAAATACAACGCCCCGCTCTACCCGCTACCAAAAGACCTCATCACCGCAGACCTAAAGCAGTTTCCTGTCGCAAACTCGGTGCGTGACATAGCAGGAAAGATAGAGGGCAGAAGCCTAGTGCCGTACTTTACGAGAGAAGAGATAGAAAAAGGGGCGTTAAAAGAGAAGCCGCTTTTGTATCTGGATAACAAAGTAGAAGCGTTTTTGCTGGAAGTGCAAGGCTCCGGCATAGTGGAGTGCGATGGCAAAAAACACTATGTCGGATATGCTGGAAAAAACGGTCAACCCTACACATCTATCGGCAAAATCATCTATGAAGAGAAGCTAATGGAGTCTTCAAAAATCAATATGCAGACGATAAAAGAGTTTTTGGATGCCAATGAGACGATGCGGGATTATGTGCTCCAAAAAAACAAAAGTTTCGTCTTTTTCAAGCTCAACAAAACAGAGGGAATCTTCGGCAACATCTCCGTGCCGCTAACCGCAAAAGAGAGCGTGGCGATGGATAGCGAGCTACTGCCAAGAGGTGCACTGTGCTACATAAAAACAGAAATACCGAAAAAAATAAACGGTCTTAGCGTCGTGCCAAAAACCGAAAGAGAGCCTTTTGAGAAGTTCTTTATGGTGCAAGATACGGGCGGAGCGATAAGAGGCGGCGGACGGGTGGATATATATTTTGGTGAAGGGGATGAAGCGCTTTTTTACGCTGGGCAGACCGCTTCAAAAGGCGAGGTGTATCTACTTGTCGCCAAAAAGAATATTTTAAAATTTGCAAAAACGGAAATTAAAAAGTGAAAAATGCAATCATATCCATAACAACGGTAGCGCTTCTGCTAGGCGGTTGCGCAACCACGCAAACAACTCCAAAAAACTGCTTTGACAAAGAGAGACTAGAGGCAAGGGAGGCAAAAGAGCTTTATGACGCCAAAAACTCCTTGCATGCTTTTAAGGCGGAGTATCAAGAGATGTCTTCGTATATCAACTTTCTCAACGACTATGTAGCCGACTACTCCAAGTATATTGGTGCGGCTTCGCAAGCCTCATCGGTCATCAAGCTAATGCCCATTCCGTATGCGGGACAAATCTCCTCTGCGGCTAGCTTTGGAGCCAAGCTTACCGTTTTGGCGAGCAACGCCTCAAAATCCATGGTAACGCTAACCAGCTCTATCAAAACATTTGAAGCCAAGCTTGCGGCGTATGAAGCGGACAAAGACCCAAGCAAGCTAGAAAGCACGCAAAAATTTGCCGACGAGACCCTGTTTGCCGACATCACGGTGGCACAACAGAGCCTCACAAAACTAAAAGAGGGGACGGCCTCCATGCTTGCCATCTCTGCGGCTACAAGCCAATACTACGACTCTACGGGTGAAGCCTTCTTAAAAGCGACTGCTATGTTCTCAAAAAAAGAGGACGCACCAAAAAAAGCGCCTGACGGCAAAGCGTTAAAATCCAAAAATGATAGTTTTGAGCAAAGAAGCGTACGAATATTTACGGCTTTTGACGCCGCAAAAGTGAGGATCAAAAACGGTTCTCTCGTAGGCGGACTAAAGGGCGAGCTCTAAGCTTTTACTCTAGATTCTATCGCACGGGCGAGAGAGACCGTATCGATATTCTCAAAAGCGACTCCGGTCGGTACGCCGTGCGCTATCTTCGTAAACGAGGCGTTGTATTTGGCTAGCCTATCCTCAAGATAGATGATAAGCCCATCGCTCTCAACGGATGGTGTAAAGGCAAATATCACCTCTTCAGCTCCATTCTTCACACACTCTTCTAGCTTATCTACGGTGGTTGACTTCATCTCTTCAAAGACAAAATATCTGCCGTTATAGCCGCCGCTAAGCTCGATGGAAAATATATCTTTTGCGCTTGCCACCACGCACAGCCGCCTTGCGTCCCGCTCTTCATCGGCGCAGATATAACATATCTCATCCTCGGTGATATTGCCGCAGACAGCGCATTTTTGCACATCCCTGACCGCTTCTTCTATGAGGTGCGCCAATTTTATCGCCCGAAATCCATCCTCAAAAAGCAGATGGTAGGCTATTTTAAAAGCGCTTTTTCGTCCAATGGTCGGCAGGGAGGAGAACAGCTCTACGAGTTCGGCAAATTTTGTGCTAGATTTTTTCATTAGGCGGATATTACAAGATATTTGGTAAAATTCGCAAAAAATTTTCAAGAGGTTTTTGATGATAGAGATATGTTATTACGAGCTTTTGGAAGTAGAGAAGACAGCGTCGCAAGACGAGCTGAAAAAAGCGTATAGAAAAATGGCGATGAAGTACCACCCAGACAAAAATCAGGGAGACACCGACGCCGAGGAAAAATTCAAAGCAATCAATGAAGCGTATCAGGTGCTAAGCGACGACAATAAACGAGCCATTTATGACAAATACGGCAAAAAAGGGCTTGAGGGGCAAATGGGCGGCTCAGGCGGCGGATTTGGGTTTGATTTTGGAGATTTTGACTCTATCTTTGACTCATTCTTTGGCGGAGGCAGTCAAAGAAGCGGCAAAAAAGGCAGAGGCGACAAATATAACCTAGATATGGCGATAGCCGTCACGATAGAGTTTGGCGAGGCGGTATTTGGCTGCAAGCAAGAGGTAAACTACAAATACAAAAAACCGTGCTCTGAGTGTGACGGCAGCGGAGCAAAAGACGGTAAACGCACCAAATGTCCTGATTGTGGGGGCAGCGGTCAGGTCTTTTTGCGACAAGGGTTTATGACATTTTCACAAACCTGCCCAAAATGTAAGGGTGAAGGCGAAATCGTCAAAGAAAAATGTCCAAAATGCAAAGGGCAAGGACACGAAGAGGTGGATGAAACCATCACGGTAGACATTCCGGCAGGCGTAGACGACCAGAATAGAATCAGGGTGGCCGGACGCGGAAACCTCTCCAAAAACGGCTCAAGGGGCGACCTATATATTGTCATCAGTGTCAAAGAAGACAAGAAATATGTAAGAGACGGGGACGATGTATATCTAGAAGTACCGGTATTTTTCACACAGACGCTACTTGGAGAGACCATTACATTTCCAAGTCTTAGAGGTGAACTTGAACTAAAATTAAAACCGGATACGAAAGATAAAGAGCAGTTTGTGTTCAAAAATGAGGGCGCTCCAAATGTAAGAACAAAGCACAATGGAAACTTCATTGTTCAAATAAAAATCGTTAAGCCTACAAAACTAAATGATGAACAAAGAGAACTTGTGGAAAAACTGCATGAAAGTTTCGGATTTGAGGGCAAACCTCATGAGAGCGAATATGAAGGGCTGTTTGACAAAATTAAGCACTGGTTTGGGTATTAAAGATTGAAGGGGGAGGGCCCCGCTTATTCGCCCTCTTTTTTTGCCTCTTCTTTTGGAGGAGCTATCTTGCAAGCCGTATTAATCCCAAGCAGCGAGTAGAGTCCACAAAACCTAAACACGCCGGTACCCATAATGATAAGACCGACAATTCCTACTATCGGATTATTAATTCCGATAGTACCTATAAGAAGCAGTACGACTCCTACCGCTATTCTCGCATACCTATCTATCCCACCAACATTTTGCTTCACCAAAGGCTCCTTTTTGTTTGAAAGTGAGTCGATTATAACAAAATAGATAGTAAAACACGAGCCGGAAGCATAAAAATAGATGAAAGCGGTGTAGCCAGTATAATTATGAGTATAATCATCCCATAGCCGCCGATTTTGGCATTAAAATCATCTATAGCCCTTATACCGAATTTTCTTCCGATATATCCTAATGCGTTTGAGCCGTCAAGCGGCGGAATCGGCCAAAGATTGAAAACCGCCAAAATTACATTGTAAATAACAAGATAATAGAGTATTTGCGTTAGCAGAGTCTCGCCGCCGACAAAACCGAGGGCAACGGAAGCAGTAATAGCCATCAATAAATTGTAGGCTATGCCAGCCATCGATACGGCTATCGCACCGTTATATCCGCCGTTTCGTACAACCGTCCACATATTTACCGGCACAGGCTTTGCCCAACCAAACAAAAACGGAGAGCCCGAGATAAAAAGAAGCAGCGGAACAACTATCGTGCCCACAAGGTCTACATGCACTATCGGATTTATACTGAGTCTTCCTTCGCTTTTTGCAGTAGAATCCCCATATCGATACGCCACATATCCGTGCATTATCTCGTGTCCGATGATGGCTATCATTAAAGCCGCTACAATAGAAACCGCTTTAAAAATATCGAAGCCGCCAAAGTCAAACATCTATTTTAACTCGCTCTCTAACGACTCTATCGTCTTGCCTATTCTATCCCATCGCACCAAATAATTATCATCCCAACTAAAGTAGATAAACCAAGGCTTGCCGACCACTTGCGAGTAACTGACAGGGCCCCAATATCTACTATCTGCGGAGTTATCTCTATTGTCGCCCATCATAAAAAACTTATCCGCGCCGAGTGTGATAGGACCGAAAAAATACTTTCTTAGCCTCACATCCTCACCTTCCAGCATAGTAAAAGGGGTCTCGTACACAGGCTCAACACCGGCTCTTGCAGAGTAGTATATCGACGGGTCATAAAGCAACTTATCAAATTCGGCGTCGCCAGATTGCGCAGATATTTTTTGGTTATCGTAGTGGATACCTTTGTGCTCGTTTTGGTATGGATTTTTTACCCAAAGTTTACTGCCTATCGATACGGTCTCATACCCTTTAAAATTTGTCTTTGCATACTCGTCGCCCTCTTTTGGGTGCAGATAGAGGTCTTGATTGTGGAAAAACAGTTCATCACCGCTTGTCGCAACGCATCGTTTGACGAAATGTACTTTTTCGTTTAGCGGATAGCGGAATATGACTATATCCCCTCTTTGCGGTCTTTTGCCCTCTATAAGATGTCCGTCGTGGTTTGGAACAAGCGGAATCTCAAGAAACGGAACATGAGGCGTAGGAACGCCGTAAGCGAACTTTTTGACAAACAGGTGGTCGCCTATCAAAAGTGTTCTAATCATCGAACCAGAAGGTATTACAAACGCCTGCGCAACAAAAAATATAACAAGCAATACGATAATAATCGTGCCGGTCCAGCTATTGGAGAATTTATAAAGTTTTAGTAGATTTTCTTTCATATCGATTTTGCGGCCTTTAGCGTATTTGATAGTAGCATTGCGATAGTCATAGGACCCACGCCGCCTGGTACTGGCGTGATAAACGAGCATTTAGGCGCTACTTCGTCAAAAGCTACATCCCCAACCAGTCTGTCGCCCACTCTGTTGATGCCTATATCAACGATTACAGCACCATCTTTTACCATGTCGGCCGTTATAAGATTTGGCTTGCCTGCGCCGACGAATATCATGTCGGCTCTGAGTGTGTGTTCCTTAAGGTCTTTTGTATAAATATGGCATATATCCACAGTAGCCCCGGCGTTTAAAAGTAGGCTTGCCATTGGCTTGCCCACTATATTACTAGCTCCGACCACTACACAATCTTTGCCTTTTGCTTCTATGCCGTGTTCATCTAGAAGCTCCATTACGCCAAGCGGAGTACAAGGCACAAAGCTATCAAGTCCCGCCACCAATCTGCCTAGATTAAAAGGGTGAAAACCGTCTACATCTTTGTGCGGCGCTATCGCCTCTAGCACCTTAGTGGAGTCTACATGTTTTGGAAGCGGTAGCTGGACAAGAAGACCGTGAATTTTTGGATTTTCGTTTATCATCTGTATAGTAGAGAGTATGTCCGCCTCCGTAACGGTACTTGGCATCTCATGAGTTATGCCGTAGATACCTACCTCTTTGCACGCTTTTGCTTTCATGGAGACATACGCATGGCTTGCAGGGTCGTCACCAACAAGTATCACGGCAAGACCAGGCGTAACGCCTTTTTTTTCTATAAACTCCGCAATCTCTTTTTTTAGATTTTCTTTTATCTTGGATGAGAGTTTTTTACCGTCCAAAAGTTCCACGAAACTCCTTTAAATCAAGCAATATTGCGATATTATAAGACAATTTTGCTTTGAAGGCAGGGATTGAAAAAGTCGCTTTTTGCCGTTATTTTGGCATCGAGTTTTGTCAATGCGGAGTCGTTTATTAATAGTTACGAATACGGTGAAATGCTGTATAAAAATCCAAGAGGCATAGGCTGCGACAAATGCCACGGCAAGTATGGCGAAGGCATGGATCTTGGGAGCTATCAAAAAAACAACAAGATTATCAAAATAATGGCTCCAAAAATATCAAAAAGCTCATTTGTAGATATAAAAAACAGTCTTAAGCAAAGCAGAAAAAGAAGTGTGATGCCGGAGTATTTTTTGACTGATAGCGAAGTAGAGGCTTTGCTCTATTATCTAAAAAAAGCAAATGAGGAGAACGGGCTCTAGACGGCTTTGACACCGCCTAAGATATGTGTTACTTTTTTTTAGCTTTAGCCGCAGGTGCTTTTTTACCAGCAACAGCTTCTTTTAGCTTAGCGCCTACTTTGAAAGTCACAGCTTTTGTAGCAGGTATCTGGATAGTTTGACCTGTTCCAGGGTTTCTACCAGTTCTTGCTGGTCTGCTAACTGACTTAAAAGTACCAAAACCGATAAAAGGAACATCTTGTCCTTTTGCCAAGCTCTCTGTGATTACCTCTAGTACTGCATTTAGATTCGCTTCAGAATCTTTTTTTGAAGTACCGGCTTTTGCGGCAACCATAGAGATGAACTCTGCCTTATTCATAGGGCTTCTCCTCTGTAAATTAATGTAATGCGGTTATATTCTAGCATAAAAACCAATGAAATCAAGGGGTTACGGTAAAAAAAAATTAAAAAATGGTAATAAATTTGCTTTTTTTAAGCAAAAATTCAGCTAAAACTTAACGGTGGCTACTATTTTTTACCGCTACCCTTGTTTTTTTTGTTAAGAAAAGCTTTTATTGCATTGGCGCCTTTATACATCGGCTCCAACTTTTTTAAAGCATCTAAATCGTCTATAGACTCTTCTCTTTCCGCTTTTTTCTCTTTTTGCGGTTTAACTAATTCGCCTTTTGCATACTCTTCGTCATTTTCTATCATGGAAAGCCGCCTCCTCAGGTGGTCTTTAAATTATGTGACATTCCTTATTATTCAATTTCCAAACTTAAAAGTAGCAGTTCATCACCGCTAATAAGTTTTGTATTTGCCGAGCCGCACTTTGGGCATAAAAAATTTGACATTGTCGGAACAAAATCGACCTTACAATCAAAACATTCAGCCTTAAGCGGAGTTCTTTGTATCTCCATAACGGCATCAGCGGCTATCGTATCTAATTTGAAGGTATCAAAGGCGGTTTTAAGAAGTTGCGGCTCTACGGAGCTCATCTCGCCTATACCTATCACAACCCTATGTACTTTTGTCGCATTGTTAGCCTCGGCATTTTGCTCGCACAAATCAAGCAGATTTTGGACTATCGAGTATTCGTGCATCTAGCATATCCTAGGAAGTAGTTCGCCGGTCGGATACTCAAGGATGCGTCTCGTGCCGTAACCGTTTCTTAGGACTGCTCTGTTTTTGCCATCATCAATTACTTCTCCGACTATTGCGGCGTTTTTGGTAAAGTCATATGACTTTAAAATATTTAGTATCTCATCTTCACCTTCTCGCACCGCCATCACAAATGTACCCTCATTGGCAAGGCTCAAAGGCTCAAAGCCTAGAAGCTCGCACACTCCGGCAACCTCAGGCAGAACAGTAAAAGACTCCTCGACAATATCCATAGAAACGGCAGAAGAAGCGCACCACTCGTTTAGCACGGCCGCTACACCTCCGCGGGTCGCATCCCTCATCGATATTATCTGTGCTTTTGCGCCAAGTAGCTTCTCCACTGTCGGCCACATAGAAGCGCAGTCGCTTTTGAGGGCGCTCACTAGCTCTATTCCTTCTCTTGCCGAAAATATCGCCGCACCGTGCTCGCCGACGCTCCTGGAGACTATTATCTTATCTCCCGCTTTCAGGTTTTTACAGCTTATCCCTTCAAGCATTACCTCGCCGACAGCAGAGGTGTTGATAAATATCTTATCCACACTACCCCTTGGCGCTATCTTCGTATCTCCCGTCACCACCATCGCACCGTTCACGGCTAGTTCGGCGGCTATGGAGTCCGCTATCCGCTCCAAATCGCCCACATCAAAACCCTCCTCAATAATGAGCGAGAGCGAGAGATATTTTGGCTTTGCCCCCATCATCGCAAGGTCGTTGCAACTACCGCATACCGCTATCTTGCCGATGTCGCCGCCCGCAAAAAATATCGGGCTAACTATAAAGCTATCGGTCGTAAAAGCAGTTTTACCCTCTATCTTAAAGACAGCCGCATCCTCGGCTCTTAGTAAAATATCGTTTTTGAGTCTTTTGAAAAAAACTTCGTTTATAAGTCGGTTCGACTCTACTCCGCCGCTACCTTGCGCAAGTGTGATTTTACTCATATAGATTTTCCGTATTTAAAATATGCGGCACAAGCCCCCTCGGAGCTTACCATGCAAGAACCCAGGGGTGAACTAGGTGTACACGCCGTGCCAAATACTTTGCAATCAAACGGTTTTGCTTTGCCTTTTAACACCTCCCCGCATATACAGGCTTTGTGATCCTCGGCGGACTCTTTTGGCAACGCATCCGCAAATACCTTGTACGCATCCAAATGGGCAAACTCGTCTCTTATGCGAAGCGAACTTTTAGGGATTGCTCCGATACCACGCCAAATAAACGAGTCGTCCACTTCCATATATCCATTGATTAGTTCCATCGCCTTTGGATTTGCCTCCACCCCCACGCTTCTCGTATACTCTATCTCAGTCTCGGCCCTATTTTCCAGCTTTTGCGTCACAAGCATAGAGATGGACTCCATAATATCAACAGGCTCAAACCCTGCGGCTACTATCGGCACACCATATTTATTGGATATCGGTTCATATATTTTGGAGCCAGTGATTACGCTCACATGGGCGGGAGCCAAAAATGCGTTTACACGGGTCTCAGAGTCGTCCATGATGGCGCACATTGGCTCAGGCACCGTCACATGATTGATTGCGTAGTATATATTTGTTAGCCCCTGTTTAATACCTCTATCCATCAAAGCCGCGGTCATCGGCGTAGTGGTCTCGAAGCCTATCGCAAAATATATGACTTTTTTATTAGGATTATCGGTGGCTATTTTAAGTATTTCGGTGGGAGAGTAGACGAAGCGCACATCTGCGCCCTCGCCTCTGACCTGTGAAAGCGACTTCGACGAACCAGGCACTCTTATCATGTCGCCTAGCGTCACCAGTATCGTGTCATCCATCTGCGCCAGAGCTATTGCGGCGTCTATTCTGCCTTTTGGCATGATGCAGACAGGACAGCCGGGACCGTGGACAAACTCAATATTCTCGGGCATCATCTGATTGATACCGTATTTCATTATAGTATGAGTATGTCCGCCGCACACCTCCATGATATACAGCTTCTCTTTTAGCTTTTTGGCATCCTCCGTTATTTTGCGTTTTAGCGCAAATATCGTCTCTTTATCACGAAATCCATCAAACAAAACCGAAAAGTCAACGGTGCTACTCACCTATCGCCTCTCGTCTCTCCTCTTCATCCATCTGCGCAATTATCTCTTTGAATGTCTCGATACTCAGCAGGGCATTTTCTTCATCTATTTTGTTTATTGCATAGCCGATGTGTATCAGCACATAATCGCCGATAGCGACAGGTTCAGGCATCAAGTCTAGGCTAACAACCCTTGCAACGCCCAGCGTATCCACCGTCGCCATATTGTCGGCATCCAGTGAAACTACTTTTGAAGGAATGGAAAGACACATATTTAGCCCCTGAGTTCTTTTTTCATTTTTAGGTAATTTATCCATTTTTGGATGCTTTCATCGTCTTTTGTGGAGACCTCCAGTATATCCGCCTTTGGATTTAGACGCCTTGCATCCTCTTTTGCCTCTTTTAGGTCAAAGTCAAAATACGGCAACAAATCGCACTTTGTGAATACGATAATGTCGGCGGCACGGAACATTACTGGGTATTTTTGGATTTTGTCCGCACCCTCGGGGATAGATAAAAGCACGACATTGATATGCGCTCCAAGGTCGTAGCTAGCAGGGCAAACAAGATTTCCCACATTTTCTATAAATACTATATCTGCATCATTTATCGGCAACTCGTGAAGAGCGTGATGCACCATGTGAGCGTCAAGGTGGCAAGCCGTTCCGGTGGTTATCTGATACGCTGCCGCCCCTTTGGCTTTTATCCTATCGGCGTCTTTGTTCGTCTCAAGGTCGCCCTCTATGACAGCTATCTTAAGTCCGCCCGCCTCTATAGTTTTTTCCAAGAGGCTCGTCTTGCCACTTCCCGGGGAGCTCATTATGTTTATTGCGAGCACATTCGCTTCGTTAAAATGCTCTCTATTTCCCACCGCTTCACGGTCGTTTTCGTCAAGTATTTTTGTGATGACCGCTATTGTTTTTTTGTCGTTTAGTTGCGGGTTTTGGTGTAGGTGCTCATGGTGGTGATGGTCGTGCGCATCGCCATGTTTGTGACCGTGATGGTGCTCATGTGAATGTCCGTCTCCGTGGTCGTGGTGATGTGAATGCCCCTCTTTTGCTCCCGCTATCGTACAGCCGCAATCTTTACACATTTTTGTATCCTTTAATTAGTTCTCAAATTTCCAGCAAAGCCGCAAATTAGCTCTTCGGCAGAGCGCCCTCGCAGCTAGCTGCTCTTAGCTTGTCGGTCTTAATTCCAGTCGTGCGCATGCAGATGCTCGTGAAGCTCGCCATCGTGGTGGTGCTTGTGCGAGTGCAGAAGTCCCGCATTTGCCATCAGAGCTTTGTCGTTCAAAAATTCGGCGGTTTTGCCGTCAAATACTATTTTACCATCTCGCATCACTATCGCCCTCTCTCCAAGCTCTGCCGCAAGAGAAAGATTGTGAGTAGCCGTCACACTGCAACCGTTTGAGGCTTCAAGTATCTCGACAAGCCTTGCCGTCCAGTAAGGGTCAAGCGCACTTGTCGGTTCATCAAGAAGCAACAAATCAGGAGAGAGAGCAAAGATACATGCTAGCGCCGCTCTTTGCTTCTCGCCGCCGCTTAGAGTGAAGGCAAACTCGTCAAGTCTGTTTTCTAACCCAAGCATATTTGCCGCATGAAACACTCTCTCTTTAACATCCAAAAGCCCAAATCTGCTCGGCGAAAACGCAATATCTTCATAAATATTTTTGCAAAAGAACATCGCTTCATAGTTTTGGAAAAGCAGAGAACATTTTTGCCTAAAAGCGGTTTCAAACTGCTTAGTAAAGCTCTTTTTTGTGACGATTTCACCCTCAAAACAGAAATCTCCGCTATTTGTAAAATAAAGTCCGTTTAAAATCTTGAGCAAACTCGTCTTGCCGCTGCCGTTAAGACCCAGAAGTACGACTTTTTCGCCTTTTTGTATGTGAAATGAGACGCCGTCTAAGACTTTTTTCCCATCTCTCTCAAAAACAAGGTTTTCTATTTTAAGCACTCTGCCCTCTTGACCTTAAAGCCTCGGCGCTCGCACGAAACCCCTCAAGGCTTCGCAGTAGCAGAGCGGTAACGATAATAGACAAAAGCCCTATTGACTCTTTCATGCTATCCATCCTAAGCCCCCTGCTTCTAGCCACCTCGCCAAACTCCTGCATCTCTTTTTTTAGACTCTCTATTTTGGAAAAGAGCATAATAAAAAATATGGAGAGTTCGTTTTTGACAGAAAAGATATTAAAGATTCCTACTCTATCCACAAGAGAGAGCGTCAAAAACACGCTACTAAAAGAGCGACAAAAGAGCACGCCTATGTGGGCTGCGTCAAAATCAGAGCCAAAAAAAGCGGATGTAGCGGCGGCGCCTAGGAGCGTGAAGCCGCTGAAAAATGCCACGGCAAAAAAAGATCTTAAGAATATAACTTTTCTGCGACCACTCCCTAAAAAGAGAAAAGAGGCGGCGGCGACAAGCCCGAAAAGCCAAAGCTCTTCGGCAATACTCAGAGCCACCAAAACACAGATATAAGCGAATGCGAAAAGCTTATTTTTGGACACGAGCAATCTTTTTTAGCGCATAAAAAATAGATATTACGATGATAGAGCCAAGTGTTGCGCTAAATATATAGCCCCCGATGTCGCCAAGCGGTAAAAATGAGTAATCACCGAAAGGGGCTTCAAAAAAACCGCCCTCTTTAATGCCTTTTGGCACAAATCCTATCATTGCGGCAAGCTCTTCTTCGCTCCACTCACCCCAAGCGGGATTTTGCGTGATAAGCCCAAGCGGTGTAAGAATAATTAAAACGGCCAATCCTGTAATCAATTTTCTATAACCGCTCATTTTTGCACCTCAGGCATAGCGATATTTACTTTATTAAGAAGCGTCAAAGCACCCGCCGTAATAACGCCCTCAAGAATACCGAAAAACAGTACATGGGAGCCGACAAGAGCAGGAATTGTCACATCAAGTCCCAAAGGAAAAAATGCGGGCTTACCGCTTTCATCCATAAAGAACATCGGCTCTATACCCAAAAGTACGGCAACCAAAATAGATGACATAACTGCCGCCGTATATCCGCTAACAAACCAAGACGCCTTCTCATTTGTAAATTTGCTTGCAAACTTGGCGGCAAAATGCGCCGAAAATGCGCCCACAAAACCCATCGATATGGCGTTTGCCCCAAAAGCAAGTATCCCGCCGTCGCCGAACAACACGGCTTGCAGTAGAAGCACCACGCTAAGCGAAAAAAGAGCGACCCAAGGACCAAAAAGTAGCGTCAAAATCGCCACGCCCGTAGCGTGTCCGCTCGTACCTCCAGGGATTGGAATGTTGAACATCATGATAACAAAACTAAAAGCTGAAATGGAGGCCAAAAAAGGCATTACGGAGTCGTCGGAAACAAGCTTTGTGACTTTTTTGTAGGCAACATAAAATAGAGTCGCCTCGGCAAGTAAAAGGGGGGCATAAACAGCGGGGGCTAGAAAACCGTCAGGAATATGCATACTTTTTTCCTTTTAGTATTATTCGGTCAAGATTTTATTTACTTTAACCTAAAGTTCTTCTTTGGTTATGTGACCACTCAGATACAAATATGCAAAGGCGGCTTGTCCGGCGCATATGGAGGAGTCGTTTGGGCTTAGCTTCTCGTGAAAAAACACTTCGCGCCCCCCTGTTTCATCTTTTATTCTACCGACCAAAGCGGCATTTTGGAAGACTCCGCCGGAGCAAAAAATAGGCAAATCATACTTTGCGGATAGCTCCTTGACATACAGCGCAAGGGTATTTATAAATTTTGTAGCCGCTTTTGCGGCATCTTTTTCGCTCAAAATATCTTGCAAAAGCCGCCCCATATCGGATAACTCTCCAAAATGCTCGCCGCTTGAAGCGTCATACAGACTCTCCATCATAAGCCCGCTCTCCCCCTCATAACACTCGCCATGCACGACTCCAATAAGCGCCGCCACACCGTCAAATAGCCTTCCCATTGAAGTGGTTTTGACGCAATTGATTTTTTTTGCGAATGCGTCAAATAGTAGTTTTGTCTCATCCTCGCCAAACCCAAGCCTATTCGCCACAGTGTGCGAAACTTCTTCGTCCAGAAACGACAAGGCAAGAGACAAAGCGGCTTTGCGTGGCTCTTTTGCTACACTCTCGCCGCCGAGTAGCCAAAACTGCGACAGATGCGCCACTCTCGTTATCTCGTATCCGTTTTTGGCAAAAACCTCACCACCCCATACCGTGCCGTCATCACCAAGCCCCGTGCCATCCCAGACGATACCCAAAGCGTCCGAATGCAACGCCTCTTTTTCAAAGAGCAAAGCCAAAAAATGAGCTTTATGGTGTTGGATTTTTAGCGTCGGCACGCCCAGAGAGGCGGCGTAGGCAGATGAAGCGTAGCGGCTGTTTTTGTCGCAAACGGCAACACCAAACGACAAATTCCATAGTGAGCGCATATGCTCCACGCTTTGCTCATAATACTCCGCAGCCTCCAAAGAGCCCAAATCGCCGATATGTGAAGAGACGGCAACGGTGTCATCAAAGCAGAGGGCAAAGCAGTTTTTTTGGTGCGCTCCTGCGCAAAAAACGGAGGCAGGAAACAGTGCGGTCTTGAAAAAAGAGGGGGCATAACCACGGGAGTTTCTAAGCTTGATTACACCACCGTCAGAAGCTCTAAGCACCGAGTCGTCACACCCTTGCACAATCACCCTATCATAATAAAAAGCGTAGTCAAAAGCTCCGCCAAGCCTTGCAAAAAGCTCTTTTTCATCAGTAATTATCGGCTCATCGGAGATGTTTGCGCTAGTGGCGACGAGTGGGAAATCTATCAGGCAAAAAAGGATTGAGTACACGCCGTTGTAGGGCAAAAATGCGCCGACAAAACTGCTTTCATGCGACACGAGAGGGCTTAGAGAATAGGCGGATGATTTTTTGAGTATTGTTATAGGGCGTTCTTTTGAGCCAACCAAACTCTCTTCATAACTTGAAAGCTCGCACTCGTTTTTGAGAGCCTCCATGGAGCCAAACATCACGGCAAGCGGTTTTTTGGCTCTTCTTTTTTTCTCTCTTAGCCTTTTTACTGCCTCATTACTATCCGCACGGCAAAGTAGATGAAAGCCGCCAACCCCCTTCATCGCTATGATTTTGCCATCATTCAAAGCAATAGCAACTCGCTCCAGTATTTTCCCTGTTTTTGAGCACTCCAATACACTGCCTCGTTCATCCGCAAAATAAAACGATGGACCACAATCTGGGCATGAAATCGGCTCAGCGTGAAAACGCCTATTTAAAATATTTTTGTATTCGCTCTTGCACGCCTCACACATCTCAAAAAACCTCATCGTAGTACGGCTCCTATCGTACGGCAAGGAATCTATAGCGGTAAATCTAGGGCCGCAGTTTTGGCAATTAATAAGCGGATACAAAAATCTTCTGTTTTCAGGTTCAAAAAGCTCTTTTTCACACTCTTCACAGATGGTTAGGTCAGGTGGAAATAAGGCATTTTTTGCGCCGCAATCCACACTATCTTCGACAAAAAATTCATCAAACTCTTTTAGTTTGGACTCTTTTATTGCGATGGCATCTATTTTTGCAAGAACTGGGGCTGAGTTTTGGAGTTCGTAGATGAAGTTGTCTATTGCGGCGCTCTCGCCGCAAATAGTTATGAAGGCTCCGTTTGCACTGTTTTTGACGCTACCCGAAAGGGCGTATTTTGAAGCTAGGCGAGCCGCAAAGGGGCGAAAGCCGACCCCTTGGACAACGCCTTTTACCTCAATCTCTACGCATCTACCTTGCAAACTCGTACAAACCTTGCAGATTTGACGGAAGGGAGTTTAGCGCCATATCGATGTCTATGTTTTTTATTTTTGATTTGAGTTTTGAGACAAATACGCTGGAAAGCAGAAATTCGCCGCTGACAAATAGCTGTTTTATCTCAAAACTTTTTTTCGCCTCATCCTGTGAGACAATCAAAAAATCAACAGCAGACTCGAACACCGAGTACGCCAGTATGTTGTTCTCTACTCCTGCGAGTTTGTAGCTAAGTATGCTTGCAAAACATTTTTTGAGATCAAGCGCAACGCCTTCATCGCTTTTTTGAAGAACAAAGTCTAGCTTGACCCCACCCGCTATCTCGGCGTCGTTTGCCAATGCCGCCACATACGCAAAACCGCCGTTAGAGCCAAAAAGCAGGCTAAGAGTGGCAAAAAAATCTTTTATGGGCTCGTTTGAGCTCGTAAAGCCTTTAAGCGCACTGGCTTCTGCGGCAAAAGAGTTCTCAAAATTTTGTGCTAATTTTGCGCCAAAATCAAACTCAGCGCCGATGCTGACAAGAGGGTCTTTACTAAAATAAGAGGCTCCGACTATTTTTTTTGAGACCCCTTTTTCTTTGATGGCGTAAACTCCAAAATCTTCCCCGATATTCATATCAAAAAATAGAGCGCCTTTGTCCGTGTCTACGCTTATCGGCGCAAACTCCTCGCTAACAAAAAAACGGTCGTTTCCGCTAAAAAAAAGCGCTTGCCTGGACGGAGTGTCTCCTTTTACGCCGCTATATCGCACGATAATATCGGCATCATTTGCCGCATAGATATAAAGCGCATCTACAAGGGCGTCCGTAGCTACCTTGGCAAGCAGAAGCTGTAACGGGTCGTTCGCAAAGCATAAAAGTTTGAAACTCTGTTTATCTAACTTCACGACAAATGGTCTCTCCATCGTGCTAAGCGTCAACGCCTCATCATTTGAGACGCCAAAAGCGGCAAGTATCGGCTCTCTCAAATTTGTGAGCATTACCGCATCGCCAGGCATGGTCGAAAGCACAAAAGAGTTTGTCTCGTTTTGGAGCAGTACCTTTTTGCCCTCTTGAAGCTTTTGAACTACGGTTTGCAGAGCGGTTTTCAGATCTTCTTTATTTGCTACTTTCTCGCCGTCAACCTCGATAGAGCCATCGACATCAAAATAGCGCTCGCTTCCCTCATCTATAAGCTCTCTTGCTAAATGCGGATACATAGCAAGATATGAAACCTCTCGCAAAGGCTGTCTGTTTGGGGGCATAAACGCCGCCTCTTCGACACTCTGCCCCGCAAGACAAAGAGAGAGCGGGAGCTTTTCGCCAAGGAGCGCAAAAGAGGCTTTAATCTCCTCTTCATTCCCCTCCATAAAAATTATTATCTCTTCGTCCGTTTTGATGACATTTGAGTTTGTGTTTTGAAGTATCTGCGATATTAGGTAGGCGTACTCTTCGCCCTCCCCGTTAAGTGCAAGTTTATATTTGATTACCAACCGAGTGTTCCTTGAAAAAATTTTCCATTATCGAATGTACGGTTATACTATTTTTTTTCTCATATTTCACGCCAAGAGCGCTAAGTTCGGCAAGAGTCGTAGAGATAAGGGTATCAAAACCGCTCATAATTTCAGGCGTCATATCGTTTTTTACAGTTTCTATATCTTTTGGAACTATACCGATAATAACAACATTTGCCATTCTCTCAAGCATAGAGCAAATCTCTAGCATCTCAACTATTTCAACCTCATGAGCCGTTTTGCGGTAGCTCCCAAGACCCAAGAGCTCTTCTGCCGGAAGTCTATATACGCTACCAGGAGCATCTTCAATAGATACGGTATCTAAAATTATTACATTGTCATACTCTTGAAAAAGCGCCATAAGCTTAAAGCCAAGCACTCCACCGTCAATGATTTCGAGGGAATCGTCATGTGTGTAGTTTGTTTCAAGGTATTTGGCGGTGTAGACACCGACCCCTTCATCCATGAAGAGGACATTGCCTACACCGATTAGGAGATTACGGGCGCTCAAGCCTTGTCGGCTTTTGCAAATTTTTCACCGCCGAATGCAATAGCTATATCTCCCTCTTTCCAATATATGGTTCTCCATATTTGGTAGTAGATATGGAACATCGTCCATATAATAATCCACCACATTAGCTCATGGTGAACAATTCTAACCCCCATATTCCCGCCGAAAACCCATAGCGTCCAATCCGTACCGACATGTAGTATCCAAGGCCACCAAGCCCCTACCGAGCTTTCACCGCTTGCAAGCGCATGAACATAAAGTTGAAGTCCAGTTAAAAGCATCATAATAAGCAAGATATGAAACACCGTAAAATATACGATATTAAAGCTATCTGAATGTGCAGAGCTAAAATTTTTGCGTCTATTGAAGGTCATTAGATTGACAAAAACCTCCCAAAACTCGTTTATATTTGCCCTATTTGGAATAACCTTGAGGTACGGCTTGTCAAATCTGCTGTAAAAATAGAGATAGGCAATAACAATAGATGTCACATCGAGTATTATCGCTCCGATAAAGTGGATTAGCCTATTGTACGCCATCACATACTTATATACGGCAGGGTCAGACATAAAAGACTGGTAATACGGGTGTCCTATATAAAGCCCCGTTATTACGCACGCCAAAATAGAGATAGCGTTCGCCCAATGTATTATTCGGCCGGTAACAGTCATTCGTTTGACCGGCACGGACAATCTAGACATTGCACACCCCCGCCGTCGGAGATATTTTGTATACGCCAAGCTCTTTGCCTTTTGTATCTACGATGTGAACGGCGCAAGCAATACAAGGGTCAAAGCTGTGGATAGTTCGCAAAATTTCTAGCGGCTGGTCGGGATTTACCACTTTTGTTCCGACAAGAGAGGCCTCGTATGCGCCCATTCTGCCTTTTGCATCTCTAGGACTTGCATTCCAAGTGGATGGAACGATACATTGATAGTTTGCAATTTTGCCGTCTTTAATTTTTACCCAGTGGCCAAGCGCACCCCTAGGAGCCTCTGCCATACCGTAGCCCTCGGCATCTTTTGCCACCTTATCAAAGTCAAATTCAGTCCAAGTATCAAGCTGTCCGCTTGCCGCATTTTTGGCTAGTTCATCTACCCACTCCATCATTGCGTCAGCCATAAGCTCGGTCTCTACGGCTCTAGCCGCAGTTCTGCCGACAGTTGAGAATAGCGCTGTAATAGGCACCTTTGCGCCGACATAAGCGTCAAGTTTTGCAAAGAAACCGTCAACATAAGATTTTATTCGTTTGTCGCCTTTTGCGTAGCCCACTACCATTCTCGCTAGCGGTCCGACTTCCACTCTGTTATCGGCGTATGTCGGAGCTTTAATCCAGCTATATTTGTTTTTGGTATCAAGATAAGCTATACCATTCTCTTTTTTGCCAAATCCGGTATAAGCGGGGATAGTCTCACCCTTAAACGGATGAAGCGGAGCCGTGCCCTTGTACCATGCGTGAGCGACATCTTCGGCGATTTTTGCTTGGTCAACTTCAAGTACTTTGCTAATATCTTTATTCAACACTACGCCGCTTGGGAAAAGAAGCGAGGCTTTGTAAAAGTCGTTATCGTCAAGTCTAAAGTCGCCATAGCTCATGAAGCTTCCAAGACCGCCGCCGACTCCTGCAAGCGCTTCGCCAGCATACGCTTTGCCCGCAAGCAAAACATCGGGGATATATGCGTTTTTAGCAAAAGCTTGACCTTTTTGTAGCCAATCTTTAAACTGCGCTATTCTTGCAGGGTTTTCGATGTCTTGAACGCAAGTCACGCCGCCGACTACAAAGCTTTGAGGGTGAGGCATTTTACCGCCGAATATCGCCATCATTTTTGCAAGATCTTTTTGAAGCTCTAGCGCATCAAGATAGTGAGATAGGATGATTAGGTTCTCTTCAGGGCTTAGTTTGTAAGCCTTGCTTCCCCAGTATCCATTTCCGAATATTCCTAGTCTGCCTTGTTTTACAAACTTTGTTACTCTCTCCTGTACCGCTTTATAAGTGGCTTCGCTCACATTCCACGGATTTGCTGATACTTTACTAGCTAGTTCAACCGCTTTTTTCGGGTCTGCGCTAAGAGCGGAAACAACATCCACCCAGTCAAGTCCATGTAGGTGATAGAAGTGAACTATGTGGTCGTGCACATAAAGAGCGCCTTGCACAAGGTTTCTTACAAGTCTCGCATTTTTAGGGATTTTTACTTTAAAAGCGTGCTCTACGCCCTCCATACTTCTTTGGTAGTGTGTACCAGTACAAACGCCGCATATTCTCATTGCAAGCAGACCTGCATCTCTCGGGTCTCTGCCTTGAAGTATCGTCTCAATACCTCTAAACATCGTAGCCGAACTGAATGCGTCTACTATCGTATTGTTATCGTCGATTACAACCTCGACTCTTAGATGTCCTTCTATCCTTGTTATCGGATCAATTACTATATGTTTGCTCATTAGTTATCCCCTTCTCCGCTTTTTTTGCCCGCAAATGCGCTAATCGCCGCATGAATACCAATACCCACCGCAGCAGCGGTTACCATACCCATACCAAATTCATCTATCGCTTTTTCTACACCGCCGCCAGGAGCTTTTATGTGGGCATTTGCCATCGGTCTTTCATATGCATATTTATCCCAAAAATCAGGCTCTGAACAGCCGATACAGCCTCTGCCGACACCGATAGGCCAGTTGGTACCCTCGTTATATCTGATGATTGAGCAGTTATTAAATGTCATAGGACCCTTGCAGCCCATTTTGTATAGACAGAAGTTATTTTTTGCTCCTGCATCGCCCCATTTTTCTACGAATTCACCCGCATCAAAGTGTCCTCTTCTTTCGCAGTTGTCATGGATTCTATATCCAAATGCAAATTTCGGTCTTAGAAGATGGTCAAGCTCAGGAACTGTTCCCGTTAGTAGATAGTGAAGTACTACGCCTACCATGTTTGCAGGGTTTGCAGGGCAGGCAGGGATATTAATAACAGGCTTGCCTTTTACTATATCCATAACACCTACTGCGCCCGTAGGATTTGGAGCCGCCGCAGGCACGCCGCCAAATGTTGCGCATGTGCCAACAGCTACTACAGCCGCCGCATCTGCCGAAAGTCTTTTTAGATGTTCTTCAAAAGTCTCGCCGCTAGCGCCGATAGTTCCGTAGATACCTTTCTCTTTCGTTGGGATTGAGCCCTCGACAAAAAGAATATATTTGCCCTTAAATGTGTGCATACCGTCTTCAAGCTGTTTTTCCGCCTGATGCCCGGCCGCCGCCATGAGCGTCTCATGGTACTCAAGACTGATAATATCAAATAGCAAATCATCTACCGTTGGAGCCGAGCTTCTAAGAAGCGCCTCGGAGTTACCAGCGCAATCTTGGAGCTCTATCCATATTACCGGAGCTCTATTCATAAGCTCTGCAGCCTGTGCTACTAGAGGCTCAAAGAAGGATGGAAGCATAAGAGTAGCTGTTGTAGCCGACACCCATTTTAGAAAATCCCTTCTATTTATGTCGTTTGCTTCAAGTATCTCGTATATATCGCTCTCGCAGTTAGAAGTCTCTTCGCTCTTGAGAGTCTCAAGTCTTGTCTTGCACTTTTCAAACAAGGCTTTATAGTAGCTCTCGCCTCTATTTGTATTTACATATGTAGGCGCAGTTGTAAATGCCGTTATGACCGGCTCGTGACAGCTATTTTGCATATCCTCTCCCCCTTATTTTATAGGCTTGCCTAAAACATTCAGATTCTAGTTAAACAATTCTTAACCGATTATTAAATATTAACGATTTGTTAAGTATTATTTACATATATCATAGTAATACTTTTTGTATATCTTTATTTTTGGAACTATTTTTGCTATAGACACTCTAAACCATTACAAATAAAGGCGGCAACACAGTTATGAATGTCGATTTTTTAATAAAAACCAACCCGTTTAATGTTCCGGGTATTCAGACGCAAAGAACTACAGACGGCGAAATAAAAAAAAGTGAAGAAACGGTACAAAGTGCGCCCGTAGCTACAAAAACGCCTAGCGGAGCGAACTTTGTTCAAAAAATTAAAGACACAAACGACGCTGTAGGCTTTATCCAGACAGGGCAGGCGTTTTTGACCCGTCTCGACAAAAACGGCGTGACAGACTTTGCAGGCGCAAAAGAGCTAGCGGCAAGCATGTCATTTTCCGGAAAAACGGTTGATTCAAAACAGAGTTTTGATACGACGGCTGGCGTGCTACACATAGACATAACGGCTGCGGAGCTAGGATTTGGCGCCGACTTTGAAAGCTGGAAAGCAAATGCAGCAGATATGCTAAAATCCAATAAAGAGCAGATTTCAAATCCGCTTGCCGCATTTGGAGCTGCAAAAAAAGAGCAGATGGATAACGCTGCCGAAAAGATAAACGCCTCAAATCAAAACCCAAAACTGGGCTCACTATTTGGCGACATCAACGAAAGCCTAAATAAATTTGAGCAAAAAGCAAACGAACTAGGAAACGCTCTCTTTTAATGATTGACTCTTATCCTTGCGTCATTCTCTCGGGGGGCAAAAGCTCCCGCATGAGAGAGGATGTCGGAATAGACAAAGCTTTTTTGGATTTTTACGGCGAGCCTTTATACGCAAGGCAGTTTGAAAAACTATCCCGTATATTTGACACGGTATGCCTATCCGCAAAAACAGCTTCCAACTATACAAAAATACCAACACAAAACATCATAGAAGACATCGCTATTGTTGAGAATATAGACACGAGCGAGCTTTTTGCTCCGACTCTTGGAATGCTAAGTGCATTCAAAACTCTAAAATCCGATAAAATCTTTTTTTTGGGCGTAGATACCCCTTTTATATCAAAGGATTCAATTGTCAAAATAGTTTCAAACCCAGCAAAACACACGGCGGCAAGATATAACGGCAAGATTCACCCGACTGTAGGCGTATACGACAAAAGCGTCACTCCTGAGCTAACAGAGATGATAAAACAAAACAAACACAAATTAACTCTTCTTTTAGAGAAAATCGGTACAATTTTCGTAGATTTGGATGATGGCGCAGAGCTTGCGAACCTCAACAGATACGAAGATTATGAAAAAGCGATAAACAATGGAATTAACCCATTTGGATGAAAACAATCTGCCAAAAATGGTAGATGTATCTGACAAAAACGAGACGGTAAGAGTAGCAGTTGCTAGCGGCACGATAAGGATGAGTGCGGAGGCGTACAAGGCTATTAAAGAAGGTACGGCAAAAAAAGGACCGGTACTGCAAACGGCCGGAATAGCCGCCGTAATGGGGGCAAAAAAAACAAGTGACCTTATACCGATGTGTCATCCGCTAGCGCTCTCATCCGTCAAATGCGATTTTGAAGAGATAGACTCTCTGCCGGGCTTTAAAATGTCGGTCACCGTAAAGATGGAGGGCAAGACAGGCGTGGAGATGGAGGCATTAACTGCCGTATCTACAGGGCTTTTGACCGTGTATGATATGGTAAAAGCGATAGATAAAAGCATGGAAATCTCAGACATAAGACTAGAGAGCAAAGTCGGAGGTAAAAGCGGTGAATATATTAGAGGGTAAAAAGCTCGAACTTAAATATCCAGTCTCTTGGCAATACAAAATAATAGGAATGGACGAGGGCGAAATGCACGCAAAAGCGGTACACATCTTAAAAGAAAAACCGTTCACGCTAACACCATCCAATAAGTCAGCATCAGGAAAATTTGTTAGCCTCACGCTAGAGGTGCTAGTCTATAGCGATGACGAAAGACTCTACATATACGAAGAGCTACGCAAAACTGAGTGCATAAAATACATTTTGTAATTGCTCCACTGCTATAATTGGCACAATTGAGACTTCTAAACAAACAGGGGGTCTCATTCAGAGCAACTAGTTGCGAGAGCCGTCCGCTGAGGACCTAATTTTCGGCTCTGCCGGAAATTTGAGAATTAATTTAAAAAAACAAGGTAAAAGATGAAAAAGTTGATTTTGGCGCTACTCACGATAGCCTCGCTTGCTTACGCTAGAGATAAAGCAGAGCTGACGGTGGTAAACATAGACTCCGACGGCAGAGGAGCGACTCTAAAAGGCGATGCCGTGCAAAAAGGAGCGACAGGGATAGTAGTAACAAACCTAGTCGGTAACAAAGATGCGATAGTCGCCTCCGCCTTGGCTTTAAATGGCGGTAACGAGGTAAGAGTAAGATTTCAAGTAATGAGCGATTTGGCTCAAGACGCTCTACCTAGGGCTTTAGTGCTTCCAAAAGTCGGCGATAGGGCGCTGTTTTATCTGTTTGACGAGAGGGCGACGATAATCGCCAAAAATCAAGCGGATTACCAAAAAGTAGCGGCGATGGGCGGCAAAACATGGGTGCATGCGGATCTCTTGGCGGCGCTTTTGGCAAGAGATAGAGCTGGGGCACCGAACGCAAAACAGTTTGCTTCGTTTTGTAAAACATACTCCGTAGGTAGCGTCTACTTTGCCATCAAAGACAAGCTATATATCACCGACTGCCAAAGTATGGAGATATTGGAAGAAAGAGCTTTTGCGTCTGAAAATTCAAAAGAGTTTGAATCTCCTTTTTTCAAGCGAACGGGCGAGATAGAGACAGGGTATTTTGGCATGATGAAGGAGAGCGTAAAAGATTACGACTCATACTATCTCAACCTTCTTGGACGCTAAGATGCTAGACAAAAAACACATATCCGCACTAAAAGCGGTAGTCGGCGATGATAACTGCTTTGACGACAAAGCGCACCTGATAGCCTACTGCTACGATGCCACAAAAAACAGATATGAGCCATCCGCCGTTGTATTCCCTAGGCACGAAGAGGATGTAAGCAAGGTTCTAAAATACTGCAACGACAACCGCATAACTATCGTACCGAGAGGTGCGGGAAGCGGCTTTACGGGCGGCGCACTGCCTGTCACCGGCGGAATAGTGCTTGCCTTTGAAAAACACATGAATAAAATCCTAGAAATAGATATGCAAAACCTTGTAGCCGTAGTACAGCCGGGAGTCATAAACAAAGAACTTCAAGAGGCGGTCGAAAAAGTAGGGCTGTTTTATCCGCCGGACCCAGCCAGTCAAGAGTACAGCACCATCGGCGGAAATGTAGCCGAAAACGCTGGCGGCATGAGAGCCGCAAAATACGGTATCACAAAAGACTTCGTAATGGCAATGCGAGCCGTACTACCAAACGGCGACATCATCAAAGCGGGCAAACGAACCATCAAGGATGTAGCGGGCTACAATCTTTGCGGCATTCTCGTAGGATCAGAAGGAACTCTTGCAGTAACGACGGAAGTGACACTCAAGCTCATACCAAAACCGAAATTCACAAAAACCGCAATGGGAATATTTGATAGCGTGGAAGCCGCCATGAACGCCGTGTATAAAACATTTGCGGAAGGCATCACGCCAGTAGCAATGGAGTTTCTCGACAATCTCACAATAAGAGCCGTCGAAGAAGTACACAAAAAAGGCTTGCCAATAGAAGCAGGAGCGATACTTATCACCGATGTAGACGGCAACTTCGAAGAAAATCTAGATAGCGACCTAAATAGCCTAGAAAAAGTCTTTGTAGCCAACGGCTGCACCAACTTCGTACGAGCAAAAGACGCCGCAGAATCCGCAAATCTATGGTTTGCCAGAAGAAACGCCTCTCAAAGCCTAAAAGTCTATGGCAACAAAAAACTAAACGAAGACATCACCGTACCTCGTTCGGCATTGCCTCAGCTTCTAGCCGAGTACAAAAAAGTAAGCGAAAAATACGGCTTTAATATCCCATGCTTCGGACACACGGGCGATGGCAACGTGCACACAAACGTCATGACCGACAAAAACGACCCGCATAAGGTAGAAATGGCGGAAAAAGCGATAGAAGAGATATTTCAAATAGCGATAGACCTAGGCGGCACGCTAAGCGGCGAACACGGTATAGGGCTATCTAAGGCGCCTTTTATGAAAATGGCGTTTACGGAGGCTGAACTTGAGCTGTTTCGCTCTATCAAAAGAGCGTTTGATCCGAATAATATTTTGAATCCGGGGAAGATGGGGTTGTAAAATGTCTCTTATTTTAGAGAGTTGGCAAAAATCAATAGATTCGCTAGAGCGCTCAATCAAAGCTCATAACTACGCAAATGGTCTTTCGCTTGACGCAGACATACTGGAGGGACTAAAAGCTGGTGTTGTTCAAAACTTTGAAATAGTTTATGAGCAATCTTGGAAAATGATGAGAAGACACGGCTGATTCATTCCAACAACCTCCCTATAGCTCGAATATCACCGCCCATCATTCGAATAGCTTGCTTAAAACTAGTAAAGTTAAGACGACTGAAAAGATTTATAGCAATATTTCTAATTATTGAAAAATTTGTTGGGGCGCAACCAGTGCGAATCAGTGAGGCGTCTTCGCAAAAGGTTACATCTTTAACATAATGCAATGAGTTCTCAATCGCCCAATGCGCCCTTATTCCAATATTATACGACTTAGCGCTCATTGACTTACTAGAGACATAATAAGAAGTCTCTACTGTCGCGGATTTTGAGCTCCCTTTTTTATGCGTTGTTCGCACAACTTTAACAAATTCTTTAACGCTATCCCATTTTGTACAATCAATACCGTATAAGTCATTATAGACAGATACTTCCCTTGTTTCAAACCGATTACGGCTTAATTGCGTTTGTTTATCAAAGTCGATTGCAGGCGAGATGGTAATGTTGAACTTAAGTTGTTCCAGTAGTTTTTTTTTGGTTTTCTTTTACCTGTACCACATAATCATTTTTACTCTCTATTATTGCGCTAAGCGTCTTTGTTTGACAATGCAAGGCGTCAAGCGTTAATATCATTTTCTCTAGTCCAAACTCTTTAAGCATCTCTTGAACAAGTGGAATCTCATTGCTTTTACTTGCGGTTTGTCTTGCAATGATTACTTCTTTAGAATCGTTTTTAAAAAAGCTCACAAGATGGGCAAGTTTTTTGTCTTCCTCTTTTTGTTTAGTCCCGCGAATGGCTTTACCATCAATACTTATCCACTCCCCGTCTTCTTTTTGAAGATATTGCTCCATCCA
>DIZY01000018.1:26927-27251 GCA_002428055.1 Helicobacteraceae bacterium UBA6016
TCAATCTCTTTTAGTACTCGCCGTACTGTTGCATATGCTGGAAGTCTATCTTTACTTGGTTTCAAGTATTCGATAAGTTCGTCTTTATAGCGTACGGCAAAGTCTCCAATTGCCCTATACCCAAAAAATCCGCTCATTGTCGCCATGATTGTTAGCATTAACACCAAATCAATACTATGCCGTCTCCCCTGACCACGTCGTTTATCTTCTAGTTTTTTTAGCTGTTCTTGTAGTGTTGTTTTTTCCATTTTATGTTAGTTGCAAGTTTTGTGGTGGGATGAATCAGCCGTGGACCGTCAACAGCAATTCTAACCGATATTTTTA
>DIZY01000006.1 GCA_002428055.1 Helicobacteraceae bacterium UBA6016
TCTGTAATAGTTATCATTGTCCAGTATGCCAAACAGCCTAAACGAATTGCCGCTATAGATACCGGGGTAAAACATCACTGTAGGGATTTCTTTGACCGCATTTTGTAGGTTGTTTAACAAGATATGCGACCTGATAAACGGATATACCTGCCCGATGCCATGTAATATAAGCACCTTGGCGTCATGGACATTTGCAAGTGCTTCTTTTAGGGCTGGAATAATGTATTTTGGGACATCTAGAGTTCCGGATAGAACATCTAGCAAGTCTGTTTTTTTGAGCTCTTCTTCTTGTGAGATTATCTCTTCTAAAAATCCATCTTTCCTTAGTATCTCAGTGCAAAGTTCAAATAGATTTATGCAAGCTACGCCAATGCCGTTTGCTCGTAGTTTTTTTGCCAAGATCAATATCTGCCCAGTAGCCTCAAACTCCTTTGTGGCATCGTATGAGGAGACATAAAACGGCACCTCGCCGCCAAGCGCTTCCATGGATAAAAATTTGCTATTTGATATCTCATCGTATATGGACTCAAACTTTTGTGGCAATTGTTCCATCAGACCCCTTTTCCAATACTGTTTATATCTGCATCACTCATGTTAAACGCCGCCAGAAGTCTTGGGTCGTCATGCCAAATCACTTTTTTCAGTTCCGACGATAGAAGTGGGGCATAAATAAACTTAACCTGACCACTATCAATAAGACCTGCATCGCTAAGCATAAGATAAATCACCTGCTTGATTTTTTTTATTGTATTTTCCGTAGCTCGTGACAACTTTTCATCACCAACTCTTTTTGCTTCTATAAACTGGTTCCAATCGCTATCTAGTAGCTCATTGTCAAATGAGACATACTTATACCTAAGAACCTCGACGCAAAACTCAAAAATCAAACTATATGTTTTAATAATTGCCAAAAATGCAATGTATTTCCTGGTTTGGCTATCCGTGTCAACGAGCAACATCATTTCGTTGTTATCTAAAAATGATAGTCTTTTCATCGCCTCTGCCGCAATCCTACTGTTTGTAGATGCTGTGCTTTTTTGGAGTAGATTTTCCGATAGTACGATCTTTTTTGTCTGTGCAAAAGACCCGTTAGCTAGAAACACTTCAGCAACGATAGTAAGCTCTCTAGTACCAAGCGACAGCGCCGTAAAAGATAGATCCAAACCCTAGTACCAAACCCTATGTTTCATATTTCTGTTAAGGCTCTGATTATACTTCAAAAATCAAAAAAATGGGGGAGCTTACGAGAGCCTGTAGTGCTACCCTGCAAGCACCCCTCCGCTTCAAAACTTTTCTAGTTCTAAAATAACATTTTTTTACTTTTGTTGATTGTGGCTATTTTACCACTCTTTTCGCCACCGTCGTGTCTGCTTTTTAAACCCACTTTACATAAAATCAAAAATCTACACATAAAGGCAAAAGGCTATGCCTCAGATCCAAAACTACGATAAAGCGCTCACAAGACTAATAAACATCCTTCAAAAGCTTCATGCAGGGGATACGCTATACATATCAGAGCTTGCGGAGGAGTTTGGGGTATCCAAGCGGACGGTGCAACGAGACCTCAATGAGCGGCTTATCAGATTTCCTATAGAAAAGCACGGTCAGGGGTGGCGGATGATGAGCGGTTTTTGTCTTGAAAAGAGCAAAGATACAAAAGATACCCTCATACTGGATATTCTCTCGCAGGTGGCTTTGAGTGTGGGCGGAGATTTTGGAGAGAGAGCCAATGCGCTGTTGGCAAGACTCAAAAACAAAAACAAAAATCCATTTTACTCCAACAGAATTCTTGAAGATATATCAGATAACCCATCCGTGCTTTTTGCCCTTCAAGAGGCTATATCTCTATCTCTTGTTATAGGTTTTCACTACAAAGAGAAATATCGCACCGTAAAGCCGTACAAGATAGTAAACTTCGATGGTTTTTGGTATCTGTATGGAGAGGATGTGATTGACGGCAAAATCAAGACCTTCTATCTAAAAGATATACCGCTAATCCACAAATCAAAAGATAGCTTTGAGATGGATGCAAGCATACAAGATAGACTAGAGAGCGCTATGAATGCATGGTTTGAACCAAATAGTGAACCCTTTATGGTAAGAATCCTTGCCACCAAAGAGATAGCCAAATACTTCGATAGAAGACCACTGTCCAAATCTCAACAGATTATCACTAGGCACAAGAGCGGAGATATAGAGCTAGCAATCATGGCTTCAAGCGAAAATGAGGCTCTGTTTGAGATAAAGAGGTGGATTCCAAGCCTGATTATACTGTCACCGAAGAGTCTGGCAATGAAACTAAAAGATATATCAGATGGATTTGCTAAAAGGCAGGTTGAGGAGTTGATTTTTAGGGGATAAAAACAAAAAAACGGAGCCGAAGCTCCGAAATGAATGCAGGAAAAAAGGATAGAAGACTATCTTTTTGAGAACTGAGGGCTTCTTCTTGCTTTTCTTTTTCCGTATTTTTTTCTTTCAACGATTCTTGAATCTCTAGTAAGAAGTCCAAGCGGTTTAAGAGTCTCTCTAAATGTCGGTTCAAATATAGTAAGAGCTTTTGATATACCGTGTCTAAGCGCTTCCGCTTGACCTGATACACCGCCGCCAAGAGTCGTAGCTTTGATGTCTACGCTTGAAAGTTGTTTTGTAGCTACTATCGGCTGAGTAACTTTCATTTTTAGAACTTCAAGACCGCCGAGCCATCCGTCAAGGTCTTTGCCGTTGATGTCTATTTTGCCTGTTCCAGGAGTAAGCCATACTCTAGCGATTGCAGTTTTTCTTTTACCTGTAGCATAAATTATTTTTTTTGCCATTAGTTAGCCTTTAGTTGTGCTGTGTGAGGATGCTCAGCACCATCGTACACTTTTAGTTTTTTTAGCATTGCTCTACCGAGAGTAGTCTTAGGAAGCATACC
>DIZY01000109.1:0-7452 GCA_002428055.1 Helicobacteraceae bacterium UBA6016
CCCAATGGGGATTGAAACTCGGAATCATAAAGAGCTGAAACAGAAGAAGCAGAATTTCGAAGAACCCCAATGGGGATTGAAACGGCATTTGGCTCGTAAGGATATTCTCTCTCTTGCTATTTCGAAGAACCCCAATGGGGATTGAAACGTCCAAAGTCGTGATGTACTCCTCTATCGTGTCCACATTTCGAAGAACCCCAATGGGGATTGAAACTCTCGATACTCACTCCGTCACCTCCGGTAGAGCTTCAATTTCGAAGAACCCCAATGGGGATTGAAACCAAATTCCTCGCTCTGTGACTCGGCAGCAGACAAAATTTCGAAGAACCCCAATGGGGATTGAAACTCTATCGCTTCACATATATAGTCGCCTTCCATATATTTCGAAGAACCCCAATGGGGATTGAAACAATACATAGTTGAGCCATCTATAACAGGGCTTGAATTTCGAAGAACCCCAATGGGGATTGAAACTCCCAATAACGCAAAGAATCCCAAAATCAAATCTATTTCGAAGAACCCCAATGGGGATTGCACTATATTTATACTGTGCGCAAAATGATTTTTTAATCTAAGCAAAAAACCTACAAAGCTGCGCTTACTACGCTGATAGAGAGCAAGGCGAGAACGCTAAGCGAAAAGGACTATTCATGGCGGCAAAGTAGTATTGAGCGCCAAAAAATTAGTATAACTTGTTTTTTGCTATTATAAAATATAATGATTTTAACTAGCGCATAATGATAGTAAGGCGGGTTTATGAGATTTTTATTTTTACTGTTTGTATATAGTTTATGCGGCAGCGAAAAAACACTCAAGATTTATGCTTGGAGTAACTATATTTCAAGCGAAGTGTTAAAAGATTTTGCGCTCAAATATAATGTAAAAGTTAGATACGAAATATACTACGACCCGCAAGATGTGCGCACAAAAATCAAAAACGGCAATAAAGAGCAGTATGACATACTAATAATTCCATCTTTTTTTGTTAGCAAAATGTCGATGGAATTGCTACTTGTATCACTCGATAAATCCAAACTTACAAATATAAAAAACCTAGATAATAGCTTTTTAGATCAGTCGTATGATTTTGGAAATAAGTACTCGCTTCCGTATTTGTGGGGAACAACGAGTATCTTGTATGACTCATCCAAAATAAAAATAGAACGCTATGCAGACCTATGGAATCCAAAGCTGAAAAACTCAATTTTGGCAAATAACGAGATGATGGAGATGTATTGCATAGCCCTCAAGTCTCTTGGATATAACATAGCTACTACAAATGAGGCGGAGATAGAAAAAGCGACACAGCAACTGTTGAAACTTATCCCAAACATAAAAGCAATATCTTCTGAAGATGTCCCGAGGTATTTTTTGAGAGAGAATTTTGCTGTAGGCATAGCATATAACGGTGACGGATACGCCGTAAGCCAAAAAAACAAAGCCTACAAATACATATATCCAAAAGAGGGACCTAGCAAATGGGTAGACAACATTGTGATACCAAAAGGCGCCCAAAATAGCGAGCTAGCCTATCAGTTTTTAGACTTTGTTATGTCCGCCGAAAATGCGGCTAAAAACGCCGAATCAGCCGGATACGCAACTCCAAACGCAAAAGCTCTGCCGCTAATATCAAAAGAAAACAGAGCTAACAATGCAATCTACCCAAAGGGGATAGGCATAGAAAAGATAGAAATAGCAAAGTACAACCCTCAAACGGTGGAGCTTTTTGAAAGCGGTTGGAAGAAGTTTTTGGCAGAGCTTGAAAATAGTAAAAAGGCTAAAAAATGAGTGGTAAAAAATTTACATTCACATTTAGCCTAGTCGCAATATTTTCAATAATGGCGTTTTTGTTCACAATCGCCATTGTGGGCTACAACTACTACAGCTCCTCGAAAGAAGCTTACAAGGATTTGGAGGAGAAAAACGAAAACATCAGACAATCTCTTGTAACTAGAAGCGTTGCCTACCTAGATAAAGCATCTTCCCATCTTTTGGTGTTAGCTGGTCTTGACGAAGATAATAGCGCTTTGGTTAATCGTGAAAGCGTATCAAGGGTTATGTGGGAGCAGTTACTAAGCGATAATGGCTTTTCCAGTATTTTTCTTGCAGACGAAAACGGGAACTTTTTGCAAGCCAGAAGAACCCCTGCGTATGCGATTCGCACCATTGAAAAATACAAAGACAAAAGAGTCGATATATGGGATTATAAAGACGAAAAATTTGTAACAACCGCAACAGAGGTACTTCCAGCTAGCTACGATCCTAGGGTTAGGGAATGGTATACAAAAGCGGATGAAAATAGTACTTTTTACTGGACCGACCCGTATGTTTTTGCCTCTACGGGCAAAACGGGCATAACGGTTTCGCATGCAAAAATAAGCGAATTCGGCGTTAAGTCCAAAGTATCTGCGGCAGATATTACGCTGGAGTCAATATCTGCTTTCTTGGAAACTCAAAGCAAGATTGTCAGCGGAAAATTGGTTATTTTTAGCGACAAGGGCGATGTCGTAGCCACATCTTTTGCTCATAAGCTTGATGGTAATTTTACGAAAGTTCAAAAAATTAACGAAATCGGACACCAAGAGATCGTAAACTCTTTCGAGGAGTTCAAGAAAAATAGGCTCAAGGGCGAGGTGGATGATGCAGAAGGGAAGAGGTATATTTATGCGATAACACCGTTTCCAAACACATTCCAAAAGAGATGGTATCTTGTCACATATGTAGACAAAAATGAAGCTTTTGCAAACATCAATAGAACTCTTTGGCTAAATCTCTTAATATCTCTAGGGATACTAATATTTGCTATACCTGCAGCATGGTATGGACTCTCGTATAGTATCGTGCGACCCGTCAGGGAGCTAAAAGAGATAAGTGATAGCGTGGGGCGACTGGAGTACGAAAACATCCATCATGTAGAGACGAGCATTACGGAATTTTACGAGCTGTCGAACTCCATGTTTAGTATGTCTAAAGCCATAAAGGGTTATCAAGAGCGGCAAGAACTACTAATGGACTCCTTTATTAAGCTTATAGCCGCCGCAATCGATGCCAAATCTCCATACACTGGCGGACACTGCGAGAGAGTTCCTGAAATCGCCTCGATGCTCGCAAAAGCCGCAAGCGATGCGAATGACGGAGAGCTAGCAGAGTTTAAACTGGAGAGCGATGATGAGTGGAGGGAGTTTAGAATAGGAGCATGGCTGCACGACTGCGGCAAGGTTACGACGCCTGAGTATGTTGTCGATAAAGCCACAAAACTAGAGACTATTTATAACAGAATACATGAGGTTAGGGCTAGATTTGAAGTCCTGCATCGTGATGCGACGATTGAGTATTACCAAAAACTTCTTGCAGGGGAAACTCCAAAAGAGCAACTGAAAAGTGAACTAGCGCAAAAACAAGCCTCGTTGGCGGATGATTTTGCGTTTATAGCCCAGTGCAATATCGGTGGAGAGTTTATGGACCCCTCCAAGCAAGAGAGATTAAAAGAGATTGCAAACAGAAGATGGGTGCGAGAGTTTGACGATAGATTAGGTCTGTCTGAGGCCGAGATGCTTAGACTAAAAGACATAGAGCCAACGCCTGCGCCTTGTGAAGAGCCTCTGCTTGCCGATAGACCTGAGCACATCATCAAACGGGACAAAACGGGCATAAAAGAGGAGTATGAAGCTCTTGGGTTTAACGCTGAAGTGCCGGAGCACCAGTACAACTACGGTGAGCTCTATAATCTTTTGATAGCTAGAGGCACGCTGACTAACGAAGAGCGATTTAAGATAAACGAGCATGTCATCATGAGTATTAGAATGCTAGAGCAGTTGCCGTTGACGGATGATCTGAAAAGAATTCCAGAATATGCAGGCTCTCATCACGAGACGATGATAGGAACAGGGTATCCAAGGGGGCTTACCAAAGAACAAATATCTATTCCCGCTAGAATCATGGCTATAGCCGATATTTTCGAGGCGCTTACTGCTTCAGATAGACCGTACAAGAAGACCAAAACACTATCGGAAGCTATTAAGATTATGAGCTTTATGAAAAAAGACAACCACATAGATGCGGAACTCTTTGACCTGTTCTTAACGAGCGGGGTATATAAAGAGTATGCGCTAAAAAATCTCTTGCCGCATCAGATAGATGAGGTGGATATTTCAAAATTTGTAACAAAAAAAGCTGAAGAAGCGGGTGTATGAGAAAAATTACACTCGTTGCAGTGGCGGCGTTGACGGCTCTATCTGCCTCCGAAAATCTCGAAGATGCGCTGAGACAGAGCAGAGTAACACTTGATGCGAGAGCGTTTTATTTTGATAGGAGCTTTGATAAATCAAACACTCCAAACGCTACGGCATTGACCATCGGCGGTATCGCAAAGGTAGAAACTGGTGAGTTTTTTGGCGTTAGACTCGGAATAGCCCAGTACGGTAGCTATCTTGCCGGATTAACAGATAGAAAAGACGGCGGCGGAACATCTTTGTTGGAGAGCGGAACAAATAACAACCTCTCTTTTGTGGGCGAGAGCTATGCAAAATACAGCCACGGGAAAACACACTTGCAAATAGGCAAACAAAGGTTATTTACACCACTTGCAAACGACCACGACTTGAGGCTTTTGCCATCTACTTATCAGGGGTTTGTCATCCGAACAGGCGAGCTAAAGGATACACTTGTGGAGTTGGGTCTAATTGAAAGATACAGCGGCTTTACCTCCACCTACAATACCTTCAAAGACATGTCTACAATATGGGGAAACAGAGGTCTTGCCTACGGATATATCGAAAACATAAGCCTCAAAAATACAAAAATCATAGCACAGTACGCAAAAGCACTCGATGCCGATACAATAGCCGTCAAAGACTACAAGTACGCCTCCGCTAGATATGCTATCACGAAAGATAGTTTTGTTGAGAGCCAGTATGGCTCAAATGACTACAGGGTTCAAAAAGACTCCAAAATGTACGGAGCGACGGTGGGGATGAATTTTGATTTTATTGACGGCGCTGTGGTGTACAACAAGATTTTGGGTAACGCATGGAGGGCAATAGAATCTGGCGCAATGTACACAGATTGGCAACAAGGATACGGCAACTACGAACCAAGCGAAGCTCTCGGCGGATATATCATCCTAAAACCTATAAAAGATGCGACAATCAAGCTAGGTAAAGTCTACATTTGGGCAAAAGAGCAAAGCATAAGAGACGACTTCGCCGAAACCATGATTGATGCATGGTACAAAGTCAACAACTTAAACAAACTAAGAGTCAGATATTCAATAAAAGACGAAACAAACAAAGCCAGCGCATACGGAATTGCCAACAATAGAACTGGATATGACGATAGAATTGATTTTAGGGTTGTTTATTATTATAGTTTTGCGACTAGGTAGTTGTTGGTTTTTGAAAAACAAACAAATGTTCGTGCATAATAAGAAGGAAGTTTGCTTCCTTTGATTTTTTGACCCAAAAGCCCGTAGCTTTGCAGTTGTGTTGATGCTTGATAATGTCCTCNNAAAAGCTAGAGGTTGATACATTTTTTTGCGTCTTGTGTCGCCTATGAGTATGGCGCAAAATTCATTTATTTTGTAAACTTTTATACCATTCACCAATATCGATAGGCTCTTTGCCAATATATTTTCTGACAATATTTAAAGCGTCTTCGTAACCCTCGGCTTTTCCGCCGATAAATTCGTTTAAACCAAACTTTTCACTATCTTCAATTTCCCAGCCATTCTCATTCCATTGTGCTCTGTATTCTTTTGCCAATAGTTCTAGCTCTTGCTCTATTGAGATTCCAGTAATTTTTTCAATAAAACCTTTTGACATGAGTTCTAATGTCTCGGCTTGTAAGTTCTGTAAATTTTCCCAAAGCTGAAATTCATTGTAATGCGGACTTTCGAGTAAATTTTCATAATCGTCTTCCGGAATAATCTCCACAAAGTTGTTATCGCTATCTGTATAACTTGCATAACCCCTGCAAACCACAAAAAACGGAAAATAGAATGACGGATTGTCAACTAGGTATTTCAAAATTTGCAACGCTAATTCTCTGCTTATCGGCATTTATATCACCTCATAATTTCCACGAGTTGTAAACTTCAAATAACCCTTATCTCTCAAAACTTGCAGTTGCTGTCTGATTTTGTCTTCAATGAAGTTATTGTCCGGATGTTTTGTTTTTAGATATGGCACGAAAGCATAAATTTCTTGTAGGCTAAAAGCCTTTTTGCTAATTCTTTCGATACAAAACATAATATCAATCAGCCACCCTTTTTGCGCGGTTTTTGAATCTCTTAGAAAAAGTGTTCTTGACCAATTATTTAAAATCACACTTTTATCTTCGTGCTGTTGATTTTTTATAAAGTAAATTTTGCCGCTTTCAGGAATTTGCGACATCAAAATATTGCAACCAACCCAACCAGCTCTTCTTGCAGTCGGCGCTAGCGGCTTTCGTTTTTCGATTATTTCTGCAGTGAAAAAGTGTTTTGGAATGACAATAAAGTTGTTGACTTGAAATTTTTTAACATCATAGTTTAGAAAAAAGAAATTTGGATTTTGATTACTTTGCAATCTATCAATCATCGTAGAATATGCACCGTCAACAATTTTTTTACCCATTGAGTTTTGCTTCGATTTTAGCTCATAGTCTTCTTTACAAGACGCACAGTAAAAGTCGGCAACAGGCTTATTGTTTTTATAATTTGATAGGTAATCTCCACAACTAGGGCAAAAAATATTTTTCTCAACCCAACTTTCAGTTAAGACTCTTGCAATTTGTGATTTATTTTCATAACTAGCCGATAACGATAAATCAAATGTCAAGTCCATTCTGTTAGTTCGTCGTGTTTGGGGTGATTGTCATGCGTGCGTACTCTCAAATTTTTTCATTTATTGTACCCTCAAAATCAAAAATTTTTGCCGCCCTTGACAAACTACCGCCAATTAAGATTTAATGGAAAATACAAAAACACAAGGAGGGTAAGATGTCAGGAGTAGCGTTACTGGCTTTCATCGGTTTTTTCGCAATACTTAGTATAAAGATAGTGCCTCAGCAGGAGATTTTTATTGTTGAGAGGCTTGGTAAGTTTAGCCGGACTCTTACTGCCGGGCTTGGTTTTATTATTCCTTTTATTGAGACCGTTGCGTACAAGCAGACGCTCAGGCAGATGCAGGCGAAAGTGGATGTGTCCACCAAGACCCTTGATAATGTGTTTTATACGATGCAGATAGCCGTGCAGTACAAGGTCTTTCCCGAAAAGGTGTATGAGTCCGTGTATACGCTGACGGATTTGAGACGGCAGCTTGAGAGCTATATATTTGACTCCGTGCGTAGTATTGTGCCGAAGATGGATTTGGATGAGTTTTTTTCAAATCAAGAGGCTTTGGCGACGGCGATACGGGAAAATCTTGCAAAAGAGATGCCAAAATACGGCGTAGATATAGTAAATACTCAAGTGGT
>DIZY01000109.1:7553-13359 GCA_002428055.1 Helicobacteraceae bacterium UBA6016
GCGCAAGCGGATGCGGAGCAAAAAAGACTGGTGGGCGAGGGTATCGCAAAGCAGAGGCTAGAAATCGTGCGAGGGCTTACTGAATCGATAGGGGAGTTTCGCGCACAGCTTCAAGATGCAAGCGAAAACGAGATATTTAATCTGATGATGCTGACTCAATATATCGATATGCTAAAGACGGTAGGCGAGAAAAACACCGTACTGATGATACCTTCAGGCCCTGGCGCCTTGGGGGATATGGCAAAGCAGATGTTGGAGTCGATAACCGCCGCAAATATGCTTGAGGGCGAGATGAAAAAATAGGTATAAAAATACGGGTACTAAAAATGCAATACAACTCCTAAACACAGGAGTATAAAATGAGCAAAAACAGACCCGTAGAGATAACGCCGTCCGTACAGTATATAGGAGCATTTGACCAGAATATCAGAACTTTCGACATCATCATGAAGACCGCCAACGGTACTTCGTACAACTCTTATTTGGTGAGGGGCAGCGAAGGTGTGGCGGTCATCGATACCGTAAAAAAGGAGTTTGAAGAGCAGTTTTTTGACAAGCTTGAACAGCTCTGTTTCTATGACGAGATAAAATATATCATCCTAAACCACCTAGAACCGGACCACTCCGGGGCGATATTTGAGCTTATGAAAAGAGCGCCGGATGCGAAGATAATCATCGCAGTTACCGCAAAATCGATGCTAAAAGCGCTTATTAAAAGTGATATAGAGTTTACGACTGCTCAGACGGGGGATAAGATCTCTTTGGGTGATAAGACGCTAGAGTTTTTATCTACTCCATTTTTGCATTGGCCTGATACGATGAGTACTTATCTTGTTGAAGAAAAAATACTCTTTAGCGGGGATGTGTTCGGCTGTCACTTCTATGACCCGAGGCTTTTTGACGACAAGGTCGGCGACTTCGACTACGCTTTCAAATACTACTACGAACACATCATGCGCCCGTTCAAACGGTTTGTCGTATCCGCTCTTGAGCTGTACGCCACAAAAGAGATAGCGCTGATAGCTCCCGCTCACGGTCCGATACTTAGAAACAAACCTGAAAAATTCATGGCGCTATACGGCGAATGGAGTAGCGAGGCGAAATTTGCCAAAAAAGAGTATCACTATAAGCATGTAAACATTTTTTATGTCTCAAGCTACGGCAATACAAGGGCGATGGCGGAGCAGATATATCTAGGCGCCGACTCGGTGGATGGGATACGGGCGAGCATCTATGACATGGAGGCTTTGGAGATGAATAATATGATAACGCTTTTGGAGGAGAGCGATGTCGTTGTGGTCGGTTCGCCTACGATAAATGCGGACGCCGTGAAACCGGCTTGGGATCTTCTCTCGTGTATGGCATTTTTGGAGAGTAGGGGCAAGATAGGGGCGGTATTTGGAAGCTACGGTTGGAGCGGCGAGGCGCAAAATATGATATACCATAGAATGAGGGGTCTGAAGTTTCGTACACCTCTTGAACCTCTAAAATTCAAGCTCATACCGACAAAAGAAGAGCTTGGCAAATGTTATGAGTTTGGTGCGGAACTCTCAGATATAGCCAACGGTAAAAGTGTTGAAATGAGTATGGAGTAGGCATAAAAAAAGGGCTACACTAGAGCGAACAGTCGCTTTTCGTGTAACCCGAGGTTTGGCACCGACGAAATAATACCAAAATAATCCTGATGTGATAAAATAAACCAAAACACAAAAGGAGGAACAAATGAAAAAACGGGTGCTTTTGCCGCTTGCAAACGGATTTGAGGAGATAGAGGCTGTAGCTCTCGCCGATACGATGAGACGAGGCGGTATAGATGTAGTAATAGCTGGCGTGGACGGCGAAACGCTCAAGGGCGCTAACGGCATAAGAGTCGTGAGTGACTGCCCTATAGCATCGGTAAAAGCGAGTGACTTTGACATGATAGTGCTTCCCGGCGGATACGGCGGTACGATGACGCTAGCCGAAAACACAACGGTACAATCACTCATAAAAGAGTTTGACACTAGCGGCAAGTGTGTGGCTGCTATATGTGCGGCTCCGATAGCGCTTGATAAGGCAGGCGTATTGAAAGATGAGTATACATGTTATCCAGGCGTACAGGATAGTATCAAGAGTTCTGAGTTTGTCGAAAAAATGATAGTTGAGAGCGGGAATATACTTACCTCAAGAGGACCCGGAACTGCTATATGCTTTGGGATTTATATCATAGAGAAGTTGATGGGTAAAGAGACCGCCGAAGCGGTCAAGGGTGGGATGTTGGCTAGTTACTGCAACTCATAAAATTTCTGCCGCATAGCGTAGATAGCGGGAGTTTTGCTCTTGCTATCGTACTATTTAATGGTGACTTTTAGGATTTTTTGATCCACTTTTGGTCTATCCTGAAAGCCTGTCGGTGTAAGTTCTAGTTTTTTGACTATATCCGCACCTTTCGTCACCGTACCAAATATCGTATGGTGACCGTTGAGCCAAGGTGTCGGCGCTACTGTGATAAAAAACTGGCTACCGTTGGTATTTGGTCCTCTGTTTGCCATTGCCAGAAGTAGCGGTTTTTCAAATGTCAGCTTCGGCGTTATCTCATCCGCAAAGTTTTTACCCCATACGGAAGCGCCGCCCGTACCGGTACCAGTCGGGTCTCCGCCTTGTATCATAAAGCCTTTAATAATTCTGTGAAATATCAGACCGTTGTAGTACCCTTTTTTTGACAAAGCTATGAAGTTTTCACACGCTTTTGGAGCTATGTCGGGGCGAAGCTCTATCTCTACGACGCCTTGTGTGGTCTCTATCACCGCAGTCGGAGCGGCAAAAATAGAGGAGGCAAAAGCTGCCGCTGCAAACATTGATAAAATCATTCTTCTCATTTAAATCCTTTTTTATTTATCATACAAAACAAGGCTTTTGCCCTTGTAGAGGCGTAGTGATACCAAAGCTAGTATTGATATGGTTATCATAACAAAAGCAGGGCTAATGTATGAGCCGCTAGCTCTCACTAGCCAGCCCAATACTAAAGGCGTTAGACCGCCGATAACGCCCGCTGCTACGCCAAACACTAGGGCAGAGCCGCTAGCCCTTAAGTGTCTAGGAAGAGAGAGTGGGACGGTGGCGTATATCGGGGCTTGCAGTATGGCAAGTATTGCGCCGCTTAAGAGCGCTCCCGTCCATACAAAACCGTTTAGCATGAGCCATAAGGCGGGATAGGAGAGTAGGGCAGAGATGATAACGGCCGCTTTTAGCACGAACCAACCGCCTTTTTTGTCGGCAATCAATGCGGCGGCAAATACTCCGGCAAGTACTGAGAATATAACTACCGTTGAGATGGCGGAAGCCTCTTTTGCCGAGATGTGCGCCGCACCTTGAAGCCATGTAGGCAGGTAGATAAAGACGAAGTAATATTGCACCCAAATAGCGGATGCTACGGCGAGCAAAAGCCCAAATAGCGCCTTATGCTCTCTTGCCAGTTCTAGTATCGGCGGAGTGGACTCCTCTTTTGGCTTGAAGTCGTCTTCCAGTGTGCGCCGTAGCCAAACCCCGAAAAGCAGAAGCGGAAGACTCAAAAGAAACGGCACTCTCCAGCCCCAATCATTCATCGCCTCTGCATCCAAAGCCCAAAGCATCGCAGCGCATNNATACGCCGCTACCCAGCGTCATTCCGGCTTTAGCCCCTGCCGATACGAAAGCGCCGAAGAAGTTTTTTTTGTCATTTGGGGCTTGTTCTACGAGGTAGACGATAGAGCTTGCATATTCGCCGCCAACCGATACGCCTTGAATCAGACGCATAAGCACAAGTAGTATCGGAGCGGCTATACCTATCTGTGCGTATGTCGGCAAAAGCCCGATTACAAAAGTCGGTAGCGTCATAAGCGCCAAAGAGAGCAGAAGAGCCTTTTTGCGGCTAGTTTTGTCACCGATATGCCCAAATACAGCCCCGCCGATAGGTCGCATTATCATTCCTGCTGCAAAAGCGGCAAAAGCCCATAGTACCGATAGCGCAGGGTCGGAGTTTGGAAAGAAGTTTGCCCCTATTGCTGACGCCAAAAAACCGATAAGCGCAAAATCGTAATACTCTATCGTGTTGCCTATGATTCCCGCAGCTATCGTTTTTGCTTTTGTCAAACTATCTCCTATTTTTGTTCATTTTACTAACACTTCGGTAAAATCGCATTAAAAGTCCGCACAAAAGGCATGTTTGTATGATAAATAACGAATTTTTACTCGAAATAGGAACGGAGGAGCTTCCTGCTATCCCATTTTTGAAAGAGATGCCAAATTTGGCTCCAAAATGGCATCAGACGCTGCAAAAAAATGGTTTTGACTCCGAGTTTGAGCTGTTTTTTACCCCTCGTCGTATAACGCTACACTCAAAAAATTTTAACCCAAAAGCAAATGACGAAGAGCTAGAGCTATGGGGCCCTCCCGTAGCGGTGGCTATGAAAGACGGAGCGCCGACAAAGGCGTATGAGAGCTTTTTGGAGAGAAACGGCTTGACAGAGTCCGATGTGCAGACAGCCGAAAAAGACGGCAAAGAGTGCCTATATGCCAAAAAGACGGTAGTGGGCAAAAATATAGACGAAAAACTAAATGAAATGGTAAACGAATGGCTAGCCTATCTTCATTTCGGTAAGTCAATGAGATGGGGAAGTTTAGAGACGAGCTTTATCCGCCCTATCAGATGGATGGTCGCACTACACGGCTCATCGTCGCTTGGCGTGGAGGCATACGGAGTTAAGTCTGGCGAGATGAGCTATGGACACAGACAAGAGTCGTTTGAGCCGCTTCATATCCTAAATCCGCAAGATTATTTCTCAAAGCTTGCCGGTGCGGGTGTAATGCTCTCATCGAATGAGCGAAAATCAAAAATCCTCGACGACATCAAAGCAATAGAGGCAAAACACGGTCTTGAGGTGGAGCTTGACGAAGAGCTGCTAGCCGAGGTCATCGCTATCACCGAGTATCCGACGGCTCTTCTGGGTACATTTGACAAGGCGTTTTTGAAAGTTCCGGCAGAGGTCATCATCACCTCTATGAAAGAAAACCAGAGGTATTTTCCGGTCTTTGAAGGCGGCAAACTATCCAACCACTTCGTAGTCGTCTCAAACGCATTTATCGACAGCTTTGATAAAGTAGTGGCGGGTAACGAAAGAGTGTTAAAAGCTAGACTCTCCGACGCTCTATTTTTCTACGAAAACGACATCAAAAAAGGACTTTCAAACGAGGGACTCCAAAATATCGTATTTGTCGAAGGGCTCGGAAGCGTTGCGGATAAGGTGGCTAGAGAGGTCGGTATTGCCGAGTATTTGGCAAAAAAACTGGCTATTAGTGAGAGCGAGCGAGCGACGCTACTGGATGCCGCAAAACTTGGCAAAGCTGACTTGATGACCGAAGTGGTCTATGAGTTTGGCGAGCTTCAAGGTGTTATGGGGTGCTACTACGCCCTTGATATGGGGCTAGGTGGGGGCGTAGCTAATGCGATAAAAGAGCAGTATATGCCAAAGGGTGAGGACGGCGAACTACCGACGAGCCTTGCGGGAAGCTTGCTCTCTATCGCCGTGAAGTTTGATTCGCTCATGGGGCTATTCAGTATAGGGATGGTGCCCTCAGGTTCTAAAGACCCGTATGCGCTTCGCCGTGCCGCCATCGGAATCATCAAAAACCTGCTTCACTTTTCCGTCAATATCGACATCAAAGAGGCTATCAGAGAGCTATCATCAAACTACAAATCGTTTGAAACCGAAAAACTAGAGAGCTTCATATTTGACAGGCTCTATCAGCTATTTTCCGACATCAATCCTAGCGTTATTACGGCGGTGCT
>DIZY01000139.1:0-398 GCA_002428055.1 Helicobacteraceae bacterium UBA6016
GTCTGGTCTGTGAAAGTGAAGGCGCTTGGTGTGGTGTCGGTAGCAGCCGCTGCGGCTGCGGCTGCAGCGGCTTGTTCGGCTGCTGCTTGCGCCGCTGCGGCTGCAGCTTGTTCGGCTCTTATTCTCACCTGCTCCGTCTCGTATGCGGTATTTGCCGTAGTTATCGCCGTATTGAGAGAGGCTAATGCTGTGTTGTATGCCGTGAGCGCTGAAGCGATAGCGTCTTGAGTGTTTGCGTTTTGCAACGCCGTTTTTGCGGCTTCGTATGCCGCTTGCTGTACACTTGGTATTGCGGCTCCCGTTAGAATAGTACTAGGCAGTTGAGAGAGCATAGCGCTTTTGTCTGCCAGTAGTTCTGAGAGTGATTTGATGTTTTGCAAGTTAGATATGCTTAGCGT
>DIZY01000139.1:484-1110 GCA_002428055.1 Helicobacteraceae bacterium UBA6016
CTATCAAGAGTGTTTTGGACAAATGCTTGCGCCACCGCACTACCTACCCCTTTTACGCTCTTTTTGGAGCTGTTGAACTGTGCTGAGCCTTTGACTATTGCTATTTGGTATACCGATACTCCGCTAGAGTCGTTGACGGAGATATTTAGTGTTTTGGTCTGACCCGTGGTTAGCCCCTCTTTTTGCATATGGGAGTTGAGGGCTAGGATGTTGCTTACTGCTAGTTTGCCATCTATCACGGTGATGTATGGGGCATAGCTAGAGTCGCTGATGCTTTGCACTGAGGATACCGGATATCCACCGTTGTCCCAATATATTGCCTCTAGTGTGCCGTCACTCGCAAGGGCTATGCCATCTCCGGCTGCTAGTGCGCTCTTATCAACGGAGGCTATATGCTCTTTGCTGATTACTTTTTTTGGACTTACTGCGAAGTTGTCTATATTGACGCTACCCATAGGCGTTAATTCGCTTAGAGTTAGAGTCTCTTTTGGTGTATATGAGGAGGCAAAGAGTGGGGAGAGCCTGCTGTGTCTGCCCTCGCTCCCAAAGCTGTATGTAAGACCAAATCTATACTGGGTATCGTCGGGGGCAAACTCTCTGTTTAGCTTTTCGGCGGAGATGAAACC
>DIZY01000139.1:1181-3278 GCA_002428055.1 Helicobacteraceae bacterium UBA6016
TTGTCCGCTTTGGCTTCTACTCTATGGTAGTCGTTGATGCGATATGTTACGCCAACCGATGAAGCTAGCCTAGTACTGGACTCCGTAGGGTCGTCATACATCGCTTTGTAGCGCACAGAGTCGTAGCCTATTGAGGTGGTGAGCTTGAGACTATCTAGGAGGCGAAAAGAGGCTGAGACCTCCGCTAGTAGTTTGCTTGCTCCTTTGTATCCGCCGTAGACTCTCGTCCAGTCGTAGAGCGTGGCATTGTTGACGATGATGTCACCTATGCGTCCTAGCTCTTTGCCGTCCGTGTCGTAGTATGTGATGGATGTTTTTAGCTCTTGTAGGAGGGCGTCTTTGTTGAAGTTGTATGAATATTCTGCTCCAAATGATTTTTGGGCAAGCTTTTCGTTATATGTTTTTGAATATTCAGAGAAATCCAATTTGGTAAGTCTTTGAAGTAGCGCCGCCGAAAGCTTGATTTTGCCCTTTTCTATGGCAAAGCCTTGTGATAGGATGAATTTTTCTAGGTTGCTACCTTTTGATACTCATATATAAGTACCAATTTTAGCGCCGCTATATAAGACCCTATAAGACATATCTAGCACTGTGTCATTTTTTTCTTTGCTTAGTTCGTAATATGCGCTCAAATCTACTTGATAGTTATCTTGCTTCATAAATAAGAAGTGTGATTTTATGCCATTTTTTGATGGTGTGACTTGGATGTTTTGAGAAGCGTCGCCGTCTTGCTTACTGAGTTTTATTCAGTTTGCATCAGCATATACTTTTGACTGCGATTTTAGTTTTTGTATATTGTCGTTATTTTGCCCACCTATAGAAATAGCAATAGCCGACACTGGAAAAAGAGTAGCAAGTAGCACAAATGAATAGCGAGAAAACCTGTTTCAGTTCATCAAAACCCCAAAAAATATCAAGACTTAAAACAGTAACAAAATTATATCAGAGCATTTGAGTACTACTCGTCTTCAGAAACCTTTTTCTCTCCGCACTATATTTGCACGACAATTATGGCTTATTTACAAGTATCCCTCGACTTCCCATGAAACCGTACTTGTTTTCGTCCATAAATGGCGACAAAAGATGAAAAAAATTGTTTTTAAACCTATGACTTTCGTATACACAAGAAGAAAAACTTGTTGGCAAACAAGCCTCGCATCCTCATGTCAAATGGTAAAAAATTTATAGTTACTATTCAAGCACCAAGACTAAAATAATTAGGCGTATTATATGTAATGATTTATAAAACTTTTATTAAGCAGTTGTGATTTTGTTGTCTAAAATGTCAAAAAATAGTCTTTTGTATGCTTTTTTACGCAGAGTTTTGATAGATAAGCCTTCTTCTTTTACGGTGTGAGAGCCCAATTTTATCTCAAAAAATGCGCCGGAATCATTTTCTCCGAAAGACTCTTTTGGGGCAATATGAGGATGGCTTGTCTTTAGGAGCGATAGCGACATCTGTTTGTGGTCGATGCTTATATTTGATGATTTGTTGATACTGAAGAGATAAAACAGAAAACTACGATAAAAGAATATCTCTTTTATCTCTTCGGCTTTTGAGTGCTCAAGCACATATACGAACACATAAAAAAGCTCTTTTGGATTTTTGTCAAAGTGTGATAGCGAGCCGATATGGGCGAGTACTTTTTCGATGTATGCAGATGATTTGTAAAACGATACAACCTCAAGCGCATAGGTCTTATCCTTTTCTATTTTGAACTGTTCTATAAAGCTTTTAATTCTTAGCTCATACATGGTATTGCCAAACATTTTTGCATATTCAAAATGACTCGATGATAAATATGTTTTTATCTCTGCCTTGTTGGCTTTTATAAACTGAGAAACTTTTTCGTATTTGACGAAATATAGCTTGTGCGCCACTGTTACCTTCTATGTTCTTTTGGAGCGGGCGACGGGATTCGAACCCGCATGTGGTCTGGCGACCCAAGGGTTGAAGCCTTGTACTTTGCCACTTAAGCTACACCCGCATTTTTTATTTTTCAGTAGTTTGATGTTGTTTTGATACAAAATGTGATTTATGTTTGGGGTGTCATGTGTAATTGGGTTTTAGGATGGGTATATGGATGTGTTGGATAG
>DIZY01000139.1:3320-3657 GCA_002428055.1 Helicobacteraceae bacterium UBA6016
TTGGCATTTTTTACCTCTTGTTTTTATTATGGTTACTCTATTTTACAAAAACAAGCTTAGAGATTGTGTGTAAAAAGTTATCATTGTTATAAGAGAGGGGGATATAATCTGCTGTGTTTAAAGTTTGAGGTTAATCCGTAATATAGTGAGCCCCGATAGACTCTTTTCTGTTTAACGCCGATTTGACCATGTTTTGTGCTACTTTTAGTCTCAGTCTCGCCATTCTGCCGGGCTTTGACGCTATGAGTGTATCTAGCTTTTCATCTGCCGCTTCTAGGTCTTTGACCCGTCTTGCGATAGAGACATCATTCCACATCAAATCTCTTATCTCGCCTTT
>DIZY01000087.1:0-23524 GCA_002428055.1 Helicobacteraceae bacterium UBA6016
ACCCCAAAATGGGTATATTTCTTGATAGCGCTTTTGGCTATTGACGGTGGCGTCGGTGCTTATGCGATAAGGTTTATTGAGCAGAATAGTTTATTTGGCTATATGCTTGGCGTTATATTTATCATAGTATCGGTAGGTGTTGCGTATAACTATAATGAGCTAAACAGTCTAAAACAAACAATGGAGGGTATATAAATGGAAAATATAGGACTTGCTAGTCTGGCAATAGGGTTTGTGCTAGCTTGGGTGGTTGGGTATATTGCACACAAAAAACATTGGAAAATTGGTAATATTTTTTAAAGAGAATAGGGGTCAGACCCCTTTAAAAAAGGGTGTCAGGCACTATTTTACAGAGATATGCTCATCTTGGTAATGAAAGCTTGATGAATGCAGCATCTTGTGCTGGGAGGCTCTTTGGGTATGGGATATTGACTAAGGCGCACAATGTGTGTTACAATCACTTTTAAAAGAACAAAAAGGGTGCAAAATGACTTCAATATCTCATAAAGTCAGAACCAATGTATACCTAGATGCAGACATCAAAGCCAAAGCCCAAGAGATATTCAAGCAGTATGGTATCGGGCTAAGTGATGCATTTAATATATTTTTATCGCAAGCAGTATTGGAGCGTGGCATACCGTTTGAAATAAAAATCCCTAACGATGAGACCATAAAAGCTATGCAAGAGATTGAAGACGGGAATAGTGAGTCTTTATCCCTAGAAGAACACTTATTAGAGATGAAGCAGTGTATAAAAAGCTAGAGAGGAGCAAAGTATTTATAAAAGACTTGCAAAAAGTCAACTTCTCAAACGGACACTACTCAAAGTATGTGGTATATCTAAGCAAGCTTATATCAAGCGAGCAACTACCATCAGAAGCGCTAGACCACCCATTGAGAGGCGATTATGTTGGCTACAGAGAGTTTCATATCAGTGGAGACCTACTTGTAATCTATAAAATCACAGACGATACTATCTACCTTGTCAGAATAGGCTCTCACTCTCAGCTTTTTAGGTAAAAATAGGGGGCAGACCCCCCCCAAAAAAAGAGCAAAAAAAGAGTGTCAAAAATAGCGGTCAGTCCCCAAAATTAAGCAATTTGTTAATTTACTCACGATATACCAAAGGCGCCAGATAGCTAAAGTATGGTACCTAAGCTATTGTACTAATTAAAGGAATAGTTTTTGCTTTTAATTTACTAAAACTATAAAGGTATTACTATGTCTGTAGTTTCTTCGCAAAATATCCAGTTGGTTTCCACACCTCAATATTTGTCGAGTAACCAATCAAGTTCTGCTACTGATTTTTCCTCTGTTCTTGCGGATGCGAGTAGTACGCAGAATATACAGACAACAGCGGAGACATCGTCTTTTTCTGATTTGCTTGATATGAGTGTCAAAAATCCGTTTTATAGACCCGAGAAACCTTCCGTAAAAGAGTTTATGGATGCCTCCGGCGCAAGTTTTGAAGATGCCGTTGATGTTATTTATGGTGTTATAGGTTCAAATGCTGACTACAGGGATTGGACGAAGATAATGGCATCGCAAGATCCAATGAGTGAAGCAAGACGGGCTACAGGGCAAAATTATACATCCGGAATAAGCGTTAAGAGTCAGACGGCGGATAGTGGAAAATTAGACAAAGAAGACTCAAAGGTTGGCGACAATCTATATAAAAATATTAATGGTGATTATGCAATAACGGCAAGCGACGGCACGCTACTTAGTGTTATAAGTTCGTACGCTTCCGCTGAGGGGGTGATAAAAGATGCCGCAAGATTCGGCATAGATGTTAGCGGGGCTTTTGCCGACAATGCATCCAATAGTGACGCTGTTAAGTCTTCGACGAGTGCAAGCTTGATAGCAAATACACAGCAGTATACAACCACCGTATCAGAAGCCACCAATTCCAGCACTAAAGACTCCGCTGGCGAGCAAGCCACTAGCATGCTCGGTGGATATGCTACACAGCAACATGTAAAGACCATAAATGATGCATTGTCTGCATTTAGCGCTTTGCAAAAGTTATTACAAAAAGTTTGACGGCTTAAATATTTTGGTAACTAATTTAAAGCGTTAAATAATAAAATGCAACAAAACACTATATCAAAGAGACAACAATGAAATATTCCGCTTTATTTATGATTGCAGTGGGCTTGTTTTTTAGCATAGGATGCGCCGATAAGTGTGAGATAATAGACAAAAACGGTAGCACCGTAAAGACTTTTACCTCTCCTGCTAGTATATCGAAAGCTTCTACTCTGGATGAGGCCACAACAGGCGTGGCAAATAGCCTGCTTAACTGCTCTGCCGGAGCAATAGTCAAAAACTCCAAAATCGCCGTTACATCTTTTGTGCAAAATGCCAATGTGGTGAAGAGTTCAGATTTTGGAAGAGTGTTTGCGGAGACGCTTTCATCAAAACTCCGTTCAAAAGGGGCTAGTACGGTTGAGCTAAAAGCGCAAAAAGCGGTCTTACTGTCCGTAACGGAGCAGGGCGAGTTTGCGCTCTCTAGGGATGCCAAGAACTTCAGGTCATCTCTCTCTACGCCTTTTGTCGTAGTCGGTGTGTATGATATCGTAGAAGATGGTTTGATGGTAAATGCGAGACTTGTAGATTTGGATAGCGGCACTGTGCTCTCCTCTTCAATGATGATGATAGCAAATGCAGAGCTTGTGGATAAAAGTATGCCAAAGGCAAGCGTTAAGCTAGTAGCGCAAAAAAAAGAGAGTAGCGAGGCTAGCAAATGAAAATGCGCAATATATTGTTAGCGGCTCTTGTGTCATTGGCATTTGGCGGTTGTGCGGCGTCCGATTTTGGTTTTAAAGAGCCGTGCGGGGCGAGTTCTTTTGCAAAAGAGTATTCACACAAAAAGGTAGATTTCGGCTCTATGATGAAAGATGCGGTATCAAGTATATCGTCTCAGTCATCTAATAAATATGGACTTACAGAAGATGTAGTAGTAACGGACTTTGTAAATGTGGAAACACTCTCAAATAAAAATCAGCTAGGCTTTATACTTTCAAGCCATCTAAAAAACGAACTGGCGTCTAATAAAAAATTTAAAATAATAGAAGCAGAGACTGCAAAATACTTCAAAATAGGTAGCGATGGCGTAACTTTGCTAAGTCGTGATAAAAATGATACCCTAAGGGATGAAATAGGGGCGGAGTACGCTTTTGTCGGTTCATACGCCGTTACGGATGAAAGAGTCGTCGTGTATGTCAAACTTATCAACCTTGTTAGCGGAAAGATAGAGGCTGCTGCAACGGTCGAAGAGGTTATGACATGCGAAGTAAAAGATATTTTGGATAGAAAAAGTAATAAAATTTTATAAACTTTGCCACCAAGGACCTATCCCCCAATCATAAGTGGGGGCGGTTTTGATAAGCAGGTTTGCCAGAGCGTCTATCTCTTGTGCTCTTAGAGACGATACATACTTGTCCGTAAGCGGGCTTGAAAATATAACATTAACGACTCCGTTACCCCTCTCAAAATCCACTTGCTCTAGTAGTATAGGCTCTTTTTGCGTCAGTAGTAGCATCGACTCGTCTGTCGGTGTAGTCGGCGTGTTTTGAGGTCTATCTGTTTTTTCTTCGTCTGTTGTTATGCTCATTTCGGTTTGGGTGGAGCCAAACTTGGAAAAAAGCGGTAAAAGTCGAAGCAAAAAACTTCTCGTAATCCACAAATCCACTCTTGTTATAGGGTCTTGATAATTTAAAGCAAGTCTTATCCTATCTTCTTTTTGGTCGTATGAGCAGGTAAAAGTTTTGGCGGCTACTATTTTTTGCTCTTTTTTTGTTGATTTCATGCTGTTTATTATATCAAAACCGCTATTTTCTATAGAGGGTTGGTATAATGAAGCTAAAAAAAGAGAGCGTATGTTTGGGCGTAATTTCTTTGTTTTTGTCGGGCTTGCAGCGTTTGATTTCGTAGCGCTACTGTCTTCTTTTGCATTCTGTTTTTTTGTTCGTTATCTATTTGAGACGGATAGCGGGGTTGCAAAGGCGTTTGAGCTTAGTTTTCAAAAGATTTGGTTTTTTGTCGGCTTTTCTTTGTTTATTGTCTTTTTGTTTTATGCTAGAGGGCTATATCGCAAGCGAATAGGGTTTTGGGATGAAGCAAAAGAGATTGCCCGTACTGGTGTTGTTTCCATTGTTATTTTTTTCTTTGCTACCGCTCTTTTCAAGCTTGACCACACGGTATCCAGAATAGCTTTGCTATTTGGCGTCATGCTTATGCTTTTTTTTATTCCTATGCTCAAGCTTTACTTGAAGCAGCGACTCTACAAAAGCGGTATTTGGGGTGAGAGAGTTGCCATAGTCGGTAGAAACAAGCGTGCCGTAGAGCTTGCCCGTAAATTTTCCACCGATAGCTATCTTGGGTATAGAGTGGTCGGTTTTGTGGAGGCAAATAATGGCTTTGACGGGCTTGCATCCAAAAAAGTAGAGACCGTTATTATATGTGACGAAGTTAGTAGTAAAGAGTTGATGAATATACAAAAATTAGTCAAAAATATTATTTTGGTGCCCAGTATCGACGGTCTTGCCGTTTTGAATACGGAATTTAATTACTCTTTTGAGGAGCGCAGTTTTTTTCTGACAGTCAAAAACAATCTAAAGTCCCAGACTAACATATTTATAAAGAGAGCGCTGGATTTGTTGCTGGTGAGCTCTGTTGCTACCGTTTGTTTTGGTGTTTATAGCTGTTATTGTTGTATTGATACGATTTGACTCCAAAGGTTCGGCTATATTTGTTCAAAGAAGGCTTGGGAGCGAGGGCGAATTTTTGGTGTATAAATTTCGCAGTATGTATGAAAACGGCGATGAGATACTAAGAGAGTATCTACAGGCGAATGAATCCGCCGCTACCCAGTGGAGGGTGTACAAAAAACTAAAAGGTGACGATCCTAGAGTTACAAGGGTCGGCAAATGGATTCGTTCGCTCTCTCTTGATGAGTTGCCGCAGATATTTAATGTATTAAAAGGGGAGATGAGTATAGTCGGACCAAGACCTTATATGCCAAGCGAGTCGGATGATATGGGGGACAAAAAAGAGTATATACTGGAGGCAAAACCTGGGATTACAGGTCTTTGGCAAGTATCCGGGCGAAACGAGCTCACATTTGAGGAGCGGCTTAGTATGGATGTGTGGTATGTCCTTAACTGGTCCGTTTGGCTAGATGTCGTCATACTTCTAAAAACGCTAAAAGTGGTACTAAAAAAGAGCGGGGCTTATTAGCCCTTTTGTCCATATACCAAGTCTTCCAGCTCTATTATTTTTGCCATATTGAGTTCACCCACGACGGCAAGTAGCTCCATTTGGTTGTTGATTAGCTCGTATGTAGCGTCTAGCAGCTCTTTTCTTGTTTGATATAGCTTTGCTCTAGCCTCTAGCAGGTCTACGATGCTTTTGAGTCCTGCCGCATGAGCTTTTTCTACCGCTTGGAGGTGCAGTTCGGAGGCTTTTTCGCTATCTTTGTATAGACTTACATACTCGATTGCAAGCTCTCTTCTAGACCACAAATCCTCAAATTTTAGCTTTGCCTCTTTTGTCGTATTGTCTAGATCCTCGGATGCCGCATTAAGCAGCAGCTTTGCTTCGCTTACCCTCGCCGTGGTGTATCCACCTTGGAAAATCGGGATTTTCACATCGATAAAGGCGCTTTTGTCGTATTTTCTTGCTGACGGGTCTTTGGAGTCCGTTCTAGTATCGGAGAGTCTAATATCTACTTTTGGAAAATGGTCATAAAATCTAACTCTAACCTCTTTTCGCGCAACCTCTTTTGAAATCTCCGCTAGCCTTACATCCATATTTGAAGATAGTTTGGCAAGCCACTCTTCTTTGTTTGCGCCAAGCGCTTTGGTGTTAATCTTTTCCGGCTCAAAGAGTGTTTTGTCATCTAAAGAGACCCCTACGAACTTCTCAAGCGCAAATTTTGTGACGGATAGCTGTTTTTGTTTTGTTAGCCACTCCGCTTTTCCTTTGTCAAAGGCTATTTTTGACTCAAGCATATCTATTTTGTTGGTTAGCCCCATAGATAGCATTTTATTTAGCTGATTGTATTTGCTCTCATACTGCTCCATTTGAGTTTTGGCGAGAGACTCCTCTTTTTTTGTTTTGAGGTATGTAAAATACGCTTTTGCGAGGTCAAGCCCCAAAATCTGCGTCTGTCTTTGGTACTCTAGTTTTGCGCCGTCTCTTTTTTTGTACGCTTGAGAGGCAGCCGACCAGTACTCCGGATGATAGAGCGGCTGAATTAGAGAGAATTGGTTGTATGTGTATTTCTCTTTTGTCGGCTTAGTGTAGTAGCCCACCTCATAGTCCGAGTTGCCCGTAGAGTATGAGTATTGCACTTGCGGCAGGAGCCTTGAGCGTACTTGTGCCACCATCTCTTCTGCCGACTCGGCTCTATATTCGGCGCTTTTGGTTTTGGATTCGTTTTTGAGAGCCAATGCGTATGCGTCGCTTAGATTTAGCTGCTCATTTGCGTAAAGAGCCTGACAAAGCAGAACTGCCGCCCCTATATAACCAAACTTTTTTTGCATTTTTACCACCTCTTTATTGCTCACGCATTCCCTTGTCAAACATATCTTTTATAGGTTTTATGAGATATTCGACAAAAGTCCGCTCTCCGGTTATTATCATGGCGTCTGCAGGCATCCCCGGAATAAGTTGCAGCTTGTGCTTGATGAGTTCTGCTTCAGCATCTTTGGTTAGCTCCACTTTTGCCTCATAATATGACATTCTGGAAGCCTCGTCATATAGCGTATCGGCTGATATGTCTATTACCTTACCCTCTAGGTTGTTAAGAGATTTGATGTGGCTAAAGCTTGGGAAGGTGACTTGCGCCTCCAGCCCTTTGTGAATATAGCTGATATTTGTAGGTTCTACTCTGCAGCTCATTACTAGATGTTCGCCATCCGGCACAATGTCCAAAATAGGTTTGCCAGGTGCCACCACGCCGCCGACCGTATGTACTGAAAGCCCTACGACTCTACCGGTGGCAGGAGTTTTTATCTCCGTTCTGTTTAGCGACTCTCTTAACGCCGTGACCCTAGCTCTATAATCGGATAGTTTTGTCTGAACATCTCTTAGCGTTGAGCCTATATCTTTTTGAACTTCGCCTTTTCGCGCCATCATTTGAGCGTTTATTTCGGCTATTTGGACGGAGGCTTTGGCAAGGTCGGCTTTTTGTGAGGCTATATCGCCCTCAAGCCTAGTTTTCTCTCTCGTTACATCTCTGAGTCTCATTTTGTCTATAAGTTGCTCTTGGTAAAGAGCGGTCCACTCTTTGACCTCTTCTTTATAAGATTTTAGCAAATCCTCTTTAGCTGCTATGACCGATTTTAAGCCGTCTATCTGCTGTTTTAGCTGGGCTTTTCTTTCGCTATATACGGTAAGTTCTTGGTTTAGTTGCCCTCTTCTTGCGCCAAACTCGTATGTCTGGTTTTTGATTAGCGTCTGCTTTAGCGCCTCATTGCCTTTTGCCGTTAGCTCGGGGTCAAATTTTATTTGGCTTTTGTCATCTCTCTCTGCTGTTAATCTGGCCTCCATCGCAAGAAGCTCCAGATACTGCGACTCTACCGCACCTAGTTCAGATTTTGCTTTTGCATTTTCTAGCGTCATTAGTGTTTGTCCGGCGATTACATGGTCGCCGTCTTGTACAAATATCTCTTTAACGATACCGCCCTCTAGATGTTGCAAGGTTTTGTGATTTAGGGCAACACTCACCTTCCCAGGTGCCGCAACTGCGCTTGAGAGCTTTGCAAACCCACCCCAGATAACAAATATGGCTATAAAACCGCCGATAATGAAAAGAGCTGTTTTTTGGTATTTTTTGTCGTTTGTATCCGGCACTACTATTTTGCTGTTTTTAGATACCAATTCCGCTTGTTTTTTATTCTCCATTAGGCTTTTTCTCCACCGTTAGTTTGTACTTGGGCGACTGGTTTTGGGGCAAGAGCCGCTATGACCTCTGCGCTTGGACCGTACATTTTTAGCGTACCTTCCACAAGAAGGGCTATTTTGTCTGTAATATTTAGTATGGCCGGTCTATGTGTTATGAGTATGACCGTTGTGCCTTTTTGTTTTAGATATAGTATTGCATTTACTAGCGCCTGTTCGCCCAAATCGTCAAGATTTGAGTTTGGCTCATCAAGAACTACTATTTTTGGAAAGTCATATAGCGCTCTTGCTAGACCTATTCTTTGCCTTTGTCCGCCCGAAAGCGTAGCGCCGCCGACGCCAATAGGCGTATCGTAGCCCTCCGGCAGGTGAAGTATCATATCATGCACTCCGGCTATCTGTGCCGCCTCTACTACTTTTGCAGGATCAGGTTCGTTATATCTGGCGATATTCTCACTCACGGTTCCCTCAAATAGTTCGATGTCTTGAGGCAGATAGCCTATGTGCCTACCAAGTTCTGCTTTATTATAGTGGCTTAGTTCGGCGCCGTCTATTCGCACCTTGCCGGCGTGTGGTTGCCATACGCCAAGCATCGTTCTTGCCAGTGTCGATTTACCGGCTGCGCTTGGACCTATAATGGCTACTATCTCACCCGCCCCAACAGCCAAGGTAATACCTTTGATTGATGGTATTTGAGAGTTTGGCGGAACTACTATTAGGTTTTCCACCGATATATTGCCCACAGGAGTAGGAAGTGGAGTCGGCGCTTTTGCCGCCGGAAAATCCGCCAAAAGCGCCTCTAGCCTATAGTAAGATTGTCTAGCGTTTACAAACTGTTTCCAAGTGCTTGTCAAAAGGTCTAGCGGAGCCAAAGCTCTACCCATAATGATAGAACCGGCTATCATCATACCCGGTGTAAGGTGTCCTTCTATAACAAGCCAGCCCCCAAGACCCAGAATGAGCGATTGAAAGAGCATTCTAAGCGTTTTTGACATGTTTGACCATAGACCCGCTTCGTCACTCGCTCTTGATTGTTGGTTTAGAAAATCTATATATCTAGCAAGCCATCTTTTTTTGACATTTTCATGCATTCCCATCGCCTCTATGACTTCGGCATTTCTAAGGCTATGGCTGACAAAGTTTGTAGAGCTTTGATAAGTTTTGTTGGCGTTTTCTAGCTCTTCTTTTGTTTTTTTATCGTTTATGATAGTAAGAGAGAGTATGACGATTGCCGCAAAAATAGCGAATATGCCGAAATATACATCGAATAAGAAAAGAAGCGCAATATATATAGGCATCCACGGCGCATCAAAAAAAGCGAATAGCGGAGTGCCGGTCATAAATTGTCTTATTTGAGTCAAATCTCCTAGCGGTTGAGAAGAGGCTTTGCCCGGAAACTTGTTTGCCATTGCGAACATAGCATTAAATATTCTAGAGCTTAGCTCGGAGTCTATTTTGTTTCCGACTCGAACTAGTATACGAGACCTTACAAGCTCCAAAGAGCCGAGCATCGCAAAGAGCGCTACGGTAATGAGAGTTAGCATAAGAAGTGTGTATTCGCTTCTGCTGGCAAGTACTCTATCGTATAGTTGAAGCATATATATGGACGGTACTAGCATCAGTATATTGATAAACATACTGACGAAGCCGACATAAACGAATGAGTCTTTTGATTTTTTAAGAGTAGCTTTTAATTCGGAGTCAACTGTTTTGTGATTGAATTGGTTTGCTTGTCTGCGCACTTGTTATCGCCTTTTATAACTTTAATTTTATAATTTTAGAACAATGATTATATTTAGCTTATGCTTAGCGAAATATAAAAGCAGAAGTATACAGTGTAAAGCCTGTTTTTACCTCTCAAACTATATAATTTAAGCCAACATTAAAAAGCTTTTTTTGGGACAAATAATGAAAATACTCTCAGGCATCCAACCATCCGGCGAACTACACATCGGCAACTATTTTGGCATGATAAAGCGGATGGTAGAAAATCAAGAAAGCGGCGAACTATACGCCTTTATCGTCAACTATCACGCAATGACTTCACTCTCTGATGGCAAGGCGCTCAGAGAAAACACGATGAACGCCGCTATAAATATGCTCTCTTTGGGTATTGACCCAAATAAGGCGATATTCTGGGCGCAATCAGACCTTCCCGAAGTGCTTGAGCTTTACTGGATACTTTCCAACTTTACGCCAATGGGACTATTGGAGCGGGCGCATAGTTATAAGGATAAGACAGCTAGGGGTATAGCAGCAAATCACGGGCTTTTTAGTTACCCCGTGTTGATGGCTGCGGATATTTTGCTATTTAACGCCGACATCGTACCTGTGGGTAAAGACCAGATACAGCATCTTGAGATGACTAGAGACATAGCGCAAAAGTTTAACAACCAGTACGGCGAGATATTTAAGATGCCGGAGGCGAGTATCGATGAGGATGTGGCTACCGTGCCGGGGCTTGACGGGGCGAAGATGAGCAAGAGCTACAATAATACGATAGATATTTTTCTGGATGAAAAGAGCCTAAAAAAACGGGTAAACTCTATCGTAACGGACTCGACACCCGTGGAAGACCAAAAAGACGCCGAAAAATGCAATGTGTATGCGATAACAAAACTTTTTGCCTCAAAAGATGAGCTGGAAGAGATAAAAGCTAGATATGCAAAAGGCGGTGAGGGGTATGGCGTATTTAAGGCGGAGCTAAAAGAGAGAATTTGGAGCTATTTTGAGCCTTTCCGTGAGAAAAGAGAGTATTACCTAGCACACAAAGACGAAGTGCGGGATATTTTGAAGGCGGGGGCGGCAAAGGCTAGAGCTAATGCTACGCCGATAATTGAGAAGATACGAGAAGCGGTGGGGATACTATAAATGGTGAGTTTGGAAGTAGAAAAAAGATGCGGTTGTTTTACGAGGGCAAGGCTTGAGGAGTCGTTGAGATTTGACACAAAAGAGCAGGCTTTGAAAAAAGCAAAAGAGATGCTGATGATTATGAATAACGACTTTTGCGGCAAACATAAATTTAAGATAGTAGAAGAGAATGATACGGTTAAAATAGTGGAAGACGAGGAAAACAATTAGATGCTAGATGTAAGAGCGCTGCAAAACAGTTTTGACGAAGTGGCGGCAAAGCTTGCCAAAAGAAATATGGATAGGGGGCTTCTAAATTCTCTAAGAGAGCTTGCTTTTGATGCAAAAGAAGCGAAGAAAAAAATGGAGGAGTGCCTTGCTCTTCAGAATGAAAAAAGTAGAGTTTTTGGGCAGTATAGACAAGAGGGCAAAGATACGACGGAGCTAAAAGCAGAGCTTGACAAGCTAAAATCAGAAGCTGCTGAGTATGAGACGAGAGCCAAAGAGCTTGAAGCAAAACTACACGAGTCGGTGCTTACCTTTCCAAATCTTCCGGACGACTCCGTGCCGGAGGGCAAAGATGAAGACGACAATGTTCTTTTAAAGACGGTATTGGAGCCAAAATCGTTTGACTTTGAGCCAAAAGACCATGTGGAACTAGGCGAAGCTCTGGGGTGGCTCGACTTTGAGAGGGCGGCGAAAATCTCAAAAAGCCGTTTTACGGTGATGAGGGGCGAGGCGGCAAAACTAGAACGAGCGCTTATCAACTTTATGATTGACTTCAACGCCTCAAGAGGATTTGAGCTCGTAAGCGTGCCTTTTATCGTCAATGCGGAGACGATGCAGGGAACGGGGCAGCTTCCGAAGTTTGAAGAGGATCTTTTTCGTCTTGAGAGCGAAGAGGAGAGAGCTTTTTATCTGATACCCACAGCCGAGGTGCCGCTGACAAATCTTTATTATGACGAGATTGTAAGTATGGATAGTCTGCCTATTAAGATGACGGCGCATACTCCGTGTTTTCGTAAAGAGGCGGGAAGTGCCGGACGAGATACTAGGGGGATGATAAGACAGCATCAGTTTCACAAGGTGGAGCTGGTCGTAATATCAAAACCTGAAGAGAGTATGGCGATGCTTGATGAGATGCTCTCTTGCGCCTCCGATATGCTCACAGAGCTGGGCTTGGCTCATAGACTCATGGCTCTTTGCGCCGGAGATATGGGCTTTTCGGCGACGAAGACCATAGATATAGAGGTGTGGATACCCTCCCAAAACAAATATAGAGAGATAAGCTCCGTATCAAATTGCGGCGACTTTCAGGCTAGACGGGCGAAGATAAGATACAAAGACGGCAAAGCAAACAAACTAGCGCATACGCTAAACGGTTCAAGCCTTGCGGTGGGCAGAACGCTTGTGGCTATAATGGAAAACTACCAAAAGAGTGATGGAAGCATAGAAATTCCGCACGCTCTGAAAAAATACCTGTAAGGGGGCTGATGCGTGGCTGATGAAGAGGTAGTAATAGTTGAAGAAGACGAGGGGCAGACATCCCTTGATAGTTCCGCAGCTACCGAAGAAACAGCAGAGAAGGCGCCAAGCGAAGATACACAAAAGGCAAGCCTAAAAAAGAAACTTATGCTCTACGGTATTCCCGCCTTTGCCGTATTGATTCTAATTGTTGCGGTAACACTTATTGTGCTCAATAGACCAAAAGGCGAAAAAGTAGAGGTAAACGCTTCCGAGGCGCCAAAAATAAAGCCGGGAGCAAAGCCGAAAATAACCGCAAGCGAGCTAGAGCAGCTCATAGAAAAAGCAAAAGCGCTATATGAGAGCGGCGACAAAGAGAGCGCCCTAAAACTATACGGTGAAATATCTGTCTATTCGGAGAGCGTCTCAAACTACAATTTGGGTGTCGCTAAAATGGGGGAGGGTGACTATAAAGGCGCCGTCAACTACTTTCAAAACTCCATCAAAGCCGCAGATAACGAACTGCCAAGCGCCATAAACTCCGCCGTCTGTATGTATAAAATGGGGGATAGAAAAAAAGCAAAAGAGTACATCTCTCTAGCCAAAGCCTCTTTGCCAAAATATGTAAACTCTCCGCTTTATTCATATTACTATTCGCTTATTAGCTATTACGAGGGCAACTACTACGAAGCGCTATCCGCAGTTAATGCCCCTACGGGGAAGTTTTTTGCCCATGAGTCTAGTGAGATAGCAAAAAGGGCGTATCTGTTGTTTGATGACGGCGTAGATATGCTTGAGATCTTAAAAAAAGAGAAAAATAAAGACTATCTATCTATCGGATTTTTACAGGCTAGAGAGGGCAAATACAAAGAGGCAATAGACGCTTTGGAGAATGCAAAAAAAAATGAGCCGGATAAACTAAAAGCGCTTATGGCTCAGTCACTTATCTATCTAAAGGCAAATATGCCGCTTCAGGCTTCAAATACGCTAAAAGAGTCCATGCTTATCTCCGAGGCGCAGGCTTCCGGAATTTTTGGCATTCAACTGTTTTTAAAACCTACGGCCTTTCGGAGTGATATGATTCAAGACAAACTCCTAAACGAATTTATCTCAAATCCGAAAACCGTAGCCTCTATAATGTTTTATTACGCTCCGTATAAAGTTTTTAACCCTAACAAAACGGTATCTTCAATTAAAAAAGGGGAGGCCGGATTGATGGTGGACGATATAACTGCCGGTGTCGGGTATCTTGAAAATGCGGCCAAGCAGTCGAAGATAAATGCGGAGATGGTAAGAGGTATAGATTATGCCGTATCCGGTAGAGTATACCTTGCCAATAAGCTTTTTAAAGCGCTAGAGCCAAAATATCCGACTCACGCCGTACTCCTGTACAATCTGGGTCTTACATATGCCCAAAGCGGTGATTTTAAAGAGGCGCATAAATATTTTGTTAGGGCATACAATTTTGACCCGAAAAACTATGAGGCGGGGATATTTTCGATAATTACTTCAAAGATAGTCGGGGTGCCGTTTGATAGAACAAAAGAGTCTTTGGAGGCCGATTTGTTCGGAACCGGTAACTTCGCAAACAAGATTGAGTATGCGGCAATGTTCTCTTTTGCTCTTGACAACTCCGTAGCGACGATAGACTGGCTAATGAATACGCCTAAAAAAAATGCGATGTCGCTTGCTATCGGTACGCTAATATCGTTAAAGCTTGACAAACGAAATGCTGCCATAGCGAGCGCAAAAGCGTTGTCACAGATGCTTCCGAAAGATATTGTAGCCGGAGGGCTTTATCTGTTTGTCAAAAATTCAGGCGAAAATGTGAAGTTTTTTGCCCGTGAAACACAGGCGTACCTAAGTAAAGGCTACTATGATATAAATAGTGTATTTTATGGACCTGATTTGGCAAAAGATATGTTTGTCTCTTTGCATAGGGTATCCGGACTTTTGACTAGAGCAAAAGATATATATGAGCGGCGAATAAAAATAGAAAATAACGATAGAGCGCAACTGCTAAAGGGATACGGCGCTGTGCTGATGTATCTCAAGATGTTTAAAGAGGCGAACGCCGCTTACTCTGCCGTTGTTTTGGATATAGACTATGTAAATGCACATACGCTTTTTATGGCAGGCGCTTCCGCTATCGCCTCGGGTAAAAATTCAGACGCAATATCATTTTTTGAACTTGCAAAACTATATGACCCGACCAGCCTTGAAAGCGTTTATGCTCTTGGACTTTTATATTTAGAGGCGGCAAATATCAATCAGTCCACAACACAGTTTAAAATGATAAAAGGTGTATTTGAGTCTGAGTTTTTTGATTTTGACATAAGGTAGTACGCCCAAACGGACGAGTTCGTTTGGGCTACGCTGGGCGCTGTGCCACTGAAGCTAGCCGCATAAAGCGGCAGAAAAAATAGCCGCTAGCGGCGTGGGCTGTCTGCCGAAGACCTAATCTCGGAGCTTTGCTCCTAGATTTGAGCATTTATCAAATTTTTTTTAACTCACACCCCGCAGATGTCGTCTTTGCAATCTATTTTTTTGAGGCTGTCTTTCATTGAAAGATATGAGTTAAGGGCGCTAATGTAGGCTTTTGCGCTTGAGGTCATTGTGTCTATATCGAGACCGTGTCCTAATACCGCAGGGGTGTCGTTTTGGAAAGCTACTTTGACTATTACATTAGCCAGAGCGTCTTTGCCCTTGCTTACTGCCTCTACTTTGTAGTCCATTAGCTGTCCGGATACGCCCGTTAGCCTGTCTATCACTTTAAATACTGCATCAATCGTGCCATCCCCAACAGCCGCATCGGTCTTTTCACCCTCTTTTGTTTTTATCGTTGCCGCCGCCGCCGCAAGACCACCTTGGGAGTCGGCTATTTGCAGGTGCAGCAGCTCAAATATTTTTGGAATATGCGTTGTTACATCGGCTATTATCATTCTGATATCATCATCAAACATCTCTTTTTTCTTGTCAGAGATGATTTTGAATAGCTCAATAGCGCGGTCAAGCTCCTCTTGGTCAAGCTCGAAGCCTAGGTCTTTTGCCTTGTCTTTGAACGCCGCTCGCCCGGAGTGTTTGCCTAGAACCATCGCATTTGTCTCTACGCCGATGTCTGAAGCTGAGATAATCTCGTATGTGGATTTGTGCTTTAGTACGCCGTCTTGATGTATGCCGCTCTCGTGTGCAAATGCGTTTTTGCCGACAATCGCTTTGTTGGGTTGAGGTGAGATGCCCGTGATTGTTGCCACCATACGGCTTGCGGGGTATATCTCTTTTGTGTTGATACCGGTCTCATATTCGCCGAAAATATCTTTACGGGTTTTTAGAGCCATCACTATCTCTTCAAGCGCTGCGTTTCCTGCTCTCTCACCAAGACCGTTTATCGTGCACTCTACCTGTCCGGCTCCTGCTTGCACCGCCGCAAGCGAGTTTGCCACCGCAAGTCCTAGGTCATTGTGGCAATGTACGGAGATTATCGCTTTACCTTCGGTGATTTGCTTGATTTCGCTTACGAGTTTGAAGTATTCGTTTGGCGTCGTATAACCTACCGTATCGGGTAGATTTATCGTCGTCGCACCAGCAGCTACGACTGCCGCCACTATCTCTTTGAGAAATGCAATATCGCTTCTCGTGGCGTCTTCACAGCTAAACTCCACATCCTCTACGAATGTCTTGGCGTAGCTTACGGCGTGAACGGCTCTTTTGACGACCTCGTCCGGCGCCATTTTGAGCTTGTACTCCATATGTATCTGGCTTGTTGCGATAAAGGTGTGTATTCTTCTGTTTTTTGCCGCCTTGATAGCCTCTCCGGCATCTTTGATGTCGGCGTCTAGCGCACGGGCTAGAGAACAAACGGTGCTTTTGTCTATGACGGAAGCGATTTTTTGGATTGCTTCAAAATCCCCTGGACTAGCCTTTGCAAATCCCGCCTCGATGATGTCTACGCCTAATTTTTGCAGTTGAAGAGCGATTCTTATCTTCTCATCGGTGTTCATTGAAGCACCGGGGCTTTGTTCGCCGTCTCTTAGCGTTGTGTCAAATATTTTTATTATTTTGCTCATATTATCCTCTCTTTAAGAGTGTCTATTTTTTAGTTTAAAAATTGTCAAAGTGTATACCGCTCTTACGATACCGCTAAGCACAAAGAGTGTGATTAAAGCCGTCAGCGTCTCCAAAAAGTACAAAAACATAACAGCCAAAATCGAGAGTACGAGTACGAAAATTTTCATTAGCGCCTGTTTTGAAAGCTGCATTTTTTTGAAACTGGCGTATCTGATATTGCTAACCATTAAAAGCGCCGTAACGAAAGACGCGGCAAGTATCAAAGACTTGTACTCCGCAAGCAGTCCGTATTGATTTAATACTACCGTCCAACATGTTATAAATACGGCAGCGGAGGGAATAGGTAGACCGATAAAGACATTCGGTTCTATGCACTCGCTTTGGACATTAAATCTGGCAAGTCTGACGGCTCCGAATACGACAAAAAATCCTGCCGCCAACACGCCTATTCTGCTAAATTCATGTCCTATTGCAAAATATACGAGCATCGCCGGAGCCACGCCAAAGGCCACAAGGTCGGCCAAAGAGTCAAACTCGGTGCCAAATTTCGAGCATGTGCCTGTCATCCTTGCCAGTCTTCCGTCAAGCCCGTCAAAGATAAGCGATAGAAATATATAAATACCGGCAGTTTCAAACTGCCCTTTAACCGATGCAAAAATACTCAAGATTCCCAGAAATAGCGAGACTGCCGTTACGAGATTTGGGAGTAAAAATGCAAATTTGTTTCTTTCTTCGTTGTTTTTTACCATCTCTTAGCTCACAAAATACCCAAGCAAAGTTTCCCCGGCTTTTACTCTGTCTCCTACCGCTTTTTTGATGCTAACCTCTTTTGGCAGATAGAGTACGGTCTGAAATTCTGATTTTAAAAACGCCACTCTCTCACCGCCTCTTATTCTGGCATCCTCGTTTTGGTAGAGCGAAATTTTTGTAGCAAGAGAGCCGGCAATAACGGAGAGCAGGTAGTTTTTGCCGTTTTCGCCGTTAAAAAAAGCGGCAAACTTTTCGTTTAAATATCTTGCTTTTTCATTTGTAGTCGGCAAAAATAGACCGTGCAAAATGCTTTTTTGTTTGAATGAAGAAGCAAAAGGAGCCCTAATAAAATGTGCATCTTTGAGTGTCGTTGCTATCGTAATGCTTACGCATTCGTCTTTTAAGAAGTTATCCTCAAACTCTCTATCTATTGATACGATAATACCGTCTGAGGGTGATAGTATCGCATCTTTTGAGTCATCTTCGCTTATGCGCTCAGGATTTCTAAAAAAATATAGTATCGCTACCGCCGCACATATAAGGAGCAGCATCGTAAGGGCGCTAAAATTCCAGTAAACCGCTAGCGCAAGTACTATGGCGGCACCTATAAGGTATTTATAGCTCTCTTTTGCAATTATTTGTGTCGTTGTGATAGTTTTTTTCACGGTTACTCCTTAGGCGCTTTTGCCTTTGCTCTTATCCGGCGCATGCAGTTCATCATCGTCGGATTCTCGTATAATGCCTCTCTCTTTTTCAAAATCGGCTATTATAGCTTCAACCCTATCTTTTTCAAGTACTTCTATCTCCAAAAGCTCGGCAGTCATTGTCTCCATCGCCTCTCTATATATCTCCAGCTTGGCTTTTACGGCTTCGTATCTTTCGGCTAGTTTGGCTTTGATATATGCATCTAGCTCTTCGCTCATTTTTTCACTATAGTCTTTGGCTTGTGTCATTCCGCCGCCCAAAAATGTACTTCTTTGTTTTTCGAGTACCATAAGACCTGCAACTTCACTCATTCCGTAGTACATTATCATTGATTTAATGATGTCGGTGGCTCTCTCAAGGTCGTTTGCAGCGCCTGTAGAGATCTCCCCGATAAATAGCTCCTCAGCCGCACGACCGCCTAGAAGCACATCTACCTCAGCTATCAGCTCGTGTTTTTGAACCAGATATTTGTTCTCTTCGGGCGTATTGAGCGTATAGCCAAGAGCCGCAAGCCCTCTTGGTATAATGGATACTTTATTGACATTTTTGGAGCCTCTAGTTGTCTGGCTCACTATTGCATGCCCGCTCTCATGGTATGCGACTATTCTTTTTTCTTTCGGGCTTATTCGTCTTGATTTTTTCTCTAGACCGGCTATTGCTCTTTCAACCGCTTCTTTTAGGTTTTCTTGACTAACGGACTCCTTGCTCTCTCTACCTGCAAGAAGAGCGGCTTCGTTAATGATGTTTGCAAGGTCTGCTCCTGCAAGTCCGGCCGTCAACTTGGCTAGCTCTTCAAGATCTGTGTCGCTTGCTAATTTGACATTTTTGGCGTGTACTTTTAGGATTTCTACTCTGCCCTTAAAGTCCGGCTTATCGACAAGTACTTGCCTATCAAACCTTCCCGGTCGAAGTAGCGCAGGGTCTAGAATTTCCGGTCTATTGGTTGCCGCAAGTACGATTACGGGAGATTCTGCCCCGAAGCCGTCCATTTCGGCAAGCATCTGGTTTAGCGTCTGCTCTCTTTCGTCGTTTCCGCCTATACCGCCCATCGCCCTACTTTTACCTATTGCGTCAAGTTCGTCTATAAAAATGATGGAAGGAGCCTCTTTTTTTGCTTGATCAAAAAGGTCTCGTACACGGCTAGCGCCTACGCCCACGAACATCTCTATAAAGCTTGAGCCGGACACCGAAAAGAAAGGCACCTCAGCCTCTCCTGCCACCGCTTTTGCAAGTAGTGTTTTACCTGTTCCAGGAGGTCCCACAAGAAGCACGCCTTTTGGTATTTTGGCTCCCAGCTTGATGTATCTGTCGGGACTTTTTAGAAACTCTATTAGCTCTTGTACTTCCTCTTTGGCTTCGTCATTTCCGGCCACATCGGCAAATTTTACTTTCGGTTTTTCGGAGTTCATTAGCTTTTTCATGCTGCCGATACCGAGTATTCCGCCCCCCATATTTTTTTGCATACGGCTTGTGAGAAACATCCAAATACCAAAAAAGATAAACACCGGAAGCACCCAGCCAAATACGAGGTCTGTTAACCAGTTTTTGTCAGTATATGCGCCGTATTTAACATTTTGTTTTTCAAGTAGCGGCACCAGCGTATCATCCGGCAAAACTCTTTTTGCTATAAACGCCGTTTTGGCTTCACCTTTTCCTGTCGCTTTGATGCTACTCTCGCCTATGGAGACATAAGAGACTTGATTTGTTTCTATGAGTTTTTTAAGGTCGTAATAGCTAACGCTTTGAGTCTGAGTGCCGCCTTGTGTTGTGCCGTCCATGCCGCCGTCTTCAAAAAAGCTTTTAAATAAAAGTATGGTCAAGACGGAGAAAATCGCAAATACTAAAAGCGGATTTTTATTAAAAAAATTATCGTTTTTCTTAGGTTCTTTTTGTTGGTTATTTTGCATTCGGTTTGAATCCTCGTTATTTTTCATAAACTAGCGTTACCCATTCGCTTTCGCATACTCTATCTACTAGAGTCAAATCTTTATAGTATGCTTTTAGCTTCTCTTCATGCTCTTCAAGTATCCCTGAGAGTATTAGTTTTCCGCCTTTTTTTAGCGCTTTTTTTAGGTCTTTTGCTATCATTACAAGCACATCCGTAATGATGTTGGCTAGGACAATATCATACTCAAAATTTGCTTCATTGGCGCTCCCTGTCCAGATGTTTTCGTATGCGAGTTTGTTGGCGCCAAACACCTTTTTTGCGACTTCTACGGCCTCTGCGTCACTGTCGCACAAATTAACCTTCGCACCCATGTCGGCGGCGGTAAGTGCGAGTATCCCGCTACCACATCCGACATCAAGCACTCTGTCGCCGCTTTTTGCGTATTTTTGCACGAACAGCATCGCATTTTTGGTGGTTGGATGGTGCCCCGTGCCGAATGCGAGAGAGGGTTCGATACAGAAGTTTTTGACTCCAGCTTTTGGCTCATGCCATGGCGCATACACATAATAATCGCCTATTTGAATTGGTTCTACGCTTTTTTTGTAAGACTCTATCCAATCCTCGTTTTTTTTCTCGGTTATCTCGGCGGAGAGGACAAACTTCGTTCCAAACATCTCTTCAAGCTCACTTTTGTAGATAAGAAGCGCATCCTTCACATTTATCGGCTCATACTCGTAAGTCGTGATAAACTTGTTGTTTTCTTCGATAACGGCATCGCACCAGTCGCCGAGGAAGTTTTCGATTAGCTCACCAAAATCGCTCGTCTCGACATTCAACTCATAATAAAATTCTTTCATTGTAAAGCCAATGCCTCTCTCAAATCAAGCTTACCCTCATAATATGCCTTGCCGATAATTACGCCGCCGATAAACGGACTATTTTTGACCGCTTTGATGTCCTCTATATCTTTGACCCCGCCGCTAGCTATCGTCTCTATTCCGCCAGCCTGCGCCACCTCTTCGGTAAAGCCGATGTTGACTCCGCCTAGCGTACCGTCTCTTGAGATGTCTGTCGTGATGACCGCTTTTACGCCGCTATCCGCAAACATCCTTGCAAGCTCCGTGGCCTTAAGAGAGCTAGTCTTTGCCCAGCCGTCCACTGCTACAAAACCGTCATGTGCGTCTATGCCTACTACGACGCTGTATTTTGCGGCTACGGTTTTGACAAACTCAGGATTTTGGGTGGCTATCGTGCCCAAAATCACCCGCTCGATACCCAGATCGATATATTTTTTTATCGTATCTTCGTCCCTGATACCCCCGCCCAGTTGGAGCTTTAGGCTTGTGGCTTCCCTGATTTTTTGGATAGCCTCAAGGTTCATCGGATTTCCCGCAAACGCCCCGTTTAGGTCTACGATATGCACCCAATCAGACCCCATCTCTTCAAACGCTCTTGCTAGATGAAAAGGCTCATCGGAGTACACCTTTGCGCTCTCCATGATGCCTTTGGTTAGGCGTACTGCCTTGCCGTCTTTTAGGTCTATTGCAGGATAGATTGTCATTTTTTCTCCAAAAAGTTTTTAAGTATTTTTAGTCCCGTGTCGCCTGATTTTTCAGGGTGCGGCTGGATGCCGCAGATATTTTCTTTTTCTACCATGCTTACGAATTGCTCGCCATAGTGAGAGAGGCATAGTATCTCATCCGCCGTAGCCTTAGCGTGGTAGGAGTGGACGAAGTAGAGATAAAACTCGTCATCGATGCCATCAAGCAGTACGGACTCTTTTTGACGAAATAGCTTATTCCACCCCATGTGTGGAATTTTGCGCTCACTTCCCAGTATTTCAGGGTCGAACTTCACTATATCGCCCTTTAGCAGCCCAAGCCCCGCCGTCTCTTCATGCTCAAAACCTCTTTCAAACAGCAGTTGCATCCCAAGGCAAACCCCAAAAATCTGCTTGCTCTTTGCCGCCTCTCTCACCGCCTCGTCCATGCCCGTTTCTCTCAGGTGCTTCATAGCGTCGGGAAATGCCCCTACGCCCGGCAAAATTATTTTGTCATACTCTTTTAGTTTTTCGCACTCACCCACGATGTCAGCCTCGAAACCGACTTTGGCGCAAGAGTTTTTGACGCTTGCGAGGTTGCCCATCTGGTAGTTGACTATGGCGATTTTACTCACGCGATTCTCTTCTCGGTTTTCTTGTTGACTTGATGTAAAAAGCCAGCGATACGAGCAGGCCTGCCACACCACCTAGAAGTATGAGGGCGTATGTCATCTTGCTAGGGTCCGTAAGCGCAAATTTAAATACAAGCATCAGCGCTTCTATTGCTACGGCTATAATGATGGAGCCGATAAATCTAGTCATTGTCTGGTGCGTCTCTCCTGCGCTCTCCCGCTTATTGCGCCCAAGCACCTCCTCTTCAAATATCGCTTTTACGAGGTCGAAGATGGCCAAGGAGAGCGTAAATAAAATCGTCGTCTCAAAGATACCCTGTATCTCCACACTAGATGGGTGCACTCCTTCCGAAAAGAGTCCGATAAGCCCTTTCAAGAAAAGTAGAACCGCCACGGTAAACAAAGCTAGCGAAAAGATTGCGTAAGTTACTTTGCTAACATTTGCAAATACTGCGCTCCAAATAGTTGGATGGAGTATTCGCACTATGTCGGTTAGCGGTATGTCGATGACGGCTACGAATTTGAGGTTATTTTTGTCATCATAAATCGGCATTGATGCGCTCACGCACAGCTCTCCCGTCGTCACGCTAGGGTACGGATCGGTCAAAATCGGTTTTTTCTCTCTCGCCGCCCTGTAGTAGTAAGCCCTATTTGTTCGATGTATGCCTTTGCCTTTTCGAAACTCCGGTTTATTGGAGATGTTATCGATTAGCTGTACGCCTTTTGCATCCAGAACATAGAGTATAGAGATATTTTCATTCTCTTTTTTTATCTTTTTAAACGCCGAGAGTATCGTATCTAGCGTAATATCCGGTATGTGGTTGGGAATATTTCTAGTCAAAAGATATGTCAGGTACGCCCTAGCTTCGACCCGAAGCGAGCCAAACTGTTTTAGTTCGTTTATCATGTTGTTATCGCTTTTCTTTTTTAGGACAAATTTTATCTAAATTGCTTTTAAGCCTATAGCCGTAAGCATTCTGCCGCATTTGCCCTCTTCGGCTCTGTATGAGAAGTACTTTTCGCTTTCGCACGAGCTACAAGAGGGGCTTATCTCTATGTTTTCATTTTGTATTCCGAGCGCTTTTGCTTGCGAATATAGCACTTTTCCGATGTCGAGATAGCTTTTGCCATCCCTTGTAGTTACGGCTTCCTCATATATCTCAAACTCCGCCGCCATTTCGCCAGGCAGCTCATAACAACACCCTCTGATGTGCGCTCCGACATACATTTTTAGCTTTGTGGTATCCGTGCCGTAAAGCTTTTGCATTTTTGCGGCGCATTTATCGATTATATTTAGCTGCGCCCCTTTGCGTCCAGCATGCAAAGCTGCTACTGCCCCGTTTTGCCCATCATATAGCAATACTCCCGCACAATCGGCGCTCTGTATGGCGAGCGTCAGCCCCGCTTCTCTGCTAACCATACCGTCAGCCTCGCCGCCAAACCAAAATGCGCCGTTTGGCTCTATCCCGCCGCTTTTTATCTCCATTATCTTATCGCCGTGAACCTGTTTTAGCAGTACTATTTTTTGCTTCCCCGCAAAGCTATCTCGCCGCTCTTCTAGGCTAGTCGCATCATCGCCGACATAATCCGCAAAATTGCCGTGGCTCTTGTCGGTGCAAAAAGCGCTAATCTGGGCAAACTCCTCGAATATTCTCATTTTTAGCCACCACCTTGTAAAATCGTCGGATTAATATTAATACAAATTTGCTCTGCCGTCGT
>DIZY01000087.1:23530-28508 GCA_002428055.1 Helicobacteraceae bacterium UBA6016
GCTTAGCGCCAAGCGTAGCCGTAGCGGACTTGTTCGATACGGCGTTAGGATTAAATGAAAATAGCAATAGTCAGACTTTCTGCAATCGGCGACATAGTGTTTAGCTTTATAGCGGCGGCTCTTATCAAGCAGAAGTATGAGGGTGCGCATATTACCTGGATAGTCGATAAAAGATTTGAAGAGGTTGTAAAAAATTCGCCTTTTGTGGATGAGGTCGTGGCACTAACGCTAAAGTCGTTTAGTTTTGGCAGCATTGCCGTTGCGGTAAAAAAACTAAAATCACTCGGCAAATTCGATGTCGTATATGATTTGCAAGGACTTATCAAATCTGCTCTTGTGGGTTGCTTTGTAGATTCACCAACAAAAATAGGCTTTTCGTATACGAGTGCCAGAGAGGGTGTTGCGAGCTTTTTTTATACGACAAAGGTGGTTAGCGCATACCAAAAAAATATTGTGGAGCGCTATATCGACCTGCTTGGGTTTGGCAGTGCGGCGGGCAAGCCGAAGCTTCTTGGGTATAGCGACAGAGCAAAAGAGAAAATAAACATTTTTCTCTCTAAAAACAGAAAAAATATTCTCATCAATATGTCCGCCTCAAAACCGAACAAAATATACCCTCTGGAGAAGATGAGCGAAGTAGCGGCTGCATTTTCGGATGAGAATGTGATGATACTGGGCGGCGAAGCGGCGAGTTTGCCTGATATGGGGCTAGATGAGATAAAGGCTCTTGTGGATTCATGCGACCTTGTTATCGGCGGGGATACGGGTATCACGCACATGGCGTGGGCGATGAATGTGCCGAGCGTGACGATATTCGGAGCGACTCCGGCGAAGCGAAACGCCTTTGAGACAGATATAAACCGCCTACTCTATATAGATGAAGCGGTGGATGCCAAAAAGCTTGATTATGAGGATTTTAGTATCGTGCGGATAGAGCCGCAAGAGGTAATGAGAGCCGCAAGGGAGCTGTTATGAGAGAGATTTTTTATATAGCGCTTTTTCGCTTTTTCGCTTTTATTATCAAGGTCACGCCCGTCAAGTTGCTTTCTAAAATAGTTCGTGCGTTAGCTGTTTTTGCCTATACGGTGGACAAAAAACATAGACGCATAGCCGAGGTAAATCTCGATTTCGCATACGATGAGGCGTTAGATGCGACGCAAAAAAAAGAGATAATCACCGCCTCATACGAAAACCTTCTAAAAAACCTAGTCGGCGTAGTCACAAACCTAAACGCCACGGCAGAGGAGCTACTGGCAAAATGCGACTATGAGGGCGCGCAAATAGTGGAGAAGCTAAAGGCAGAGGGCAAAAAAATAGTTTTCGTCACCGCGCACTACGGCAACTGGGAGGCTCTAGGCAAAGCGGTCACGGTGCGAACTGGCGTGAAGATGGTGGCGGTAGGCAGAGAGCTAGACTCAAGAGCGATGGACGCCGTCATCACAGCCTCAAGAGAGCGGTTCAACACCGAGCTAATCAGCAAGCACGGCGCAATGCGAAAGCTAGTAAAAGCGCTCAGAGACGACAAAACGGTAGGAATTCTTGTAGACCAAAACACGGCGGAAGATGAGGGGCTACTCATAAACTTCTTCGGAAAAGAGGCAAGACAAACCCCCGTAGCCTCCGTACTCGCAAGGCGTTTTGAAGCCGCAGTTGTCCCAGCTTTTTGCGAATACAGCGGATTTGACAGATACAAACTCACATTCTACGAGCCGATATACTGCGCAAACACTGACGACATAGACGCCGACATACTGGCGTGTACGCAAGCGCAGTCGGATGCGATAGAGGCGCAGATAAGGAAAAGCCCGAACGAGTGGTTTTGGTTTCATAAGCGGTGGAAGAATCGGTATGAGGGGATTTATAGTTGAAAATCCTAGTGCTAAAATTCAGACATATAGGCGATGTGCTCCTCTCTGCCGTGCTAGCCAAAAACCTCAAAGAGGCGTATCCTGACGCAACGATTGACTATCTTGTCAACGCTGAGTCCAAAGAGATGTTGACGCTAAATCCCTGTATCGATGAAGTGCTAGTGTATGACCGTAAAAAGGCGAAGTCTAGCGGGGTGCTTGGGCGGGTGAAGTATGAGCTATCGCTTTATGTGGATGTTCGCAAAAGAGGGTATGACATCGTTATCAATACCACGGAGGGCGAGAGAGGGGCGTATGCGGCGCTTGTTTCGGGGGCTGGCGTGCGTGTGGGGGTGGCGGCGAAGAAGGGGGTATTCTCGAAGTTTTGCCCTTATACTCATCCGTACAGGCTTACGAGTGCGCACCTTGTGGAGGCGAATCTGGACGCTTTGCGTGCGCTCGGGCTTGAACCGCGTCACAAAGAGGTGGAGCTGTTTTTTTCTGGTAGCGACGAGGCAAAAGTGGATGAGTTGCTTGGCGGCGTGAGAGATTTTGTGCATCTGCATCCTGCGTCTCGTTGGTTTTTTAAGTGCCTCTCTCCGGCTCAAAATGCGGAGATTATCGACTTTATCGACTCTCTTGGGGTGAAGGTCGTCATTACCGCCGCACCAGACGAAAAAGAGTTGAAGCTCATAAATGAGATTTTGGCGGAGTGCAAGAGTGAACCGCTAAATCTTGCCGGCAAACTATCGCTAAAACAGCTTGCAGCGCTAAGTAAAAAAGCAAAACTGTTTTTCGGTGCGGATACGGCGGCGATGCACATAGCGGCTTCGCAAAATACCCCGTGCATATCGGTGTTTGGACCCTCTGGCGTATTCAACTGGGGGGCGTGGGATAACGAGGCGGCGGAGTGCGCTTACACGGCGAGAAACGGTGTTCAGAGAATGGGTAAGCATACGATGTTTCAGGTGGAGTGGGAGTGTGCGCCGTGCGGCAAGGATGGGTGCGACGGAAGCAAAAAAAGCAAATGCCTCCTTGAATACCCTCTTGGGGCGGTCAAGGAGGAGATAGCTTCTAGGCTTAGATCTTAAACTCTTGAAGATTGTTGTCAAGCGCCGTCATATCCCTGAGTAGCTCTTCAGCTAGAGCGGCTACCGATTTTGCGTGAGCCGTGTTGTTTTTTGAGAGCTCTTCTATTTTTGATATTTCATCTACGATAAAATCTACAGACCTTAGTGTTTCGGTCGACATCGCAACATTCTTATCGGCTCCCGTTATCGCATACCCCATCGTCTTGGACGACTCTTTCATCGTATCCTCCAGAGTCAATGCAAAACCGCTTAGACCCTCTATCGACTCGGCGTTTTTGTCTATCTGTTCGCTTGCTTCTACTATCGCTTGAGAGATGACCATTATCGTGGAGTTGATTTCTACGAGGCTTTTTTGGGTTCGTTCGGCTAGTTTTCGTACTTCATCCGCTACGACCGCAAAGCCTCTGCCGTGTTCACCAGCTCTTGCCGCCTCTATCGCCGCATTGAGCGCAAGGAGGTTTGTCTGGTCTGCAATGTCGGAGATAACGGAGATAACGGTCTTAACCGCCTCTGCATCGTGTGCCATGCCTGTCAGTTTTGTCGCAAGCTCTCTTTCTATCTCGGCGCTTTCGCGTATCATCTGCGTAAAGTTGGATAGCTTATCGTGTATTTGGGCTACGCTTTTTGAGGTCTCTTTGAGATTTTCTGCGGACGCTCTTAGCTCCTGCGCCGCACTGTGCACGCTCTGCTTGATTTCTTTGCTTTTTTGGCTAGCGTCTTCTACTATTTTTGCCTCTTGGTCTATTGCATTGATGATTTTCTCAGAGCTATCATCTAGTTTTTTGGAGACGGCTTTTGCACTAATAAGCGTATTTCTAGCGTTTGTTATCGCCCCCTTGAAACTCCCAAATAGTGAGCCAAGGGCTATCGTCATTAGGGATAGTTCGCTGTTGCCGCGAGCTTCAAATTTCTCGGTTAGGTCTTTCGTCGCTTGAACGCCTAATTTTCTGCGTAAACCCGCCGATACGCATGACGAACGGTTTGAAGAGAAAATATGCAAGGACAACAGTGACAATGTTAACTATTGACCCTACTATTAGCGCATCGATAAGTAGTTTATTGAGCGCCTTGTCTATACTTGCGAGCGAAATATCTATGCCTACCATATACTCCTTCCCGCTAGCGGTTGCGAGCGGCACAAAATATGAGCGGTGAGAACCCCACTCGTCGCTGTATTCGTCAAACTCCGGTTTCTTTGAGGCAAAAGCTTTTTTGAGACCATCGCTCGCATCTTTGTACTCTTCATAAAATTTACTATAAGACTCTTTTTTTATCTCCTCTTCTGTGGCTGAAGAGGTCGTGAAGTAGATTTTACCCTCTTTTTGGGCGACCGAGTATACATACTCTACGCCTACCCCGTCCGTATATCTACTAAGTTCTTTTAGTATATCCATGTATCTTTGCGGGGTTATGGAGCTGCTACCGTTGATTTCTTCGTTATAGCTGTCCATCATCGGCTTTACGCTTAATGCTACGGTTTGTAGTTTGTCGTCTATTTGGGCTTTGAGGTTTTCTTTGCTACTTATATAGTAGTAGCCGTCAAGAACCACGGTAACAAATATATTGACTAGCATAGTGAGGGCGAAAACTATTTTTTGGACGGAGTGCTTGTCATACATTTTCTATAGCCTTTAAAAATTTATTTTCAATAATAACAGAAGAGCGGATTAAGCGCTGATTAAAAATATAGCGTAAAAACTCTCTAAAAAGTCACATTTGCGTCTGCTTTTTGTTAATTTCGTACAGTTTGATATATTTCCAAAATACCCACTGGGCGTTGTAGCAACTAACGATAAAGCCTCCGTAGCCGTCCAAAAACCCTTTTTGCAAAATATAGCTTTTGAAAAAAGCAAATATTGAGCGCAAGATTGCTTTTGAGGGTGAAGAGCTTTTTTTACCTGTATACTCTTTGGCGTAGAGGTCGCTGTAGTTTTGAATCTTTCGCAAAAAGTCTGCGGCAGAGTCGAAAGAGTAGTGTTTTGCGCTGTTTTGAAGCTCTTTTGTTTTTAATCCATCAAGCTTGATATTTTCGTGTACTTC
>DIZY01000087.1:28627-35245 GCA_002428055.1 Helicobacteraceae bacterium UBA6016
TTTCATCCAGAAGCTCAGCCATTATTTCGGCGGCAAGGGCGGGGCTTACGACTTCGTCGGCGTCGATAGAGAGTATCCAATCGTTGCTTGCGAGGGCTTCCATCGATTGATGAGACTTGCCGAAACCATCGAAAATTTCTTGTCTGTATACTTTGACATTTGGAAATTTGGCGGCTATCTCGGCGGTGCCATCCGTGGAGCCGTTATCCAGTAGCACTACTTCGTCCAAAAATTGAAGCGAAGAGAGCACTTCTTGTATATGTTTTTTGCCGTTTTTGGCTAAAATTGTCGCACTAATCATCCGCAAAGTGTATTTAAAAGGGTATTTAAATTTGATAAAAGTATTAGAAGTAGAAGCCTCAAAAGGGTTCGGCGGGCAGGAAAAAAGAAGTGTCAGGCTTGCGAATAATATGCCGGAGGGCAAAGTAAAAACATATTTTGCGGTAAATCCGGACAGTGTGCTTATGAGAGATGCCGAGAAGCTTGATATTGAGTGTCTGCCTGTCGTCACTAGAGCCACTTATGATATTTTTGCCGTTTTTACGCTCGTGAGATACATTAAAGAGCTTGGTATCGACATCGTCTCCACGCACTCCGGTAGAGACGGCTGGCTAGGCGGTATGGCGGCCAAAATTGCAGGGGTCAAATGCATACGAGTGCGGCATCTGCAAACTCCTTTTGCGAGCGCTTTTAGCTACAAATACTTGACCGACGAGGTCACTGCTATAAGCAACGGCGTACGGGACTATATAGCTTCCCGTGGTGTTAAAAAAGAAAAAATCAGACTTATTTTTACGGGTGTGGATACGAAGCAGTTTCAAAAAAGAGATAGTTCGTTTCGCTCGGAGTTTGGAATATCGAATGAAACTTTTCTTATAGGAATTGTGGCGATACTCAGGGGCGCCAAAAGACACAAAGATTTGATTGATGCAGTCAAGCTACTCTCTGAAAAACATGATGTCAAGCTCGTCATTGCAGGCGAGGGGCCGCAGTGGGAAAATCTACAAAACAAAATCAAAGAAGATGGGCTGGAAGATAGAGTAATAATGACGGGATACCGAAGCGACACGGTAAATATCCTAAGCGCACTTGATTTGTTCGTACTCCCCTCAAATATGGAAGCTCTAGGTACGGCGCTACTAGAGGCGCAGGCGTGTGGCGTGCCTGTGGTCGGCTCTCGTGTGGGCGGCATACCTGAGGCTTTGGAAGAGGGCGGTAGCGGATTGCTGTTTGAGTGTGAACATGTTGATGATTTGGCGGCAAAAATTGAGAAGTTCATTATCGATAAAGAGTTTTACGCAAGAGCTTCCAAAAGAGCAAGGGAGTTTGTGGAGGAGAAATTTTCGGTAGAGAAGATGCTGGAAGATACGCTAAAGCAGTATGAGGAACTGCTGACAAAATGAAAGGCATTATTCTTGCAGGCGGAAGCGGCACAAGGCTCTATCCTATTACTATGGCGGTCGTAAAACAACTTTTACCAATTTATGATAAGCCGATGATTTATTATCCCTTGTCTGTCTTGATGCTTGCGGGAATAAAAGATATTCTGATTATTTCTACTCCATCCGAGATAGGCAGATTTGAGGAGCTTTTCAGAGATGGAGCCTATCTCGGGCTTAACATAAGCTACAAGGCGCAACCTTCTCCAGACGGATTGGCGCAGGCTTTTGTGCTTGGTCGGGAGTTTATCGGTAGTGATGATGTATGCTTGGTGCTTGGTGATAATATTTTTTACGGGCATGGGCTTACACAGGCTTTGCGTTCATCGGTAAAGACGGTAAAAGAGGAGCGTAAGTCTGTAGTGTTTGGCTACTATGTAAAAGACCCCGAGAGATACGGTGTAGTGGAGTTTGACGAGAGCGGCAAAGCCGTAAGCATAGAGGAAAAGCCAAAAAAGCCAAAAAGCAACTATGCGGTAGTGGGGCTTTATTTTTGCACAAACGATGTTGTGGATATAGCGGCAAACTTGACCCCTTCAAGCAGGGGTGAGCTTGAAATTACGGCGGTAAACGAGGAGTATTTGAGGCGTGACAAGCTGAGTGTCGAGCTTCTGAACAGGGGTTATGCGTGGCTTGATACCGGTACGCACGAGAGTCTGCTTGAGGCGTCAAACTTTATAGAGGTTATTGAAAAGCGCACAGGGTTGAAAGTGGCTTGTATCGAAGAGATAGCGTATGAGATGGGATATATATCAAAAGAGAAGCTGATTGCACTTGCGCAGCCGCTTAAAAAAAGTGGATACGGCGAGTATCTTTTGAGGCGTGCACAGGAGTCTCGCATATGAAATTCACAAGATGCGCCATTCCAGATGTCATAGTTATCGAACCGTTAGCGCATGGGGATGGGAGAGGATATTTTGTCGAGACATTTAGAAAAGATAAGTTTGAAGAGTTTTTGGGTTTTGGCGTAGATTTTTGTCAGGATAATGAGTCTAGGTCGTCATACGGCGTGCTCCGAGGACTTCACTATCAGTTGCCGCCTTTTGCGCAAAGCAAGCTTGTAAGGGCGGTGCAGGGTAGAATACTTGATGTTGCGGTGGATATAAGACGAGGCTCGCCTACATTTGGACAAAGTGTTGCGGTAGAACTTGATGATAAAAACAAAAAGCAGCTTTTTGTTCCAAGGGGTTTTGCACACGGATTTGTAGTGCTAAGTGATTACGCCGTTTTTGCCTACAAGGTAGACAACTACTATTCGCCCGAGTGTGATAGGGGTATAGCATTTGACGATAAGAGTCTCGGCATAGAATGGAAGGTGCCCAAAGAGATGCTTCAGCTTTCAAGCAAAGATACGAAACAGCCGCTTTTTGCCGATGCACAGCTGTTTGAGTATGGACAAAATCTGTATGCGTAGAGTACTAATCACTGGAGCAAACGGACAGCTTGGGAGTGAGCTAAGAGAGCTCTCCTTTTCATATGAGGATACATTTTTTTTCGCCGACAAAAGTACGCTTGACATTACAGATAAAGACGCAGTGCAGAGTTTTGTCTACGAAAATAACATAGACGCTATCGTAAACTGCGCCGCATATACAGCCGTAGATAGAGCCGAAAGCGAGCCGGAGCTTGCCGATAAGATAAACCGCCTTGCCGTAAAAAATCTAGCCCAAATCGCAAAAGAAAAAGGCGCGACGCTTGTTCATATATCCACCGATTATGTTTTTGATGGCAAAAACTACCGCCCGTACATTGAAGATGATGATACAAATCCAAACGGTGTGTACGGAGTCTCAAAGCTTGGCGGCGAAAATGAGATGTGCAGCGTAAATCCAAAGAACTCCGTCATAATCCGCACAAGCTGGGTATATAGCTCTTACGGACAAAACTTTGTAAAAACAATAGTGAGACTCGCCAAAGAGAGGGATAGCCTCGGTGTCGTATATGATCAGATAGGTACGCCGACTTATGCGGCTGATTTGGCAAGGGTTATTTTGGATATTTTGCCAAGGATAAAAAACGAGTCTGTGGAGATATATAACTACTCAAACGAAGGGGTGCTGAGTTGGTATGATTTTGCCAAGGAGATTGTGAAGATGTCAAAGCTGGGTTGCGCCATATTGCCGCTTGAAAGTGTAGAGTATCCGACACCTGCAAGAAGACCGCACTATAGCCTACTAAATAAGGCGAAAATCAAAAAGGATTTCGACATAGAAATACCGTATTGGAAAGATAGTCTGAGTAAATGTCTGGCAAAAATGGGAGAAAAAAGATGATGGAACGAAGTGAAATTGCACAGCAAAGCGAGCACAAAACCATACTTCTAACAGGCGCGGCGGGCTTTATAGGTAGCAACTTTGTACCGTATTTTATAGACAAATACGAGGGTTACCGCCTAGTGAGTATAGATAAACTAACATACGCAGGCAATCTTGAAAACCTAAGCGAAGTGGCAAACCATCCCAGACATCTGTTTGTAGAGGGCGATATTTGCGACGGGGCGCTTATTAACAAACTATTTGCCGAGCACGACATCAAAGGCGTCATACACTTTGCCGCCGAGAGCCATGTGGATAACTCCATAGCAAACCCGGGCGTATTTATACAGACCAATGTCAACGGCACTTTTACGCTTCTTGACGCTGCCTACAAGCATTGGATGAGTACGCCTTTTGTATGCAAAGAAGGCTACGAGGAGTGCAGGTTTCATCATATTAGCACCGATGAAGTGTACGGCACGCTTGGCGAGACTGGGCTCTTTACCGAGGAGACGCCGTACGCCCCAAACTCTCCGTATAGCGCAAGTAAAGCTTCAAGCGACATGATAGTCAGAAGCTATCACCACACATACGGACTAAACGCCGTAACGACAAACTGTTCAAACAACTACGGACCAAAGCAGCACAGAGAAAAATTAATACCCACAATCATAAGAAAAGCGTTGGCGGGTGAAAGCATACCGATATACGGCGACGGCAAAAACATACGAGACTGGCTATATGTGCTAGACCACTGCAAGGGCATAGACTTAGCGTTTCATAAGGGTGTAAGCGGAGAGACTTATAATATAGGCGGCAAAAACGAAAGAAACAACAACTATATCGCTAACAAAATATGCGAGATGCTTGACGCTAAAAGAGCTAGAGATGACGGCAAAAGCTATAAAGAGCAGATTCTTTATGTGTACGACCGTCCGGGGCATGATAGACGCTATGCGATAGACGCTACAAAGATAGAGACAAAGCTCGGTTGGTGCGCAGAGGAGAACTTTGAGAGCGGGATACAAAGAACCGTGGATTGGTATTTACGGGTGCTAAAAAAATGAAAAAAGCCACCAGTATCCCTGTATTGATGTACCACCATGTGAGCGACCACAAAGGCGCACTCGTGACGATGACGCCTGAGAATTTTGAGAGCCAAATAGCATATCTGGCGAGCGACGGATATAAGACGCTTAGCCTTGAGGAGTTCCTTGCTTTTAAGAAAGGGGAGTTGGAGTTGCCGAAAAAAAGTGTGCTTCTTACCTTTGATGACGGCTGGATAGATAACTATCTTGTAGCTTATAAGGTTCTAAAAAAATACGGCGTAAAAGCTACTATTTTTGTCGTGACGGACTGGGTAGAACGCTCAAGCGAAGATAAGCGACCAAACGACGACATATATATCCCAAACCATACAGAGGGCAAAAAGCTCGCATACGAAGAACCCGCATCCGCCGTGATGAACTGGGATGATTTGAACGAGATGATTGAAAGCGGACTAATCAGCGTAGATAGCCACTCAAACGCCCACGATAACGAACCCTTAGGGCTTGATGAGTGGAGGGATGACCTAGCTTTTTCAAAACAACTGCTCAAAAGTCGTCTCGGCATAGAGTTAAAACATCTCTGCTGGCCTAGAGGCAAATATACGGATGAACTTATAGATTTGGCAAAGAGTCTCGGATTTGAGGCACTTTATACGACAAAAAGAGGAGTCAACTTAGCGGACTCCGACGCAAGCGAAATCAAGCGAATATCGACAAAAGACAAGGATGCAAAATGGCTAAAAAGAGTTTTGTGGCTTTATTCTTCGCCGACCTTCGGAGGGCTGTATGCTAGATTTAAACAATAAAAAAATCCTGCTTGTGCGAAACGACAATATCGGTGACGCCATACTATCTACACCTGTGCTTCAGGCAATAAAAGAGCAGTTTCCGAGCTGCTTTGTGGGCGTGCTATGCGCCGGATACTCTCGGGAGGCATTTCTTGACAATCCATATATCGACAGGCTGTTTGTGTACGAAAAGGCAAAGCACCACAATGGGATTTTGGCAAAGCTATCGGCATGGGCGGGGCATATCAAAACTATGATAGCCGTAAGGCATGAAAAGTTTGACTATGCCGTAGGCCTCAGATCCTCTTTTAGCCGTTCAAATGGCGAGCTTGTAGCGTGGAGCGGGGCTAAGACAAAGATAGTGCGTTTGCCGCAAAAGACGAAAGAGATGGCAGGCTTTGACGCTTTTATCGATGAGGATAATATTGATAAGCATGAGGTGCAAAATGTATTTGACTGCTTAAAGATATTTGGCTTAGAGGATAGAAACTACCGCCCGTATGTGAAAATATCACAGGAGTGCGAAGATAGCGCAGTTCAAAGAATGAAAAACCACGATTTTGAGAGTGGTAAATTCGTGGTTTTTCACATATCATCAAGAGTGCCTGTGAATAGATGGACAATAAATAAGTTTTTAAGATTAGCTTCGTATATTTCGGCATATTCCGGATATAAAGTCGCCGTAACCGCCGCTCCAAGAAGCGAAGAGGGGAGGGTAGCAAAAGAGCTGTTTTGTTCAAAGCATATAAAATATTTTGAGACCGCTTCTCTTGCCGAGTTTGGCGTACTCTGCAAGCACTCCGAATGCTTCGTGAGTTTGGATGGCGGAGCGATGCATTACGGAGCGGTGTTTGCTACTGCTGTCGTTGCGATATTCGGCAAAACCAATGCAAAAGTCTGGAGACCTTACTGCGAAAAAGCGCTTGTATTGGCGAGCGAGACGAAAATAGCGGACGATGTGACGCCTGATATGGCGTATAAGAGCGTAAGAGAATATGTCTCTTAAAAATAAAATTATAAAACTTCTACTGCAGACTTACCGTCTATTGCCGCAGAGTAAAAGAGATATAAAGACGGTAGCCTTGCT
>DIZY01000087.1:35330-44469 GCA_002428055.1 Helicobacteraceae bacterium UBA6016
CTTTTTGCCACAAATCCTTATATAGATGAAATTGTGCTTTATGACGGTAGATGGCGAGGATTTTTCTCCGCTTTGGCTAGCTTAAGAAAACTACACATTGATGCCGTTCTTTTGTTGCACTCCAATGAGCCGCAGGCTACGCCACTTGCTGTTTTATCCAGTGCAAAAACTGTGATTAAGATGCCAAACGACAAAAATCCTTTTGCCTCGTTGCACTCAAATCCAAGAACAGCTTCGCCGACCGATAGGCACGGGATATTCGATAGGCTTGAGCAGTTAAAATTTTTAGGAGTAGACGCTGCCGACACTAGAATGGAACTTTTTTTAAAAGAGAAATGGAAGAGCGAGGCAAAAGAGTTTTTGGCTTTAAACGGTTTTGAAAATAAAAAAGTCATAGGGTTTCAGATAGGGGCGTCCACAAGAAGTAGAATGTGGTTTGAGGAGAGATGGGCAGGGCTTGCAAAAACAGTATTGACGCATGATGAAAATATCAGAATAGTTTTGACCGGTTCGCCAAAAGAGGCGCAGATGACGCAGAGGATTAAAGATTTGGTGGCAGATGGGAGGGTTGTAAATGCTGCCGGAGCTTTGCCTATAGGAGCTGCCGCAGCCCTTATCGGGGAGTTTTGCGTATTTGTTACGCCCGATACCGGACCTATGCATATAGCTATTGCTCTTGGAGTTCCCAGTGTTGCACTTTACGCCGTTGCAGACCCGGTGAAGTCCGGAGCCGTATATGACAAAGATATACATATCGAAATCAAAAAGCCACGCACTTGTGACCCTTGCGTAAGTAAGCTTTGCAAATATCAGGAGTGTATGCTTCAGATAGAAGTTTATGAGGTAAAAGAGGCTATCTTAAAACTTCTACGATAAAAGCCTTTATCTCTTGTTGCTGCTCATCCGTTGTATCATATAGCCCATCACATTTTTTTTTGTAAGCCGTGTCAAATACAAAAGAAAACGGTACGCAAGGTGCATTTGATTTTACGATAAGCGTTTTGTCGCCGACGGGGCGTTGTTCTTTCATGCAGCATGGACCCTCAAATACTATTATCGGCACATTGTATGAGTCTGCTATGTACATGCCGCCGGTGTCGGATGAGATAAAAAGGTTCATTTTTGATATAGTGAGCGGTAGCGTCACAAGCGGGAGTTCCCCTAGATGTGAGACTATTTGCGACCTTGTTTGCTCAATCTCTGTAAGCAGCGCATTCAGCAGTTTTTTTTCGCTCTCTATTCCGAAAATATGTATTTCGGCGTCCTGCTCGCCCAATATTTTAAAAAGCTTTTTCCACTCTTTTATTCCAAGCTCTTTGATTTTATTGCCGGCGGAGAGAGCTACGCCTACTTTTTTGGCATTTGAGGCAAGTGAAGCAGGAAGTGGCGGGCGGTTTTTGTAGAGTATTGCGTTTTTTTTGATATTGTTGTGGTTTAGCCCCTCTTTTATCAACCCAAGATATGTGTCAAGCGTCAAATCATCTTTTGTATACATAGATACTTTATTGCAAAACTTTAGTAACATTTTTGCCGTTTTGCCTGTTTTGTAGTGGCTGAAAGTAGCCGTATGCGTATGCCCCATAACTGCCAAAAAAAGATTTAGGTTGTTGGGGGTCAAAACATAGATAGCCTCATAGTGATGCCAAAAAATAGCAAAGCCAAGAGCAAGCCTACCTGCAAGCGTCCTTTTGTAGGCATCTAGCACCCATATATGCTCTATTCTGGCGTCGTTTTTGGCTAACTCCAAATTTCCGCTCTCTATCGCGACATCGCACACCCCAAGCGCCTCGAACATCACGGTCGTATTGATGTAATCACCTATCTTTGCACTTTGTATCACCAGCGAACCGGACTTTTTGGGGCGAAACAGCGAGAGCGGATACAGCAGCGGCTTCAAAAGTACGATAAGTATGAGGTATATCACTATAGATTCTCGTATAATTCTTCTATTTTTTGCGTTGTTACCCTCATGTCAAACTCCGCCTCGGCTATCCGCCTTGAGCTTAGCCCAAGCGCATTTCTATCGCTACTCATCAGCTTTTCTATCGCAGCCGCCACATCCTTGGGATTTTTTGGCTCAAATAAAAAGCCGTTCTCACCGTCTCGTACCTGTTCCGGGTTGCCTCCGGCACGGCTTGCCAGGATAGGTTTTGCCATTGCCATCGCCTCCAAAATAGCGCGGGAGAGCCCTTCCCAGTAACTTGGAAGTACGAGAGCAAGGCTTATTGAGAGCAGTTTTTTGACCTCCTTACTCCGTCCATAGAGTATGACTCTGTCTTTAATGCCGAGTGTGGCGATAAGCGCTTTTAACTCTATTTCGTAGTTTTTGCTTTTGGTCGGGTCTACGCCGACAAGTAAGAGCTTTAAAGCAGGAAATTTATCCGCTACTAGCGCAAATCCATTTACAAGGTCGAAAATTCCTTTACGCTGCTCTAGCGAGCTAACGCATGTTAACNNTTTTTACCCAGTCCCAATGTTTCGTACTCCCCGTCATCGGGTTTGGCGGGTGTAAAATCAGAGAGGTCTATGCCGTTGTGTATCGTAGTAAGCTTTGTTTTGTCTGCATAGTAGATGTGCTCGGCGGTATCGTAGGAAACCGTGACAATTTTATCTGCTATGAAGTTTAGATATTTTTTGAGTCGCACACACCTCTTCTCTTCCGGATTTTCTCGTACAAACCACGCCGTTTTTTTGCTTGTTAGCTTCGCCGCAAGTGCGGGATATTTGTAGTACGGCGTTAGCGTGTTGAGATGAACTATATCTATGTTTTGCGATACGATAAGCTTGATATAAGCGGCTATCATGCTAAGCCCCAAAAGGCCTTTTTTGCTTATTACAAATACCTCAAACCCTTCTTCCTTTGCCCTCTCTACGATAGGACCGTCTTCGCCGAAGCAAAGAATAGGCTCAAAATAGTTCTTGTCTATGTGTCTTGCTATGTTGAGGCACGATATAGGCGAACCGCCAAGAGCCGCACCGTGTGAGATAAGAAGGATTTTTTTCGTCATTTATGACTCCGAGTTGGATTGCATTTTGTATGTTTTAATCATTTCACCTACAAGATTATCGTAGCTATACCGCTCTTTTACAAAATTCAGCCCATTTTGCGCTATTTGTTCTCTTTCTTGTTCGTTTTGTAGATAGTATCTTGCCTTTTGTATACATTCATCAAGGTCTTTGTAGACTGCTAGATGAGTATTTGGTGTTATCACGGCCTCAAGGTCTTTTGAGCTATCGGTGAGCAAAAAGCTACCGGTTGCCGGAACCTCAAGTATGCGCATATTCATCCCGCTTCTTTTGTCTCCCTCGCCAAAGCCCCAATTTGTAACATTCAAAACTATTCTACTTTGATTATATAGCAGGTTTAACTTTTCACCCTCGATATAGCTTCCTTTGATACATTTCAAAAGTTTCGGTTTCATGATATTTTTTTTGAGCCATTTACCACCGAATATGGATATATTGTCGGTTACTTGCAGTAAAGCCTCAACTATGGTTTGCCTCTTTTTGGACCAGTTGCCGACAAAGCAAATGTCTATTTTTTTGTCTGTAGCCGGCAGTTTGCAGAAACTATCCGTATCTACGGAGTGGTGCAACAATGAAATATCTTGCCTGCCTCTTTGTTTCGCCGTCTCCACGCAAGAGGAGTTTATAAAAAAATAGTGTTTGAAGTGGTCTATTTCGGATAGTGCCTCTTCAACCCTCTCCTCCTTCTCGACCCACCAGCCAAAAACCTTGCTTTTACTGGATATATATTCCAAACTCTCTTTTGAGAAGTTAATACCTCTTATCAGCAAGACTAAATCCGGCTGAAACTCGTCAAATGCTCTAACCAAGTTGGCGCTTCTAAAGTTTTTGTGCGCAAGAGGATGGCTTGAAAATAGATTTTTATTTTTCGGCACTATTCGAAAGTTGTGTAGCTGTTTGTTGATTTTATTAATTATGTATCTATCGAACCAGTGGTTTTTATCTGCAAGGAATATTCGCGACTCTATATTCAATTTTGAAAAAGAAGAGGTCAAATAATTTGCGATAGGAGGTTTTGACGAATATACTATTAATACTTTTTTGAGCACAAACGCATCCTAAATTGTATGGAGTTTTAAATTTTGCTTAACTTGATTTTGATGACCCGTTTAATATAATTGAAGGATAAATTATATCCCAAAGCTGCTGTGCGGCGATGGAGGGTGAGAGAGGTGTGAAGATTTTAAGCATAAAGTATTTTGATAAAGTTAATTTGGAGTCCGCACTCGTATGGCTTGTTGGAGCTCTTGTTTTTGTTTGGCCTATTCCTCGCACAAATGCGGTAAGGTATATTTTGATAGCTATTTTGGCGGCTATTTTGTGCTTTTTGTATGTAAAACGCTTTGATATTAAGGATGTTTTTGCGAATAGACTAACTCTTATTTTTTCGTTATTGCTTGTTTTTCTCACGATTTGGTTTTATATAGTTGCATTTTTTTTATCTGATTATACGACTCACTCGCTCGAAGAGATAGGTTCTCAGTGGGTGTTGTCGGTTGTTTGCTTTTTTCTTGGATTATTGCTCGCAAATACGACGATTTCTAGAGTAAATATTTTGCTCTCCATTTTTATTGCGGTTTCTTTGCATATTTTGTATATATGTTTTGAGGCAGCGTGGCTACTTGCCCAAAGCGGCGAGATTCAAGACAAGCTAAAAGGACTTACCGGTGGTAGAGATAGGGCAAATGTACTTACAAATATAGCGATTGCAGTATTGCTGAGTGAACTGTTTTTTAGGCTTATCTATCACAAAACTGTTTTGCCGCTAAAGTCCACGGTTATTGTGGTTGCAACTCTGTTGTCGTTTGCTTCTTTGTTTTTTGAGGGCGCCAGACTCGGTATTGTCGGAGTTTTTTTTATGTTTTTTACATTGACGGCGCTTGCTTTGTATGCACTTAGACAAAATAAAAACAGGTTTGTGCTTTTTGGAATAACTTTATTCGCTTTGGTTGTCGCCATCTCTTTGCTTGCTGCGAATATAAAGATGGATAAGCGTTGGAGTAATTTATTCGAAACTATTCAACTTGCCGTTGATATAGAAAATAACAAAGGTTGGATAGAGACGGATGCCCATCCCTTGCCAAAACTAAGCGATGGAACTATTGCAAACGAGTCCAACTACAAAAGACCGGCTTGGATTGCCGCCGGTTTTTCTTTTATAGCAGAATCGCCCCTTGGAAGCGGCTTTGCGAGAGACGCTTTTGGTAGATATAGAACAAAAAAATACCATGAGGGTAACCCGGCAAGAGCTGCTCATAGCTCTTTGGTAGATTTTGGCGTTAGCGGTGGAGTTGTCGCCGTCGTGGGTTGGGTTGCATTTTTGCTGGGACTCTCTTATGTTGGAGTAAGTGGGTTTGTGAAAAGGCAAAACTACTACTCTCTTTTACTACTTTTTTTGGCGGGCGGTTTTTTCTTTAGGATGTGTATAGACGGTATAGCTAGAGACCATATGCTAGAAGAGTTTATGTTTTTGGCGGGTCTGTTTCTTGTTTTTTCGATAAATGCAGACAAAAAGCAGGAGCCTAAACCCAGTTTTGTGTAAAATCTAAAAAAATATTTTAAGCAGAGGTAGTTATTTTGAAGATTTCCGTTATAGGTACCGGATATGTAGGTCTTGTGAGCGGCACTTGTTTTGCGCAGATGGGCAATAGCGTGACTTGCGTAGATGTCGACGAAAAAAAGATAGAAAAGCTAAATAACGGCGTTATTCCGATATATGAGCCGGGTCTTGAAGAGATGGTAAAAGAAAACCATAGGCTTGGTACGCTCAAATTCACGACCGAGATTAAAAATGCGGTTGAGGAGTCAGAGGTATGTTTTATTGCCGTAGGAACGCCTATGGGCGAAGACGGTAGCGCAGACCTCAAGTATGTTTTGGCGGTCGCAAAAAGTATCGGTGAGCATATCGTAAAGCCTCTTGTTGTGGTGGACAAATCGACAGTTCCTGTGGGTACGGCAGACAAAGTAAAAGCCCAGATAGCCTCGGAGCTAGCAAGAAGAGGCGTAAGTATAGAGTTTAGCGTTGTCTCCAACCCGGAGTTTTTGAAAGAGGGTGCGGCGATAGAGGACTTTATGAAGCCGGACCGTGTCGTTATAGGTGCAGACGATGAGTGGGCGATGAAGACGATGAGAGAGCTTTATGCCCCGTTTACGAGAAGCCATGATAGATTTATTGAGATGGATATTCGCTCCGCTGAGATGACCAAATACGCTGCAAATGCAATGCTTGCCACAAAAATCAGCTTTATGAATGAGATGTCGCAAATATGCGAAAGAGTCGGTGCAGATGTCAACAAGGTGAGAATCGGCATAGGATCCGATAGCAGAATAGGGTATAGCTTCATATATCCGGGATGTGGATACGGTGGGAGTTGCTTTCCAAAAGATGTACAAGCATTGGCTAAAAGTGCAAAAGATTACGGCTATACCCCTAGAATACTGGATGCGGTAGAGGCGGTCAACTATGATCAAAAAACCGTTTTGCCGAGTAAAATCGTTAAAAGATTCGGTGAAAAGCTTGACGGTTTGGTATTTGGTGTTTGGGGTCTTAGCTTTAAGCCGGAGACGGACGATATGAGGGAGGCCTCCAGCATTACGCTAATTAAAGAGCTTACCTCAAGGGGCGCAAAAGTTATTGCGTATGACCCGAAGGCTACGCATGAAGCCGAAAGCTGCTATCTAAAAGATATGCCGAATGTGTCTTATGCACAAAACAAATACGATGCGGTAAACGATGCGGATGCGATGATTTTGGTAACGGAGTGGAAAGAGTTTAGGAGTCCTGATTTTTATGAGCTAGCCGATAGACTAAATCAGAAAATAATTTTTGACGGTAGAAATCAATATAGCGCCGAAAAACTAAAAGAGCTTGGATTTGAGTACCATCAGATAGGCGTACAAAGTTGAATAGCAATAAATTAGCGATTATAGGTCTTGGCTATGTGGGTCTTCCTCTGGCCGTAGAGTTTGGCAAAAAATACTCCGTTTTGGGATTTGACATCAATAAGGAGCGGATAGCAGAGCTTGAGAGCGGGCACGATAGGACGCTTGAGGTGGATGCGGCAAACCTAAAGTCATCTTCAAACCTCTCCTTCTCATGTGACAAAGCCGATCTAAAGAGCTGCAACATCTTTATAGTCACGGTTCCCACTCCCGTAGATGAGCACAAACGCCCAGATCTTACACCGCTTGTCAAGGCAAGCGAGACAGTAGGCACGGCTTTGAAAAAAGGCGACATAGTCATCTATGAAAGCACCGTATATCCGGGATGCACAGAAGAGGAGTGCGTGCCTGTACTTGAGAAGATAAGCGGACTAAAGTTTAACGAAGATTTCTTCTGCGGCTACTCTCCCGAGAGAATCAATCCGGGTGACAAAGAGCACACCGTCACCAAAATCCTAAAGGTAACATCCGGCTCTACGCCTGAAATCGCGGACAGAGTGGACGCTTTATATGCCTCCATCATTACCGCAGGCACATACAAAGCCGCATCAATCAAAGTAGCCGAAGCCGCAAAAGTAATAGAAAACTCCCAAAGAGATATAAACATAGCCTTTGTAAACGAACTATCTCTCATCTTTAACAAAATGGGGATAGATACGCTAGATGTGCTGGAGGCTGCTGGAACCAAATGGAACTTCCTACCGTTTCGTCCCGGACTCGTGGGCGGACACTGTATAGGCGTAGACCCTTACTATCTCACATTCAAAGCCGAAAGCCTTGGCTATCACCCCGAGGTCATCCTTGCGGGAAGAAGGATAAACGACAACATGGGCGCTTATGTCGCCAAAGAGGTCGTAAAACTGCTCATCAAAAAATCCCATAAGGTAGACGGCGCAAAAGTGCTTGTACTGGGCATAACCTTTAAAGAAAACTGCCCTGATATACGAAATTCCAGAGTCATCGATGTCATAAGTGAACTAAAAGACTTTGGGTGCAGTGTGGATATATATGATCCTTGGGCTGACGAGGTAGAGGTAAAACATGAATACGGCGTGTCTTTGACAAAAGAGCCGAAAGACAAATATGACGCCGTAGTGCTTGCAGTGGCGCACAAAGAGTTTAAAGCTATAAATATGGAGTCCTTAATAAGACAAGACGGTGTTATTTACGACATCAAAGGATTTTTACCGCAAGGCGTTGCGGACAAAAGGCTTTAAAATTGAAGTCTTTGGCGCTTGCTAGACTGAGATATACGCCGTTTGGAGGAGCGGAAAATTATTTGGCGAGGCTTATTGGCGCGCTTGAGGCAAAGGGTGTAAAATACCGTATACTCTCGACAAACTGGGAGGGGGATGCGGCTACAAAAATTTATCTTCCAAAATACCTCCCCTCTTTTTTGCGAATACTCCGTTTTGCCTCAGCCGTCTGTTCCAAAAAATCTGCCAATGAGACCCTCTTTTCACTAGAGCGATTACCGTGCGCCGATGTGTACAGGGCGGGGGACGGTGTGCATAGGGCTTGGATAGACACGAGAATAAAGCATGGTGAAAGCGCTTTGAAGATATTTTCAAATCCGTTGCAGTTTACATACCTTCATCTCGAAAAACGCACTTTTGAAAACTCACGCAAAATAATCGCCAACTCTTATTTTGTAAAAAACGACATCATAAAGTACTATGGCATAGACAACTCCAAAATAGAGGTAGTCTACAACGGCGTACCGAAAAGCGATGTAGATGAGAATGAAGCTAGACGAAAAATAGAAGATGAGTTTGGGATAAAGGCGGGACAAAAAATCATACTTTTTGTCGGTAGCGGCTTTATGCGAAAGGGCGGAGCGGAGTTTTTGAGCCTTGTTTCAAAACTAAAAAACAGAAATTTTACGGCAATAATAGTCGGCAAAGAAAAAAATATCAAAAAATATAAGCATGAGGCGTCAAAGCTTGGCGTAAACGCTATTTTTACCGGAGCTAGACGGGACGCCGATGCGTTCTATGCCGCGGCCGATATATTTTTGTTTCCCACTCGTTATGAGCCTTTTTCAAATGTCTGCCTTGAGGCTATGGCTGGAGGGTGCGCCGTGGTAACTACTGCGCAAAACGGTGCGGCGGAGATACTTGATGAGCGGTTTGTGATGAAAAATCCGCACGATGTGGCTATTTTGGAAATG
>DIZY01000087.1:44504-51847 GCA_002428055.1 Helicobacteraceae bacterium UBA6016
AAAATCGGCGGAGTTTAGCGTGGAGCGAAACCTCGATGAGACCCTAAAAGTGTTGGAAGCCTTTTGAAAATACTAATCCGTTTGCCAAACTGGCTAGGTGACGCCGTGATGGCGACGCCTGCAATCGAGAGCCTTAAAGCTTCGTATCCTGACGCCAAGCTTACCCTTGTCGGCTCCGCCGCCGCTTTGGCTCTGTTTGAAAATAACGAAAGAGTCGAGCAGCTAGTGCCGGATGAGAGTAAAAAGTCAAAAAGCCGTATTTTTTGGCTTTACAAAAAAGCGAAAGAGCTAGGAAGTTTCGACATTGCCGTGACGCTTCAAAATTCTCTTTTGTCTGCTCTTTTTCTGTTTTTTACCGGTTCAAAGATTCGTATCGGGTATGCGAGAGAGTTTCGTTCTCATTTTTTGACCGATGCTCCAAAAGAGGATAAAAAAACGCATCAGGTTTTGAGGTATTTGGGATTAGTAAAGCCTTTTTGCTCCGTTGCTATGGAGGAGCTGAAGCTGTGCGCAAAAGAGGAGAAGCAAAATCTTTGCATCATCAATCCAGGTGCGGCGTACGGAGAGGCGAAAAGGTGGGACGCAAAGAAGTTCGGTGAAGTGGCGGTGCGGATGTCGCAAAGCTATGATATAGCGGTAGTGGGCGGCAAAGATGAGGTCAAAATCGGTGAAGAGGTTGAGGCTATTTTGCTCTTGGCAAATGTACAAAACTACAAAAACCTAGTCGGCAAGACCGCAATGAACGAGCTAATAGAGCTCATAGCCTCCGCAAAGCTATTTATCACGAACGACAGCGGACCGATGCATATAGCCGCTGCCTTTAAAGTGCCGACGGTCGCAGTATTCGGTCCTACCGATGATAGCGAGACATCTGCTTGGGGCAATCCAAAATATGCGATAGTCAAAAAAGATATGGATTGTCGCCCGTGCAAAAAACGGGTCTGCCCGTTAAAGCATCATGATTGTATGAGGCTTATTTCTGTCGATGATGTTTTGTTGGCAGTAAAAGAGGTTATCTAAAGCTATCGTCAATAGCCTGACAAATAATATGTCCGATGGCGATATGCATCTCCTGAATTCTAGGCGTGTCGGATGAAGGTATGACGATATTTAGCTCGCATGTGTTATTCATACCGCCGCCGTCTCTGCCACTTAGCCCCAGCGTTCTCATTCCCTTGGCTTTCGCCAACTCCAGTGCGCTTATTACATTTTTGCTATTGCCGCTTGTTGATATGCCTATCGCTAGGTCGCCTTTGTTTCCTAGACCCTCTAGCTGTCTGTCAAATACCCTGTCATATCCGTAGTCATTGCCTATCGCCGTTAGTGCGGAGGTGTCGGTAGTGAGCGCTATGCCGGGAAGGCTAGGGCGTTCGGTTTTGTATCTGCCCGTCAGCTCTGCCGCTATATGCTGTGCATCCGCCGCACTTCCGCCGTTGCCGAATATGAGTATTTTACCCCCATTCTTTAGCGTATCTACCGCCATTTCGCACGCTTTTTGTATACTCTCTTGCATCGTGTCTGCCACAAGCTTTGCCGTCTCTATGTGTCCGTTAAGTTCGCTTTGTATCATCTCTCTCATGAGCTTATCCCTGTAATGTCGATTTGTTGTTCTTTTTTGATTTTTTTCATATCTTGCAGCTCTTTTTCGCTTTTTTGTCTAGGCTTTAGCTTTGTGACATATTCGGCTAGTTTTGCGGCATCCTCATGACTGAGTCCCTCGACTTGCACCTGCATAATTTTTTTATTGTTTCCGCCACCGAAACTTCCTGCTTGATACCCTACTATCAGCTCTAGTAGTTTTTCCTTGGTTAGGGTATTTAACGGCGGATAAGCCTCTGTGCCGTCGCCGTTATCGCCGTGGCAAGGTGCGCATTTGCTATACAGCTGGGCTCCGCTTAGATCACTTACGCTGGAGGCCACCGTTACGCCGCTTTTGTCGTTTTCCGGCACGAACGCCATAACGACCGAGTAGAGCACGGGAGCCAGTAGCAGCGCCCCAAATCCATAGATGAGAGCTTTGCCAAAATCAATTTTCAAGAGTTTGCCTTGATTCTTTCTATTGTTTTTGTCGTTGATTTGCCGTCAACTAGGGCTATCGTCATTACTTTGCCGCCGTTTTTTGTGACTGTGTCGTAGCCTACGATATTTTCAGGCTCATAGTCAGCCCCTTTTACCAAAATATCCGGCACGAGAGAGTCTATCAGCTCTTTTGGCGTCTCCTCGTCAAAAAGCGCAACAAAGTCGATACATCCAAGAGCCGCAAGGACTCTTGCGCGGTCAAGTTCGCTGTTTATCGGTCTACCTTCGCCTTTTAGCTCTCTCACGCTTCTATCGGTATTTAGCCCGACTACGAGTGCGCTCCCTAGTTTTCTAGCCTCTGAGAGATATTTGACATGTCCGCTGTGGAGTATGTCAAAGCAACCGTTTGTAAATACGACCTTTTTGCCTCTCGCCTTTAGTCCTTCTACCGCTTTTTTTAGATAAGCCCTATCTACTATTTTGTCTTCAAAATCTTCGTTTGCCTCTTTGGTTTCAAAGGAGATTATCTCCTCCAAAGTGACGGTGGCGCTTCCGACTTTTGCGACCACTACTGCCGCCGCTTTGTTGGCAAATTTTGCCGCCTCTACTATATCCGCTCCTATCGCAAGCGAGATGCCAAGAGCCGCAAGTACCGTGTCTCCTGCGCCAGTTACATCAAATACCTCTTGCGCTAGAGTCGGTAGCTTCGTGGTTCCGCTCTCATCAAATATTCCGATGCCGTCTTCGGACAGCGTAATAATGGAGTACTTGAGCTCTAACTCTCTTTTTAGCTTGATTCCCGCTTCAAACAGTTTTGTATCGTCTTTTATCTCTATCTTGGTGGCTTCAGACGCCTCTTTTTTGTTTGGCGTTAGAAGCGTCGCACCTTTGTATTTGGTATAGTCCGAGCCTTTTGGGTCTGCGAGTACGGGGATGTTTAGGGAGTTTGCTAGAGTGATTAGACGCTGTGTAAGCGAATCCGTCAAAACACCTTTTTTGTAATCGGATAGCAGTATTGCATCAAACTTTGAGCCGTTTTGGGATGCAAATCCGACTATTTTTGCTTCATTTGCTTCATTTATTTCGTTTTTTGTCTCTTTGTCAAACCTGACTATCTGGTGTGAGCCAGCCATAACTCTGGTTTTGAGTGAAGTGACTCTGGCATCATCTTCAAATATTGCACTTGTATCGGCGCCAAGCCTCTCAAACTTCTCTTTAATTATTTTTGCCGCTTCATCGCTTCCCAGTATGCTAGACACACAGACCTTTGCCCCTAGGCTGATGAGGTTTGCTACGACATTTCCGGCGCCGCCGAGGCTCTTTGTCTCTTTGGTGACCGCCACTACAGGCACGGGAGCCTCCGGACTTATTCGCTCAGCGCCGCCCCATAGGTATGAGTCAAGCATCAAGTCCCCGACTACGAGGATGTTCGGGCGTCTTTTTTTTAGCCTCTCTATCATACGCCCAGTTCTCTTTTTGCTATTGCTTTTATTTCGTCCGCATACGCCTTAATACCCTCTTCAAGCGTAAATCTAGGCTCGTATCCAAGATACTCTCTCGTCTGTGATATATCCGCCTCCGTGTGGTTTTGGAAGAATTTGAAAGGGTTGTCTATGTACTCTATTTGTCTCTCTACGCCGATAGAGGTTGTGAGCGCACCGAATAGCTCGTTGTACTGCCTAGCCACGCCTCCGCCGACATTATAAACCCCGCTTTTTGTCGCTTCAAGAGCTTTAATATTTGCCTGTACGACATCTTCAATGTAAACAAAGTCTCTTTTTTGCTCTCCCCATTTGAAGAGTTTTGGAGCATCGCCTCTTAATAGTTTTAGTCCCAGTTGGAGTATCATCGATGCCGTAGTGCCTTTGTAAAACTCTCTTGGACCGTACACATTAAAGTATCGTAGTCCTACGATTTTGAGGTTTGGGTGGTATTTGATATATCTTGCGGCTAGATTGTCCATCATCAGCTTGCTAAAGCCGTACACATTCTCAGGCTCTTCACCGTTTCCTATGCAGTTTGGTGCGGCTGAGTTGCCGTATGTTCCGGCGCTACTTGCATACACCACATCTGCGCCCATCTCTACGGCAAGGTCTAGTATGTCGCCGAATGCGTTGGTGTTCGCCTCCACCATCTTTTTTTGATCCATGACGGTCGTATCGGAGATAGCGGCTTGGTGAAAAATGTAGTCAAACTTTAACGCTTTTAGTCTTTTCATCGCAACAGGATCTGTGATGTCGCCCGCTATTACTTCGCCTTTGAAACCTTGCAGATTTTTGAAATGACCTAGTACAAATGCGTCAAATATTACGATGTGTGCTTTTGGATAATTCTCTTGTATGTGAAAAGCTACGCTCGAGCCTATAAAACCAGCCCCGCCCGTTATCAGTATGCTTTTGTCGTTTAAGTCAATATCGATGTATTTCATCTAATTCCTTGCTATTTTATTGTCTCAATTATATCAAAAATACCGTTAACGACGAACTCCGCCTCGGTGTTTTCTTCGTCTATTTTGTGCCCGCTGCGAACCAGTACGGTATGCCCGACTCCCGCATTAAGAGCAGCTTTTATATCGCCCTCTTTGTCGCCTATCATCCATGAGTTTTGCATATCTATATCAAACTCTTTTTGTGCGGCAAGCAGCATCCCCGGATTTGGTTTTCGGCAATCGCACCCATCCTCGGGAGTGTGCGGACAGTGGTAGACTTTTGCTATTTTTGCGCCGTGCTTTTCAAGTTCGCCGACCATGTACTCCGTAAGGCTCCAAAAATCTTCGTTTGTATAGTAGCCTCTCGCTATTCCTGACTGGTTTGTGACTACGATAATCAGATAACCTTTTTCGTAAAAGCTTTTTACAGCCCCAAAAACCCCTTTTTGAAACTCAAAATCCTCTATTTTGTGGGCATACTCTTTTTCTATGTTGATTACTCCGTCTCTATCCAAAAAAACGGCTCTATCTCTGTTCATACAATCCCTTTTATCTTTTTATCTAAAGTTTAACTATTAACAAATATAATCGTACATATTGCGCTTTCAGCGTCCGCTTGGAGGTCCGCTATGAATGAAAGTTTTATGAGAAAAGTTACGGTATTGGTAATCGATTGTGAAGGCGAGCTTAGCTTGCAAATAGAGGCGATGCTTGCCGCAAAAGTAAAGTCGATACACTACATTAAAGACCCTGTGGAGGCGCTAAAAGAGTTTAATCGCATATCCCCACAACTGGTTATTACGGATTTGAAGCTTGCGATGATGGACATCGTCGAATTTGTCTCAAAAATAAAAAGCTTGAATACGGAGTGTGAACTTGTTATGGCTCTCGGGTTTGTGGAGCCGCATAGGCTCATAGAGATGGTTAATCTCGGCGTTTATAGATTTGTTATGAAGCCGCTCTCGATGCCAAAGCTCTCGGAATCCGTACTTAAAGCAATGGAAACGCTTTTTACGAGGGCTACCGCATTTCAATCGAAGTGTATGCAGGAGATTTTAAACGCCGAGGATAATCCCGTATTTGAGACGGATGGAACCACTATTCTTAAAGCAAATAAAGCGTTTTTGGATTGTTTTGGGGCAAAAAATGTAAAGCAGTTTGGCTTGACTCTGCCGGATCTTGCCTCTTTGTTTAATTTTGGCGAAGCTGAGCGGCTATCGACAAATTGGCTAAAAGATTTTATACAAGGTAGCGAAGAGCCGAAACTTCTAATTTATGATAGTAGAAAAGCCGAAAAAAGAGAGTTTTATCTGGAGTTTGGCATCTCAGAGGTTACCAAGGGTAACTTTATCGTTTCAATGACAGATATTACGGAAATGGAGAGGTCGTTTAATAGAAAGTTAGAGATGCTATCCTCACAGATAAATTCAAAAGAGAAGATAAAGTTTCGCTCTATGCTTGAGTTTGAGATAGCCAGATGCAAAAGATACAAAAAAAGCTTTTCACTTGCGCTTATATCTTTTGAGATAGAGGAGTGTGAATCAATTGAGGATTGGGAGATGATATTTAAAGTCTTAAGACGAACGCTCCGCTCCAGTGACCTGTTTGCTAAAGTCGATAAAAACCAGCTTGCCGTCATAGCGACGGAGACCCAGAAACACGGGGCAAAAATACTTCTTAAAAGAGTGGAAAAAGAGTTTGAACTCTTAAAAAAAAAGGGATGCGGTATCGGATTTAAGGCAGGCACCGTTGAGTTTGTGGAAGGGGATACATCGCAAACGCTTTTTAAAAAAGTTGTTAGCGGTATTTAAATGCAAAAAGATTTTGATAAAACGCTTATTTCACAACTAGATGTTATTCCAAGCGGAGTATTGTCTCCTGCCCGCCCGGCGCCTTTTGACCTATTCGTGTGCGAAAACAAAAAAGATTGCGTACTTCTTTGCTCAAAAGAGTATCCGTTGTCCGGAGATAGGCTAAAAGATTTAAAGCTAAATAGAGCGGAGATATTTGTCCGCAAAGATGAGCTTCCTTTCTTGAGGAATTACCTCAAAAAATCTGTTTTGGATATATCCAAAAGCCAAAGCGTAACAAGAGAGGAGCGCTCTCAGATGGTGTATTCTACGGCGGTAATGGTCGTAGATGAGCTTTTTAATAATGTTGAATCAAAAGAGGCGGTAGAGGACTCAAAGGGGCTTGCGACGGTTGTCCTTGATAACCTGCTAAGGGATAACGCTACTTTTTTGTCTATGGTCGGCGTACTCTCGTATGACTATTACACCTACAGCCACTGCGTCAATGTTTGTATCTACTCCATTGCGATAGGTAAAAAACTGGGTCTTAGTCATGATGATATAGAGGAGCTTGGACATGCGGCAATACTGCACGACATAGGCAAAGCGCATATCGACCCGAAGATACTCAACAAAGAGGGCGCACTTGACACCGATGAGTTTGAGATTATGAAGACGCATACTACGCTTGGCAGGGACGCGATTATACACGCTGAAAAACAACTCGGCGCTCAAGTAGAATTCTTGAAAATTGCCAAAGAGATAGCCTATTATCATCAAGAAAAATGGGATGGAAGCGGCTACCCGACTGGTATAAGCGGCGACGATATTCCCATATCGGCTAGGCTAATGGCGGTCGCCGATGTGTATGATGCGCTTATTAGCCGCAGGGTTTACAAGGAAGGTATGCCGCATGAAAAAGCGGTCTCTATCATTACGGAGGGCAAAGGCACGCATTTTGATGCGGACATTGTAGACGCCTTTTTAGAGATACAAGACGAATTTCGAGCTATCGCATCTCGTTTTGTCGATAGCGACAAAGATATGTCCGAAAAAGCTCTACTCTTGGCACGACTAGATAGCGCCGATAAGGCAAAATAAGATGC
>DIZY01000133.1:0-9448 GCA_002428055.1 Helicobacteraceae bacterium UBA6016
CCAAAATCAACACCGGATTCTCTAATGACAACAGCGCTCATCCCATTGACGCCTCAAGCTCTTCATTAAAGAGCCTTATGGATTCATTGATAATTTCATTATCGGGGATTCCGTTTTTAAGGTCTTGTTGCTCCCAATTCCCGTCGCTACCCGGCATAAAAACAGGGATAGATACTCTATTTTTTAAGGCTATTAAATATAGTTTTTTTACAACAAAATATGAATGCGTTGCAATAAAAAATTGAATTCCAGCGTCTACAAGAATTTGTATAATTTCTAAAAGTTTAGTTATTGCCATGGGATGTAGGGCTGATTCTGGTTCGTCTATAAAGATTATTGATTCGGGCGATAAAAATCTATTCCCAAGCAACGTATCCAAAATAGCAATTTTTTTAATTCCTTCAGCAGTCGTGTTGATAGAGAAGCTACTATTGCCTTTTTTATATACCCATTTGTCGGCATTTATATCAAATTCTATACGACCTTGAAACATATCTTCCAGTTTTGCTCTTGAGGTAGAAAATGCGTCGTAGTTTCTACCTTTTTGTGTTGGGTTTTGCAGCGCCAAAGCCAAATCTACATAAGTAGCGTCAAAGCCAAATACCTTGTCATGAAGCCCTGATTTTAAAATAATTTTTGATAAGCTCAACACCTCTTTTGGGGGCAAGAATACAGAGTTTGCAGACCTCTTTGGTAAATTATTATGAAGCGAGATTACTTTCTTTGCGGTATCTTGTCCAAATTCAAATGCCAAGCTTGTATTGTCGTGCATACTAATAGACGCTTTTAGGCGGTTTCCTCCGCCCCTTTGCACTAAGTCTCCTAATTTTTCTGTTTGAAATGTCCAATATAGCTTATCGCTAAGTATCTCATTAATTTCACGGGGATCATCTCCTCTACCATATTCTTCTTGCGACCGTATGATTGAATAAAGAGCTTTCAGTAAAAATGTTTTACCTGTACTATTCTCGCCTATAATTAAATTTATACGCCCTAAAGTATCGCTTTGTATATTGGATAGAGGTCCAAATTTTTCCATCGAAAATTTGCTAATCAAATTTTTAATCTCCATGATAAATTGCACAAAGCCTTGGTTTTAATTTTATCGCTAATTTACTTGCGTTGCTCCGCTATGTAAATGTCAAACCAAAAGCTGTTATTGTATCTACGAATGAGTATGCGGAGATTTGAAAAAGCGGAGTTATACAAAAAGGCGCCTTTTGTATTGGTTTTTACGCTGTCGGTTAGTTGTATGCTATTTTGATTTGTTTGTCAAATATTCAGCAAAACTTTAGCCTTAAAAACTTAAGCTTACACATTAGTTTACACACTGGAATACACCATGAGAACAAACATAGAACTAAATGACACGCTAATACAAGAGGCAATGAAATATACGAGCTTAAAAACCAAAAAAGACGTAGTAAACGAAGCGCTAAGAGAGTTTGTCGCAAACCACAAGAGGCTCTCAATGATGGACTTAAAAGGCAAGATAGAGTTTGCCGAGGGCTATGATCACAGGGCGCTCAGGGCGGCAAGATAGTGTATCTAGTCGATACATCGGTACTTATCAATCACCTAAGAGGTATAGAGACCAAAAACACCGCCGTATTTGAGCGCGCCGAGACCAACGGCTTGCCCTACGGCATCTCGTCGCTGACATATCAAGAGATTTTACAGGGTGCAAAAAACCAAAAAGAGTTTGACCTACTAGACAAATATCTATCGACGCAAAAGATATATCATCCGACGCTAGAGACATTCAAGCTCGCCGCCAAAATCTACTTTGACGCTAGAAAACGAGGCAAGACGATACGGAGTTCTATTGATTGTATCATCATGGCAACTGCTGAGCTAGAAGGGCTTGTGGTGCTTAGTGATGACGGGGATTTTATTATTTAGCCTACAAAATCCACACTTTATTCACTTGTTCCAAATGCTACATATTATTGCTATTGTTTAAGCTCAAACCAATTTCCAAATATCCCGAAATATTTTACAATTGTCGTATCGTAAAGTTTTGTAACATCTCCTTTGTTTGTCCAGACTTCAATCGTACCTATTGAAAAAATTAAAAATCTGGCTATGTCGGTTTTAATCGGTCTTTTAATTTCTATAAAACCTACTTTTGCATAATGTTTACTCATGGCCACATGGTCTAGCGATTCATGAGATGGATTTGTTGCAAGTAAAATTGCGAATACAGCCACAGTGGCCCCTATGAACAGCTTTCTTAATAAAGACACTTTTAGTTTCCTTAATTTTAATCTTTAGGCCCCACGATATACCCAGCTATCGCACTAGCCGCCGCTATCGCAGAGTTAGCCAAATAAACTTCCGAAGTTCTAGCCCCCATTCTGCCGACAAAGTTTCTATTTGTCGTAGCTATTGCTCTTTCGCCGTCACCCAAGATGCCCATATATCCGCCTAGACATGCGCCGCATGTAGGGTTTGAGAATACCGCTCCCGCTTCTACGAATATGTCCACATATCCTAGTTTGTACGCCTGAAGTGCGATTTTTTGCGTTGCAGGTGTGATGATTAGCCTTACATGTTTGGCTACCTTTTTGCCTTTTAGGATTTTTGCTGCCATTTCAAGGTCGCTTAGTCTGCCGTTGGTGCATGAGCCGATGAAGGCTTGGTCTATCTTGATTTTGTCGGCTACTGCTTGGCTGAGCGGCTTACCGTTTGACGGTAGGAACGGATATGCTATCACAGGCTCAAGAGCCGCTACATCTATCTCAAGCACTTGACAATACTCGGCGTTCGCATCTGAGTAAAACTCTTTTGGAGTTCGTGCAAGATTTTTGTCAGCCAAAAACGCTCTTGTTGTCTCATCTACGGCGACGATGCCGTTTTTTGCACCCGCTTCGATAGCCATATTGCAAAGGCTAAATCTATCGTCCATCGTAAGGTACTGGATAGTGTCACCCGTAAACTCAAGAGCTTTATAAAGAGCGCCGTCCACGCCTATCATTCGGATGATTTCAAGTATTAGGTCTTTGCCTGTGACGAACTCTCTCGGCTTGCCTTTGAACACGACCTTGATAGTCTCAGGCACTTTAAACCAGTTTTCGCCTGTTATCATGGTGAAGGCAAGGTCTGTACTTCCCATACCCGTTGAGAATGCGCCTAGTGCGCCGTGCGTACAAGTGTGTGAGTCTGCGCCGATGATGACATCCCCCGGCACTACCATTCCTTTTTCAGGAAGCAAGGCGTGTTCTATGCCCATGTCTTTTTCGTCGAAGAAGTACGGCATATTGTGTTTTGCGGCAAAGTCACGACTGATTCTTGCCTGATTGGCGCTCGCTATGTCTTTTGCGGGGATGAAGTGGTCCATGACGATGCAAAACCCCTCAGGATTTGCCAGTTTTGTCGCTCCAGACTCTTCAAAAGCTCTTATTGAAAGCGGCGTCGTAATGTCGTTGCCTATTGTCATATCGACTTTTACTCTGACTATCTCGCCCGCTTTTACGCTCTTTCCTGCGTGGTCTGAAAATATTTTTTCGGTTATTGTTTGTCCCATCTTTTTGCCTTATATTCTCTATTGTTTGTCGTGATTTTAGCCGATTTTGGCTTTTAAAGGTAAAATTACGCCATGAAATACGCCGTACTAAAAGCGCTCGTCGCCAAACTCCAGTCTGAGACCAAAATCACACGCATATCCCGTATCGCAGACTCCGTACTGAGGATTGAGTTTTCCAGAGATGAGGTATATTTTTTTGATTTGACCCGTGGGCACAACTTCGTTTTTAAGAGCGAATCAACGGCGCCAAAAGAGTACAAAGCCCCTTTTGACATGGCTTTGTCAAAGTGTTTTTCCAGATGCGTCATTGAAAAAATAGAGCTTTTAGATAGCGACAAAATCATCAACATATACACCGCCGTCAAGCTCGGCTATAAAGAGCAAAAAGCGTGTTTGACGCTAGAGTTTACAGGTAAGAGCGCAAATGCGATTATCACGGACGAGAGCGGCGTCATCATCTCTGCGCTCAGATACGAGACGAGCGGCGTAAGGGATGTGCGCGTGGGAGAAAAACTGCTTTTGCCTCCGCCTCCGCCTTTTGCTTTTTCGGATATACAGATAGACGATGTGGATGCGTATCTTGCGGGTTTGGTGTCGCAAAAACAAAAAACCCGCCTTGAAAATCTAAAAAACCAGAAAATAGCGCAGATAGATAGAAAAATAGAGAAGCTAGAAGAGCTGTTGTCTTCGTTTGAAGAGCCTGCAAAGCTCTCTGCAAAAGCCGATGAAGCTCTTAAAGTCGGGGATTTGCTGTTATCCAATGCTCATCTTTTGAGCCCGCACCAAAAGAGCGTCACGCTTAACGGATATGAGGGCGAGGAAATCACGATAGAGCTTCCTGATTTTAGAAGCCAAAAAGAGATTTTGAACTTTTTTTACCAAAAGGCTAAAAAACTCCGTAAAAAAGCCGATGGAATACATCAGGAAAAAGAGTCTGTGGGCGAGAGGCTTGCGTTTTTGAGGGCTCAAAGAAGTGCGGTTGCTTCGGCTAACGATGAGGACGGGGTAAGACTCTTCACTCCAAAGCGCAAAGATAGCGATAAAAAAGAGGAATCTAGCGATATTTTCGAGGTTTTTTACAAAGGCTATAAAATAAGTGTCGGGAAAAACCGAAAAGGAAACGAAAAATTGCTAAAATTCTCCAAAGCAAATGATTTGTGGTTTCATATCAAAGATTTGCCATCCGCTCATGCTATTTTGCGTACCGATAGACAGAGTGTGGCGGACGATATTTTGGAGTTTGCGGCAAAGATGTGTGTGGAGCTCTCCGTGTCAGAACGGGGTGCGTATTTGGTGGATTATGCAAAACGCAGAGATGTTTCTCCGGTAGAGGGTGCAAATGTCAACTATGTGAATTTTAAGACGCTAACCGTAAAGAAGGAGTAATCCATGGCGGCAGTATCTCCGGTAGGCTCCCAGATATATACCAATCAAGCCTCCCCATTGGTGGCACAGCTTAATCAAGCCGTAGCAGGAAGATTTGATATGCAAGCTTTTGTTATTGCCGAAATGGAGGCAAACAAAGAGCCAAAAATCGAACCCGTGGACGAAATGGACGGTTCTCAAAAAATCAATGCCGAAGCAGATGGAGGCGGCGGCAACGAGCAATATGAGTCTGAAAAAAGAGAAAAAAAAGAGGAGCCCGAAGAGCCTCGCAAATCAGACCATATCCTAGATTTGAAAGTTTAATATTTAAGGAAATTTATTTTGCCAACACCGCAATTTTTGCTAGCCTCCAAAGAGAGATATTTGACCGCATTTGTACTTATCGGTGCTACTTTGTCCGTTATGCTCTTGGACATATTTTTTCTTACTTGGGCTTTTATGGGGGTTTTCTATTTTCTAGGATTTATAGAGGCAAACAAGCTTTTTAAACTCCAAAAATTATCTCTTTATCCTGCGGCAATAGCGATATGGATAGCGGCATATTTTATGACTGATCCAGAAGACCTTGTATTTTTCGTGCTTCTTGTCTACGGCTCATATCTTGCGTTTAGAAACAGGGTTGGATTTTTGGAGGGTTCTGAAAGTCAAAGGGGCGTTAGGGATCTGATGGTGTTTTTATATCCGACAGCTCCAATGCTTTTTATGCTCGCACTCTACAAAGATTACGGCATGGCATCGCTATTTTGGCTTGTAGTCATCGTAGCCGTCACGGATACGGCAGCGTATTTTACAGGCAAAGCCGTTGGCAAAGTGCCTTTTTCGCCTGCAAGTCCGAACAAAACGCTAGAGGGCGTACTCGGCGGTATACTTGTGGCGACTATTATCGGTACAATGATGGGAATGACATTTTTGCCGTTTTTTAAAGCGCTAATTATCTCTCTTTTTGTATCCATGTCATCAATATTTGGAGATTTATTCGAATCTTCACTCAAAAGACACGCCGATGTAAAAGACAGCGGCAATTTTCTCCCTGGTCACGGCGGTGTACTTGATAGACTTGATGGGCATCTATTTGGTGCGGTTGCAATGGTGGTACTTCTCAGAGGTCTTTATTGATAATTCTCGGCTCCACCGGCTCCATCGGCGTTAATGCCCTTGATGTGTGTGCAAGAATGGAGCTACCCGTAGAGCTTTTATCTGCGGGCAACAACTGCGAACTGCTAAAAAAACAGATAGAAAAATTTCGTCCAAAATATGCTTGCCTTCAAAACAAAGATAGCTCGCTTGGTGACAACTTTCTCGGAACACAGATGTTTTACGGCGAAGAGGGTCTTTTTGAGGCTCTTCAGAAAACCACCTCCAAAAAAGTGCTAAATGCGATAGTAGGCTTCGCGGGACTATCCTCGACGCTTTGGTGCATGGAGGCGGACAAAGAGATTGCTCTCGCTAATAAAGAATCCTTGGTGGCGGCAGGTAAATTCATAGACGGCTCCAAAATTATCCCCGTAGATAGCGAACACTTCGCCCTCTGGTATCTAAACCGTGGCTGCGGTATCCGAAAAATGACGATAACGGCGAGCGGCGGCGCATTAAGGGACGCTCCGCTTGAGCAGATATACGCTTCAAGCGTTAGTGATGTACTAAGACACCCAAACTGGACGATGGGGCGCAAAATAACGGTGGACAGCGCCACGATGGTGAACAAGCTCTTTGAGATTATTGAAGCGTACTGGCTGTTTGGCGGCGATATATCGTATGACGCTATCATTGAGACTAGCTCCACGATACACGCCATGATAGAGTTTGACGACGGTGTCACAACGGCGCAGATGAGCGAGCCTGATATGCGTCTTCCCATATCGTATGCGCTCACCGGCAGGGCGGACAAAAATCTGCTAAAGCCCATAGACTTGGTGGCTCTCGGCTCTATGGAGTTTAGAGCGATAGATGAGGCGAGGTATCCGGCGTGGAGGCTCAAAGGCGAGCTTCTCTCTCGACCATCGTCCGCATTGGCGATAAACGCGGCAAACGAAGTTGCCGTGGCGGCATTTTTGGATGGAAAAGTCGCTTTCGGCGAAGTGGCGAACACTATTTTTGCGGTATACGATAAGTATGGAATGTCTGAGCCCTCCTCGATAGACGATGTATTTGCCCTTGATAAAGAGGTGAGAGAGTATGCAAACTCCATCATCAAAACCTAAAATACTAATTTTGCACGGTTGGGGTGGAAGCGATTTTCCGCACTGGCAAAGTTGGCTTGCCGCTAGACTTGCGGCGGACGGGTATCCTGTGTATTTTCCACAACTACCGTTCATGCACACGCCTCGCAAAAAGGTGTGGCTGGAGAGCTTGGAGCAGATAATAGAGTCATTCGGGCCCGATAGAGTAGTCTGTCATTCACTGGGCAATATGCTCTGGTTTTGGTATGCCAAGGCTCACCCTGGGGCTGTGTTTGAAAAGGTGCTTCTCGTCGCTCCTCCTGCTAGAAGTACGAATATCAAAGCGATAGATACTTTTTTTCCGTATCCAAAAGCAGCTACGCTCTCAAACAATGCACTTTTTGTGGCGAGTACCAATGACAAATATATGAGCGTAGATGAAGCAGACGAGCTACAAAACGAGCTAAATTGCGAGATGAAAACAGTAGAAAATGGCGGGCATCTAAACTCTGATAGCGGATACGGCGCATGGCAATTTTCGTATGATTGGATAACAGCATGATACTCTCCATCGAATCAAGCTGTGACGACAGCGCACTAGCGTTAACCGAGATAGCAACAAAAAAACTGATATTTCACCGTAAAATATCGCAAGATGCCGAACATAGCATCTACGGCGGCGTAGTGCCAGAGCTTGCTAGCCGTCTTCACGCTACGGCGTTACCGAGGCTTTTGGAGTCGGCAAGCGAATATCTGCCGCACATCAAAGCCGTTGCCGTGACGAACGAGCCGGGGCTTGTGGTCTCCCTTGTGGAGGGTGTATCGATGGCAAAGAGCGTGGCAATAACGCTAGGCGTGCCACTTATCCCAGTCAACCACTTGGTCGGGCATATCTACTCTCTTTTTATTGAGGCTGAAACGACTATGCCTCTTGATGTCCTGCTGGTCTCCGGTGGGCATACGCAGTATATGAGAGTGCGTGATATGTCAAATATTGAGCTTATTGCAAAGACGATGGACGATAGCTTCGGCGAGAGCTTTGACAAGGCGGCAAAGATGTTGGGGCTTGGTTATCCAGGAGGTCCTCTCATTGAAGAGTGGGCGGCAAAAGGGAATGAAAATGCCTATGAACTGCCTGTTGCGCTTCAAGATAACAGACCCGCTTTTAGCTACTCGGGTCTCAAAAACGCTTTTAGACTCAAAATAGAGGAAGTGGGCGAGTTGGATGAGCAAAAAAAAGCAAATCTTGCCGCTTCGTTTCAAAAAGTAGCAGTGGCTCATTTGATATTCAAAATAAAACAAATCGTGCGAGATAATCCGCCAAAACTGCTTGGGATAGTAGGCGGAGCGGCGGCGAATAAAAAACTTAGAGCTGAACTTGAGATTTTGTCAAAGAAATATCGTTTTGAACTTTTATTTCCACAAATGGAGTTTTGCTCCGATAACGCCGCAATGATAGGCAGAGTTGGAGTTGAGTGTTTTGAGAAAAAAATGTTCAAAAATTATGCAGATTTTGATGTTGCCTCAAGAGCAAATTTCTAATTAAGACAAAATTTATCTTTTTTAGCCTAAAATTTGCGCAAATCAACTAAAATGTTTTACCTTTTAGGTATAGTTTTTTGGTGAGATGAATATAAAAAATCAAAACAGGAGATTTCAAAATGGCATCAGTACTATTCAAAGGCACCCCGGTAAATCTAGAAGGAACAGAAGTAAAAGTAGGCGATAAAGCACCTGCGATAACTCTTCCAAATAAAGCTCTTGCAGATGTAGTAGTAGGTGGAGAGAGTGATTGTATCCAAGTAATCGTAGCGGTTCCATCTCTTGATACTGCAGTATGTGCTGCCGAGACTAGAAGATTTAATGTTGACGCTGCAAAAATCAATGGCGCAAAAATCCAAATCGTATCTATGGACCTTCCGTTCGCCGCTGGAAGATTTTGTACAACTGAAGGTATCGAAAACCTTGATGTATGTTCAGACTTCAGAGGCAAAGAGTTTGCAAAAGCTTACGGCGTGCTAATCGGAGAAGGCGTGCTTAGAGGTCTTACGGCTAGATCAATATTTGTGGTCGACAAAGCAGGAACTGTAGTTTATAAAGAGCTAGTAAGCGAAGTAACGGCTGAGCCAAACTACGAAGCTGCTCTTGAGGCTGCAAAAGCTGCAGGCGCAACAGGTTCATCTTGCTGCGGCGGCGGTTGTCACTAATTTAAACCTAGAAGGGGCTTTTGCCTCTTCTAAATAATTTTTACTTCAAGCTCCAATTTTACACCTGAATTTTCAAGCACTTTTTTCTGCGCCAACTCTATAATTTCGAGAGCATCTTCAACTTTTCCATCACCGAAATTCACAAGAAAATTAGCATGAACTTCGCTAAA